>JBDSWB010000110.1:0-5362 GCA_039926915.1 Ramlibacter sp.
AAAACGGCCCCGAAGGGCCGCTTTTGCGTGCGCCGAGCCTGGGCTCAGGCGCGCGGCTCGCCGGCGCCATTGACGGTGACGGTCGGGCCGGGGGGCGCCGCCATCTGCACGCGATACTCCTGGCCGCGGAACACGTAGCTCACGTCCCAGTAGTCGGGCCGGACACCCGCGACGGGCCGGTCGCAGCGCTGCACGTCCTGCGTGTACGCGGGTTGGTTGCCGGTGCCCACGTTGGCGCCGATGGCCGCGCCGCCGATGACGCCCAGTGCCGTGGCGGCGTCACGGCCGCTGCCGCCGCCGACCTGGTGACCCAGGATACCGCCGATCAGGGCACCGGCAATGGCGCCGGGGACGTTGGCGCTGCTGTTGTTCGACGCGATCTGGTTGCGCTCGACCCAGCAGCGCTGCTGCGGCCCGGCCACCACGGCGCGCACCGAAGTCACCTGGGCTTCGTACAGTGTCTCGCCGCCGCGGCGGCGATAGTCATAAGCTGCGACGGGCGCCTGACGAACGTCCTGGGCCAGGTCGTTGCGGTCGGCGGGGCGCACCGACGAGATGCGGTCGTTCAGGCCAAATGGCGACAGCGATGGGTAGCGGCCCGGCTGCAGCACGATGCAACGGCCGCTGAAACGCGCGTCTTCACACACCACCCAGCGACCGACGACGTCAATGGAAGAAGCGCGATCGTTGAACGAATACGTCGAGAAGTCGGGGATGGCGCGGTCCGCCGTGAAGGTCTGGCCCTGAAAGCCGTCGTGCTCGTAAAAAGTGATGCGGCCCTCCGCCGGCGGGGACAAGTCGCGGCCGGGACCGGAGACGAACGACCCAGGCGCAGTGGAGCCGGGCACGACACGGTAGTCGGCGTTGCGGTCGTTGCGGTCCATCTCGCGCACCGAAGAGATGCGATCGTTCATACCGACGGCCGACAGCGACGGGTAGCGGCCCGGCTGCAGAATCAGGCAGCGGCCGGCGTAGCGGATGTCTTCGCAGACAACCCAGTTTTCTCCGCGAACCTCGATCGAAGAAGCGCGGTCGTTGAACCCGATGCGGCCGAAGTCCTCGATGGCCTGGTCGGCGGTGAAGCCGCGGCCCTCGAAGTTGTCATGCTCAAAGAAAGTGATCTGCGAAGGCCGGTTGCTCTGCGCAGGCCGGTCGCCGCGATCTCTGATCCAAGGCGCAGGCGCGTAGCGGCCGTCGACGATGCGCTCGTCCTGGCCGATCGCGCGCACCGACGACACCCGGTCGTTCAGGCCCATCGCGGAGAGCGAAGGGTAGCGGCCGGGGCGCAGCACAATGCAGCGTCCCTCAAAGCGGACGTCCTGGCAGACTTCCCAGCGTTCGTTCTGCACCACGACCGACGAGGCGCGGTCGTTGAAGCCGAAGCGCTGGAAGTTGCCAATATCACGATCGGTGGTGAAAGAAGGACCGCGGAAATCGTCGTCCTGGTAGAACGTAACCTGCGCGGCCGCATGTGATGCGATCGCCACGGCCGCCAGCGCAAAGGTGTGTTTCAAAAGTCTGTTCATCTTGAGTCTCCTGCGAAGTCGAACCGCCAAGCGGCGGAACTGAGCAATCAGCGTAGCCGCCCCCCACAGCGCGCGCAGGGGAAATCCGGACGTTTCGGTGTAGGACGGTTTCCCGATTTCGTACGAATTGGAAGCACCCCCGGGCCTCACTTGGCGTCGGCCGGAGTCTGGGTGTCGTCGCCCGGGACGTCCGAGACGGGCGCCTCCGGCTGCGGCGCCATGTGCGGTTTTTTGCCCGGCTGGACAGCGTGATCGGCGCCCGGAGCGATCTCTTCGTGGCGATGCTTCTTTTCCTGCTGCACTTTCTTGTCGTGCGCGATATTCCGCGGATCAGTCATGAGTGCCTCGAATTCTTGAGGGCTTCCTTGAGGTTGCCGTAGGCCTCCTGCATCCGAACCTCGGCCTTCTTGGCCAGGCCCTTGGCCTTCTGGCTCGTGCTTCCGAGGCTCTTGCCTGCCGGTTGCTGTGCCGCGCCCAGCGCGCCCTTGGTTGCTCCGATTAATTGGTGTTTGTTCATGGTGACCTTGGTTATGGTGATGACTGGACCGGCTTGTCCACCTTTGCAGCATGCGCCGCTCATCCCCGGCAAAGCGCCGTCGAATGGCCCGACCGGCATGGGTGCCACGTCCTACGCGGCTTCCCGCTGCAGGCTCATGCCCCACAATTGAACCCATGAAAACGCCGACCCGCCTTCAATCGCTCGTGGATGAGGGCCTCATCGACACCGTGGTTCGACAGTTGATGAGCGGCAAGGAGGCGATGGCCTACGTCGTGCGCTGCGGCGGGGAGGCCCGCTGCGCCAAGGTATACAAGGAAGCGACTCAGCGCAGCTTTCGCCAGGCGGTGGACTACACCGAGAACAGAAAGGTAAAGAATTCGCGGATGGCGCGGGCGATGGCCAAGGGCACGAAATTCGGCCGCCAGTCGCAGGAAGCCGCGTGGCAGAATGCCGAAGTCGACGCGCTGTACCGCCTCGCAGCTGCAGGCGTGCGGGTGCCGACGCCCTACAACTTTCACGATGGCGTGCTGCTGATGGAACTGGTGACCGACGCGAGCGGCGACGCAGCGCCACGCATGAACGACGTGGCGCTGACCCCGGCACAGGCGCGGGCCCACCATGCGATGCTGCTGCTGCAGGTGGTTCGCATGCTGTGCGCGGGCGTCGTGCATGGTGACCTGTCGGAGTTCAATGTGCTGCTGGGCGAGGAAGGACCGGTCATCATCGACTTGCCCCAGGCCATCGACGCGGCGGGCAACAACCATGCGCAGCGCGTGCTGCTGCGCGACGTCGCCAACCTGCGCGGCTTCTTCGGCGGCTTCGCCCCCGAGTTGCTGCAGACCAATTTCGGCCCCGAGATCTGGGACCTTTACCAGCGCGGCCTGCTCACGCCCGAGGTGGTACTCACTGGCCGCTTCGAGCACCAGGCGGGCGCGGTGGACCTGGGCGGTGTGCTGCGGGAGATCGACGACGCCCGGGCCGAGGAATCGGCCCGGCGCGTCCGCATGCAGGCGCCCGCCTGAACAAGGGAATCGCGCCCGTCAGCTCTTGAGGCGGTAACCCGTCTTGAAGATCCACACGACCCCGCCCAGGCAGATCGCCATGAACAGCAGCGTCATTGCCAGGCTGATTTCCACGCCGACATCCGACACGCCGTAGAAGCTCCAGCGGAAGCCGCTGATCAGGTACACCACCGGGTTGAACAGCGTCACCTTCTGCCAGAAGGGCGGCAGCATGTCGATGGAATAGAAGCTGCCGCCCAGGAACGTGAGCGGCGTGATGATCAGCGTCGGCACGAACTGCAGCTTTTCGAAGCCGTCGGCCCAGATGCCGATGATGAAGCCCAGCAGGCTGAAAGTAACGGCCGTGAGCACCAGGAACACCAGCATCCAGCCGGGGTGCAGGATTTTCATCGGGACGAACAGCGCTGCGGTCGCCATGATGATGAGACCCAGGACGATCGACTTGGTGGCGGCCGCGCCGACGTAGCTCACGACAATCTCCATCGTGGAGACCGGCGCCGAGAGCAGTTCGTAAATCGTGCCGGTGAATTTCGGGAAGTAGATGCCGAATGAGGCGTTCGAGATGCTCTGCGTCAGCAGCGACAGCATCACCAGCCCGGGGACGATGAAGGCGCCGTAGCTCACGCCGCCCACTTCGGGGATGCGCGAGCCGATGGCCGAGCCGAACACCACGAAGTACAGCGAGGTGGACACGACGGGCGAGACGATGCTTTGCAGCAGCGTGCGGACGGTGCGCGCCATCTCGAACCGGTAGATCGCGCGAATGGCGTGGAGGTTCATGCTTCCTTTTCCCTCACCAGGCTGACGAAAATGTCTTCGAGCGAACTCTGGCTGGTCTTCAGGTCCTTGAAGGCGATGCCGGCGCGATCCAGGTCGTCCAGCAGCGCCGCGATGCCCGAATGTTCGTTCTGCGTGTCGTAGGTGTAGGTGAGCTCGGTGCCACCGGCGGCCAGTTCGAGCGCTTGTGCCTTCAGTCCGGCCGGCAAGGCCTGCAGCGGTTGCGAAAGCTGCAGTGTCAGCTGCTTGCGCCCCAGCTTGCGCATCAGCTCCACCTTGTTCTCCACCAGGATGATCTCGCCCTTGCTGATCACGCCGATGCGGTCGGCCATGACTTCGGCCTCGTCGATGTAGTGGGTGGTGAGGATGATGGTGACGCCGGTGTCACGCAGCGACCGCACCAGCTGCCACATCTCCTGGCGCAAGGTCACATCCACGCCGGCCGTCGGCTCGTCCAGGAACAGCACCTGGGGCTCGTGCGAGAGCGCCTTGGCGATCAGCAGGCGCCGCTTCATGCCGCCCGACAACGTACGGATGGTGTTGCCCTTCTTGTCCCAGAGCGACAGGTCGCGCAGCACCTTCTCGATGTGGGCGGGGTTGGCTGGTTTCCCGAACAGGCCACGGCTGAACGACACGGTGTTCCACACCGTCTCGAACGCTTCGGTGGTGAGTTCCTGCGGGACCAGGCCGATCAGCGAACGGGCCGCCCGGTATTCGCCCGATATGTCGTGCCCGTCCACCAGCACCCGGCCCTCGGTCGCGTTGACGATGCCGCAGATGATGCTGATCAGCGTGGTCTTGCCCGCGCCGTTAGGTCCGAGCAAGGCGAAGATCTCGCCGCGCCGGATGTCGAGGTTGATACCTTTGAGGGCGCTGAAGCCCGAGGCGTAGGTCTTGGAAAGCCCGGAAACGGAAAGGACGGTGTCGCTCATCTGGACCGCGACGATACCCGATTTCGCATTTTTCGAACGCCCGCCTGCTGTTGAGCTCTCGTTAGCTGTGCACGAACCAAGAGAGGATATTGTCCTACAGGGCGCGCCGCTGGCTTTTTTGCGCCCGGTGCGTCAACGGCAGAGATTGGATGGGCGTTGTGACAGGGCAGCCCCGAAAAGGGCGGCTTTTTTCTCCATCACTCCGGAAAGACCCTCACATGAACAAGCTCCTCGCACTCCTGGCCGCCTCCTTCTTCGCCGCTTCCTCATTCGGCGCATCGCATGTCGGCGCTCCGATGGCCGGCTCCTCCGCCTCCAAGCCGATGGCTCCTGCCGCCATGACTGGTGACATGAAGAAGGACGCGAAAGCCGAAGAGAAAATGTCCAAGGCCGAAGCCAAGGCCACCAAGAAGAAGGCCAAGGCCGACGCCGCAGCTGCCAAGAAGAAGGCCAAGGCCACCATGAAGTCTGAAAAGGCCCAGGCTGAGTCCAAGGAAAAGATGACCAAGGCCGGCGCCGAAGCCAACAAGGAAAAGGCGATGGCCAACGCCACCGCCGATGCCAAGAAGGCCGAAGCCAAGGCGGACGCCAAGAAGTAATTCGGCA
>JBDSWB010000111.1:0-4045 GCA_039926915.1 Ramlibacter sp.
CTACGGTGAAGAGCACCTGCTCAAATGCCTCGCGCTACTTGCTTTGCACCAGGGACGCCTTCCGACGTTTGCCGAAATCAAACTTCGACGAAGAACGGATAAGGACTTCCCGAGTCACGGAGCATTCAGCACTCTCGGCGGCCTCGACGAAAGAATTTCGAAGCTTCACTCATTCGCCGAGCGGCACGCGCAGTTCGAAGGGCTCCTTGGCATGTTGCCTACCCCGGTTGAGCACGCACAGCGCGACGGGATTGAACCAGTCGAGGTCGAGGTCAGTGGGGACGGACACGTCTACATGCTGAAGCTTGGGAAACACTACAAAATCGGAAGAACTTACGCAGTTCCGCGGCGCCATCGCGAAATCTCGCTCGAACTGCCCGAAAAACCAGACTTGGTGCACGCTATCCGAACGGATGATCCCGAAGGGATCGAGCTCTATTGGCATCGCCGGTTCTCGCAGAAACAGACCAACGGCGAGTGGTTTGCTCTGAACCCCGAAGATGTGCGGGCATTTAAGCGTCGGAAGTTCATGTGAACGGCGTGTTTAACATGGCAATCACACGGACGCCCAAAGCCGTCCGCGCGCTGCGCGCGCCGTTCCTTGGGCGCCGGTCATCTTTACGTTGAACTCTTGAACAGGCTCTCTCCGATTGCACGAGTGTTTCCGTTGATCGCCGTAGCGTCCTTTAAGGTCGCACCGGAAAACACCGAAAACCTGGACTCGGAGATCGGGCTCAAGTCTGCGCCTGCAAGCTCGCCGGAATATCGCGGCTCATGTGCACCAGGCGAATGAAGTCAAGATGATCGTCGTGCTCGATGTAAAACAGCGCATAGGGAAAGCGATTCAGGCGCCAGTGCCGCAGGCCCGGGATGCTGAGTTCCTGCCCGTAGCGAGGTGAGCCGATGCCGGGTTGGCGCTCGATCTGCGCCGCAGCCTTCTCGAGCGCGGTGATGAAGCCATCGGCGACATGGGGGGCCTCGGCGATATAGAACTCCAGGGCGGCCTCGATGTCCGCCTTGGCACTGGCGGACCGGATCGCCGGCTTCACTCGGCTCTTTTCCCGCGAGCCCCCACGCGCCGGCGCAGCGAGGCGAAGTACCTCGCGTCCATGGGGCCGTCGGCCTTGGACCGGACGCCCTCCAGCAGATAGTCGCGAAACTGGACGCGGTCACGGTCGCGCCGGATCAGTTCGCGAATGTATTCGCTCGATGTTCCGTAACCTTCGGTCTGCAGCCGCCCATCGACGAACGACTTGAGTTCCTCGGGCAGCGAAATATTCATGGTGCTCATGGGCTTAGAATATTCCTCTTGCCAAAATTTGGCAAGACTTGATGAACCCCCTCACTGCTGCGATCCTCATGTCTCACGCCTACATCCTCACCCTCTCCTGCCCGGACCGCACGGGCATCGTGCATGCCGTCTCGGGCTTCCTGCTGGAGCGCGGCGGCAACATCGAAGAGGCCGCCCAGTACAACGACCACGACACGGGCCTGTTCTTCATGCGGGTGCAATTCGCGTGCGACCCGCTCACCTTCGATGACCTGAAGCTGCAGCTGAAATTCTTCGCCGAACCCTACGGCATGAACTGGCAGCTGCACGCCACCACCCAGCCGATGCGCACCGTGATCCTGGTCAGCAAGGACGGCCACTGCCTGAACGACCTGCTGTTCCGCTGGAAGAGCGGCCTGTTGCGATTGGACATCGCGGCCATCATCTCCAACCACCGCGAGTTCTACCAGCTGGCGGCCAGCTACAACGTGCCGTTCCACCACATCCCGGTGACGGCCGCGACCAAGGCCCAGGCCGAGGCGAAGCAGTACGAGATCGTGGAAGCCGAAGGCGCCGAGCTGGTGGTGCTGGCGCGCTACATGCAGATCCTGTCGGACGACCTGTGCCGCAAGCTGGCGGGCCGCGCCATCAACATCCATCACTCGTTCCTGCCCAGCTTCAAGGGCGCCAAGCCGTATTACCAGGCGCACGACCGCGGCGTGAAGCTGATCGGCGCCACCGCGCACTACGTGACGGCCGACCTCGATGAAGGCCCGATCATCGAGCAGGACGTGGCGCGGGTTGACCACAGCGCTACGGTGGAAGCGCTGACAGCGCAGGGCCGCGATACCGAAAGCCAGGTGCTGGCCCGCGCCGTCAAATGGCACAGCGAGCATCGTGTGCTGATCAACGGGCACAAGACAGTGATATTCAAGTGACGCGATGACCACCCGCATCCCGCCGATCCAGTGCCTGCTGACATTCGAAGCTTTGGCACGGTTGCGTTCGGTCACGCTGGCGGCCGAGGAACTGTGCGTCACGCCCAGCGCCGTCAGCCACCGGGTCAAGCAGCTGGAGCAGGTCATCGGCGCCAAGCTGTTCGGCCGCTCGGATTTCTCGCTGACGACAGACGGCAGCGAGTACCTCGCGCACGTTCGGGAAGGCCTCACCATCCTCGAGCGCTTTCCGGGCAGCGACACGGCGCAGGGCAAGCGAAAGCTGCGCGTGGCGGTCACGCCGACCTTCTCCCGCTCGATCCTCATGCCCCGGCTGCGCGGGTTCATCGAGGCCTATCCCGAAATCGACCTGACGCTGCAGGTGTCCATTCCGCTGCTGGACGTCGTCGCCGAGGACGCGGACCTGATGATCCGCTTCGGCACCGGGCGGTATGCCGACGTGGAGCATGTGTGCCTGATGACCGACGAGGTGACGCCGATGGCCGCGCCCAGCTACATCCGCGCGCACGGCCCGTTCGACACCATCGAGGAGCTGCTCGCGGCCAAGTTGATCAAGAGCCCACTCGAGCCCTGGCGCACCTGGTTTCTGGCGCACGGGTACGACGCGGGTGAGCCGGCCGAGGGTTCGTCGTTCAACGACATCGGCCTCACGTGCGACGCGGCGGCGCAGGGCCTGGGTATCGCGCTGGTGCGCCTGAAGCTGGGCCAACCCTGGCTGGACAACGGCACGCTGGAGCGCACTTCCGCGCGCAACGTACCCAGCCCGCACGCGCACTACCTGTGCTGGCGCACGGGCGCCTTGGACCGCTGGGAATGCGCTGCTTTCGCCGAGTGGCTGAAAAAGAGCCTGGCCTGAGAGCTGCTTTTTTTCAGGTGCCGCTGAAAATTCTTCACTGGCAGAGAACGATTGCGCCGCCTAGAGTAGCTGAATGAACATCACCTCATTCCAGGTCCGCTGTGTCAACGTGCCGATGGCCGAACCGCACCGCACCGCGTCCGGCGTGGTTGCGGTCTCGCCCCTGGTGCTGCTGAGCGTGCAGACCGACGCGGGCGTGCGGGGCCACAGCATCACCTTCAGCTACTCGCCAGCGGCCCTCAAGCCACTGGGCGATCTGATGAAGAACCTGGAGCCCCTGGTGGCCGGCCAGGCGCTGGCGCCCGCCGCGGTGTCCGACCGGCTGCATGGGCGTTTCAAGCTGCTGGGCACGCAGGGGCTGGTCGGCATGGCATTGGCCGGCATCGACATGGCCCTGTGGGATGCCTTTGCGCGCGCCCGCGAATTGCCGCTGTACGCCGCGCTGGGCGGCGCCGCGCGGCCTGTTCAGGCGTATGCGGGAGTCGGCTATGACGGCGTGAAAGGTTCGGCGGACGCGGCCGGGCAATGGGCGCGCAGGGGCTTCAAGGCCGTCAAGGCGAAGATCGGCTACCCGACGGTGGACGAAGACGTCGCAGTCGTTCGTGCGATGCGCGCGGCGATCGGGCCCGGCGTGGCGTTGATGGTCGACTACAACCAGTCGCTCGACCCGGCCGAGGCAACGCGGCGCCTGGCCGTGCTGGACGGCGAAGGGCTGGACTGGATCGAGGAGCCGGTGCTCGCGCACGATTACGCGGCGCTGGTGCGGCTCGCGCAAGCCACGCGCACGCCGCTGCAGGCCGGCGAGAACTGGTGGGGACCGCTCGACTTCCGGCACGCGTTCGACGCGGGCGTGCGCGACCTGGCCATGCCCGACGCCATGAAGTGCGGCGGCGTCACCGGCTGGCAGCGCGTGGCGGCGTTGGGGCAACTCTACGGCGTGCCGCTGTCGAGCCACCTGTGGCC
>JBDSWB010000112.1:0-5173 GCA_039926915.1 Ramlibacter sp.
GCCCTTGCCGCCACTGGTTTTCAGGTAAGCCTTGAGGCCGAGTTCCTGCAGGAAGACGTACACGAGCTGAGTCGCCTCCTGCACCTGCGTCCACGACACGCCTTCGCCGGGATCCAGGTCGAACGTCATGCGGTCGGGCTTGCCGATCGCCGCTTTCACGCCATTCCAGGTGTGGAACTCGACCACGTTCATCTGGGCCGCGGAGAGAAGGCCTTGCGTGGAGGCCACCTCGAGCATCGGCGGATGCCCCGGAAACAGTGTGGGGTCGAGCTGGATGACGCCTGGCATGACGTAGCGCTCGGCGTGCTTCTGGAAAAACAGCTCGCCGGCGATGCCTTTGGGCGCCCGCACCAGCGAAACGGGCCGGCCCTTGAGGTGCTCCATCATCAAAGGGCCTACCAGGGCGTAGAAACGCACGAGGTCGATCTTGGTGGTGTCCGTCGTGGCGTCGATGATGCGATCCGGATTGCTCACGCGCAGCGACGCGGGAAGGGTCGGCGCACCAGCTTTTTCGGGCTTCGCTTCGGCGGAGCGTGTGGGGGCGCCGGACCGGGTTTTCGCCGCGAGCGCACGTTTGCCCGCCGGGGGCGCGCCGTAAAGTGGCTCCTCACGTATCACCGAAGCAGCCGGCTTGTCATCGCGCAGGCCGTGGAAGACGGCGTGTCGGATTCGGCCGTCGCGCGTCCATTCGCCGAAAGCCACCTCACACACCAGATCTGGCCGGACCCAGTGGACCGACGGCGGAGCCACCGCACCGGCTGTGAACGGGCTCTTCGGCACGGCGAGGACCTCGAGTTTCCCCCGAAGTTCGCGCAGCACGCGTTCATTGAAGCCGGTGCCGACATTGCCGGCACAGACCAGTCGGCCATCCTTGCCATGCACGCCCAGGATCAGGGAGCCGATGCCGGTACGGGAGCCTTTCGGGTCGGTGAAACCACCGATCACGAACTCCTGCCGCTGGCCGCATTTGAGCTTGACCCAGTCGGATGAACGTCGCGACACGTAGGCTGAATCCTTGCGCTTGGCGATCACGCCTTCCAGGCCCAGCCGGCAGGCTGACGCGACGACATCCTCCGGCTTCGCTTCGAAAGTCGCGCTGAATCGCACCTTGTCGTGCGGCTTGCGCTCGACTACCCGCTGCAGAATGGCCCGCCTTTCGACCAGCGGAACTTCGCGCAGGTCATGCCCGGCGCAATACGGCAAGTCGAACAGGAAATAGACGATTTCGCCGGTGCGGGCCGAGTCGAAAGCACCCTGGAGCGCCTGGAAGTCGGCGGGCACGCGCTCACCCGGCATGATGATTTCACCGTCATACCAGCCGTCGGGCAGGTCCATCGTCGCCAGCGCCCTCTCCAGCTGTGGCAGCTTCGCGGTCCAGTCATGACCGTTGCGCGTCAGCAGGGCGAGCTGGCCGCCTTCGGCGCGCGCCAGCATGCGATAGCCGTCGAACTTGATCTCGTAGCTCCAGTCTTGCGCATGGGTCGGCGACTTGTCCACGAGTGTCGCGAGTTGTGGCCGGAGGTCTCTGGGCAGGGACGCTTTGCGCGCGCCGCGCGGCGGGCCATCGTCGGGGCCATTGGCAGCACGCCGCGATGGCGACGGAGGTGCCGAAGCGACCGCGACCGGGACATCCGGTAAATGCTTCACACTGTCGGGCATTTCATCGACCACGCTGAACTCCGACCCGGGACGCGCCGATGAATCCTTCTCCTTGATGAGCAGCCAGGCTTCCTGTCGTTCATCGCTCCGGGCTTTCATGCGTACCAGTGTCCAGTGCCCGCGCATCTTGTGGCCGCGCAATTCGAACTTCAGCTTGCCCTCACGGTATCCCTGCTGCGGGTCGTCCAGCGGAATCCAGGTGCCCTTGTCCCAGACGATGACCTTCCCCGCGCCGTACTGCTTCGGCGGTATGGTGCCCTCGAAGTCGTTGTACGAAATCGGATGGTCTTCGACGTGAACCGCCATGCGCTTATCTGCGGGGTCGTAGCTGGGTCCCTTGGGCACCGCCCAGCTCTTCATGGTGTCGCCCAGCTCGATCCGGAAGTCGTAGTGCAGACGGCTCGCCCAGTGCTTCTGGATCACGAAAGCACGGGCCTGCTCGTTCGCCAGACCGCCCGCCGCAGGTTCCGGCGTGACGTCGAAGTTGCGCTTTTCGCGGTAGGCCTTCAGTGCGGTCGCGGATCGATCTTCCATGGCGTAGCGGCGTTTCTCTGCTTTCGGCCGTGCTCGTCGACGCCCGGCGTCAGCAGCATGGGCGGGGGCTGCTTAAGCCGAAGTGCGGAACTGGTCGCGCAACATCTTGATCTGATCATGGTTGCGCTGCACGCCCTGCAACTGCCGTTCCACCACCAGCTTGATGCCTGCGGGAAGTTGCTGCTTCAGCGCCTTGCGATATCGCGCCAGGGCGTTGTCTTCGCCGCGTTCGCATTCCTCCAGCACCGCCTTGTCGTCGTAGGTCGACAGCGTGGCCTTGACGGCCACCCAGCCGCGGTGGATAGCGCCCATGACGCTGCCTCCGTCGTCGACTTTGCCGCTGAGCCCGCGGATCTGTTCGTACAGTTCCTGGGCGGCGCCGCGGCAGTCGTCCGCGCGTTGCACAAAGAGCGATTTCAGATCAGGCCGCTCGGCCTGCTCGGCGCACGCCCGAAAGCCGAATTCGCCGTCCTTGCTGCATTCGGCCAGGTCGTTCAGTGCATCGATCACGTCATCGCGGTCGCCGTCATTGTTGCCGGCACTTTGGGCCCGGCCGACCGCGGCGGCCGCACCGGCCCCGGTACCGGTAGTGGGGTCGAGATTGAGGTCTTTTTCTTCTGCAGCCATGTGAATGCTCCTTGTCGATGGATGGATAATTGCGCGATGCCGTTTCGGAACCGCAACGCTTCATCTTCGGGCTGCCGCTTTGCACGCTCGTCAGCCAAACCGGGGAGCCAATGTAGGAGAACCACCCACGGGGTTTGCTGCGGGGGTGGCTTGCGGGACCCACAGCCAAACGCAGCCTTGTCCTACAACCCGCGAGCGGGTGGTGGCGCACCCTTGCATGAGCGCCCCATCATGCAGTACGACCTGCGGAAGACCCCCTCCTACCTTCACCTTGCCTACAAGTACGGCATGGCGAGCGACGGGCTGCTGGGACGGAACTTCACGCTGGAAATCGATGACCGCGTGCTGACATTGGCCATCGACCTCACGCCCAATTTCCACACACGCAACAAGAGCGCCCCGGCATACCTCGACGCCGTAAATTTTTTGGCCAACCACCAGAGGCTGCGGTTCCTGCAGTGCGGCGACAACCTGTTGCGGGCGCGACTCATCAAGGCGTGGGGACAAGTCGACCAGCCGCAACTGCGGCTGTCGCTTGAATTGGGCCAACGGGGAAGCTATCTGTACGCAGTGGTGCCGCATTCCCTTTTCATGGGAGGCATCCAGTTCGAGGTGCAGGAGGTGCTGGATGAAGCCCTCGCGCGCGGCTGGGCTGCGTCGTCCCACGGCCACAGTCACAGGAATCACGCATGAACTATTTCCCGACCGCCGCCGCCCGATCGGCTCTTCGAATGTTGAGATGGGGCGTCGTGTGCCTCATGGGAGCGGGTGCCTTGAACGCGCTCGCCGATCCGGCCCAGTTGCGAGCCAAATATGGCGAGTTGCGCGAGCAACTGCGGAGCAGCAGCTTCCAGCGTCCTCTGCACCTGGACTCATCAGAAGCGGGCAATACCTTGCGCGGCGATGTTTATGCGGTGCTGAACTACCCGTTCACCGAAGTCAGCAGTGCGTTGAAGGACCCCTCGGATTGGTGTGACATCCTGATCCTGCCGTTCAACACCAAATACTGCCATCCCGTGGTTGGTGATCGCGGCGCCAGTCTGAACGTGCGGATCGGGCGCAAGGCGGACCAGCCTGTGCGTGAAGCCTACCGCCTCGACTTCGCCTTGCGGCCCGTGGCCGCGAGCGCCGACTACTTGGAGAGCCGCCTCAATGCCGCCCAGGGGCCACTGGGCACGCGCGACTACCGGATTGTGGTGTCGGCCATTCCCCTCGATGCGGGACGGACTTTCATGCACCTGGGCTATTCGTATGAATACGGGATCGCCAGTCGGATGGCGATGCAGGCCTATCTGTCCACGGTGGGCGCGGGCAAGGTCGGCTTCACTGTGAACGGCCGGGACAGCACTGGCCAGCCCCTGCATATCGGCGGTGTGCGGGGCGCGATCGAGCGCAACGCGATGCGCTACTACCTGGCCATCGATGCGCACCTGGCGGCAATGAACCTGCCGCCCGAGCAGAAACTGGAAAAGCGCATCGTCACCTGGTTCGACGCCACCGAGCGCTACGCGCGCCAGTTGCATGAGATGGACCGCGCCAGTTACCTGGCGCTCAAGCGCGGCGAGTTCGAACGCCAGCAGGCGATGATCGAATAGGGCGCCGCGCGCGCCGGCTCACTTCAGGCCGGCAGCGGCCCGCAGCGCCTGGATCTTGTCGGTCCGCTCCCAAGTGAATTCGGGCTCTTCACGCCCGAAGTGGCCGTACGCGGCGGTCTTCTCATAGATTGGACGCAGCAGGTCGAGCATCTGGATAATGCCCTTGGGCCGCAGGTCGAACAGCTCATTGACCAGCGCCGCGATTTTCTCGTCGGGCAGGACACCTGTACCTTCGGTGTACACCGTGACGTTCATCGGCTTGGCCACGCCGATCGCGTACGCCACCTGGATCTGGCACTGCCGCGCCAACCCGGCAGCGACGATGTTCTTAGCCACGTAGCGCGCGGCATAAGCGGCCGACCGGTCCACCTTGCTCGGGTCCTTGCCGGAGAACGCGCCGCCGCCGTGCGGGCAGGCGCCGCCATAGGTGTCCACAATGATCTTGCGGCCGGTGAGGCCGCAGTCGCCCTGCGGGCCGCCGATGACGAAGCGGCCGGTCGGGTTGATCAGGTAGCGGGTTTCCTTCAGCCATTCCTTGGGCAGGACGGGCTTGATGATCTCTTCCACGACCGCTTCGACGAACGAAGCCTTCATGGCCGTGCCATCGCTCTGTTCCGGGCTGTGCTGAGACGACAGCACCACCGTGTCGATGCTGTGCGGCTTGCCGTCCAGGTAACGCATGGTCACCTGGCTCTTTGCGTCGGGGCGCAGGAACGGCAGCCGCCCGTCCTTGCGAACCTGGGCCTGCCTCTCCACCA
>JBDSWB010000113.1:0-7664 GCA_039926915.1 Ramlibacter sp.
CCCAGGAAAAGATCAACAACGTGAAAATCGTGCCCCGCTGAATTCCCCGACCAACCCATGACAACCCAAGACAACCTGAAGGAGACAAACATGAGCGATTCCAAGAAAGACACCCCCTCGACCCGCCGCTCCCTGCTGAAGAACTCGGCGCTGGCGTTGGCGGGTGCCGGCCTGTATGGCGTTGCGCCGTTCTATGGACCGTGGAAGCACAACCACGCCTGGGCCCAGGCGGCGCAGAAAAAGCCACTGGTCATCGGCCTCACGATGGACGCCTCGGGCCAGTACGCGGCATCGGGCGGAGAGGAAAAGTTGGGCGCCATGATGGCCATCAAGGAATTCAACGACAAGGGCGGCGTGCTGGGCCGGCACATCGAGGCCATCCACATCGACACGGAAACGACGCCGGCCACGGGCTCACGCGTGGCCGAACGGATGATCACCCGCAACGAAGCGGCTTTCCTGGTCGGCGCCATGCACTCCGGCGTGGCCAACGCCATCTCGCAGGTGGCGCAGAAGTACGGCACGGTGTTCCTGAATACCAACTCCAGCTCGCCGACAGAAGCCGGTAAGGACTGCCACCGCGCCAAGTTCGTGTGGGACGGCAATGGCACCAACTTCTCCAACGCCATCGTCAAGAGCGCAATGAAGACCAGCGGCAAGAACTGGGTGCTGCTGACCAACGACTACGTCTGGGGACACCAGACTTCGAAGGCCACCCGCGCGGTGATCGAGGCCAACGGCGGCAAGGTGGTGGAGGAACTGCTGGTACCGCAGAACACGCGCGACTTCTCGGCCTACCTGCTCAAGCTGCAGCAGCTCAAGCCCAACGTCGTGGCCACGGCCGTCGGCGGCGACGACATCAAGGCACTGCGCCAGCAGGTGGTGCAGCTGAAGATGCACCAGACCATGGCCTGGATCAACAACCAGCAGGACTGGCCCGACGTCTATGGCCTCGGCCCGGAGCAGATCTTCGGCGTGTTCGGCACCACCTGGTACTGGCGCCTCGACCTGCCGGGCGTGAAGGAGTTTGTCGCCAACTACCAGAAGCAGTTTCCCGGCATGGCCATCCGTGTGCCCGGCAATGTTTATCACAACTCCTACATGGCCACTCGCGAGCTGCTGCGTTGCGTGCAGGAAGCCGGCACCACCAACAACCTGGCCGTCATCAAGAAGCTGGAAGGCCGCAAGATGAGCGCTGCCGACCGCATGCAGCACTTCGACGCGTGGATCGACCCGGTCACGCACCACTGCCAGCAGACCATCTACATGGCAGCCTACAACGACAAGCCGGCCGAGAAAGACGACATCTTCAGGATCCTGTCGCAGATCGACCCGAAGGAAGTGGTCGATACCAGCGCTGCAGCCGCCTGCAAGCTGGAGAGCTACGACGCTACACCCAGCTACGAAGTCTAGGAGACACCATGAACCCCCACGCTCACACCTGTTCGCTGCCCCCCGAGGGGGCTTTAGCCTCCTTGAGGCGGCTCGACGGAGGCTAAACCATGACCCAATTCGGAAGGCGCCAGTTAATTCGCGGCGCAGGGGCAGTCGCGCTTGGATTCTTCGGTCCCTGGCAAGTCCACCATGCCTGGGCCCAGACAAAAAGCAAGAAGCCACTTCTGATCGGCCTGACCACTGACGATACCGGCCAGTACGCCCTGAGCGGACAGGACGAGCAGCGCGGCATCCTGATGGCGATTCGCGAACAGAACGAGCGCGGCGGCATTCTGGGTCGGCATATCGAGACCGTGCACGCCGACACCGGCGGCGACGGGGCCAAGGCCGGCCCCGTGGCGCAGAAGATGATCCTGGAGCAGGAGTGCACCTTCCTGTTGGGCGCTGTCCATTCGGGCGCGGCCAATGCCATCTCCAAGGTGGCGCAGCAGTACGGCACGATCTATTTCAATACCAACTCCAGCTCGCCTACCGAGTCGGGCAAGGACTGCCACCGCACCAAGTTCGTCTGGGATGGCAATGGCACCAACTTCTCCACAGCCATCGTGCGCGGCGCCATGACGGGGTTTGGCCGGGAATGGGCCCTGATCACGAGCGACTATGTCTGGGGCCACAACACGGCCAAGGGCATCCGCAGCATCGTGGAAGGCAACGGCGGCAGGATCGTCGAAGAGCTGGTCGTGCCGCAGAACGCCAAGGACTTTTCGGCCCAGCTCAAGCGCATCCAGCAGCTCAAGCTGGGCGTGGTCGCAACCGCCGTCGGCGGCGAGGACGTGAAGACACTGCGTGCCCAGGTGCGGGCGGCCAAACTGGACCGTGCTTTCGCCTGGATCAACAACCAGCAGGACTGGCCCGACGTGTACGGCGCCGGCCCCGACGAACTGTTCGGCATCTTCGGCACCAACTGGTACTGGGGCCTGTCGCTGGCCGGGGTGAACGAGTTCAACGACCGCTATGCCAAGGCCAACCCGGGCTACCGCATCAAGAAGCCGGGCAATGTTTTCTACAACGGCTACATGGCCACACGCGAGTTGTTCCGGGCCGTCGAGCGCACCGGCACTTTCAACAACATCCGCCTGATCAAGGAGCTGGAGGGGCTGAAAGTCACCGCGCTCGACCGGATGCAGCACCATGACGCCTGGATGAATCCCAACACCCACCAGCTGCAGCAGACGATCTACATGGCTTCCTACAACACCCGTCCGAAAGAGCCCGACGACCTGTTCCGCGTGCTGGGCCAGCAACGGCCCGAACAGGTCGAGGACCGTGACGCGCCGGGCGCCTGCAAACTCGAACCGTACTCTGCAACGCCGAGTTACGAGGTTTGACGTGGAAGGATTGCTCCAGCTCCTTCCGCACCTGGCCAACGGCGTGTCGCTGGGGCTTCTCTTCGCGCTGATCGCGCTCGGGTTCATGCTCATCGTCGGTGTGATGGAAACCATCAACCTTGCGCACGGCTCGCTGTTCGCGCTGGGCATGTACTTCGCGCTCTTCTTTGTCTCGCCGCAGCTCGGCTGGTTTCCCGGCCTGCAGGCCTGGTACCTGGCGCTGCCGATCGAAACGCGTTACCTGGTGGCGCTGTTTCTGGCGCCGGTCTTCGTGGGACTGTTCGGCATGCTCCTGGAGCTGTGCCTTCGACGCACCTATGGGCGCGACCCGTTGTACGGCCTGCTGCTCACCTTCGGCGCCGCACTGGTCATCGAAGAGACCATCCGCCTGGTCTGGGGCTCCAACGAGAAACAGCTCGCCCTGCCTGCCGCCATCTCGGGCGCCTTCATGCTGGGCGACCTGATCTATTCGAAGTACCGCTTTTTCGCCAGCGGCTTCGCGGTGCTGATGATCCTGGCGTTGTGGATGTTCCTGGAGAAGACGCCCTACGGCGCAATCATCAAGGCGGGCGCCCACGACAGCGAGATGGTGCGCGCGCTGGGCATCAATCTGGCGCGGTTGCGCCTGCTGGTGTTCGGCATCGGCGTGGCCCTGGCGGCCATCGCTGGCGTGGTGATGGCGCCGATCTGGGGCATCCGCCCGCACGTGGGCGTGGATGCCGTGGTGCCCGCATTCCTGATCATCGTGCTGGGCGGCGTGGGTTCCCTGTGGGGCGCCGTCGTCGCTGGCCTGATGGTGGGCATGGTGGTGGGACTGACCGGCGCGTATGCTTCCGAATGGTCACTGATGTCCATGTACCTGTTGTTCATCGCCGTGGTGACCTTCCGCTCCCGCGGCCTGTTTGGAAAGAAGAGTGTTCTCGATGTTTAGGTGTGGCCCCCCCCCGAAGCGCCTTCAACGATGCCCCCTCGGGCATTGCCCTCTCCCCCTCAAGGGGGCGCAACCAGCGGCCCGGCAAAGCCGGCTCCGCGGTTGCCTTGGCGAAAGCACGTCGCACCTGCCGGGGGACGCACGATGAGTGTGCTTGCAGGCAAAGTGGCGTTGGTGACGGGCGCGGCGGGCACCATGGGGCTGGCGGCGGTGAAGGTCTTGCTGGAAGACGGATGCAAAGTGGCGCTGGTGGATTTCAACCAGGAACGCAACGAGGCGCTGGCCGGCGAGCTCGGCCTGGACGCGGCCGCGTTCTCTTTCGACATCAGCGATGCGCAGGCGGTCCAGCGCGGGCACGGCGACATCGTGCAGGCGTTGGGCCCGGTCGACATCCTGGTCAACAACGCGGGCATCTTGTCCAACAACAAGGCCGAGGCGACCGACAGCGCCGAGTGGCGCCGGGTCCTGGGCGCCAACCTCGACGGCGCCTTCTTCCTAGCGCAGCGCGTGATGCCGGCCATGAAGGCGCGGCGGTTCGGCCGCATCATCAACACCTGCTCGCTCGCCGCCAAGACCGGCGGGCTGACAGCGGGCACCGCGTACTCCGTGTCCAAGGGCGCGATGACTTCCCTCACCTTCTCGCTGGCGCGTGAGCTCGCGCCGTTCGGCGTCACCGCCAACGGCATTTCGCCCGCGTACGTCAAGACGCCGATGATCACCGAGCAGCTCAATGAAGAACAGCGGCAAAAGCTCCTGAAGGACATTCCGGTCGGGCGCTTTTGCGAGCCGGAAGAGTTCGCCCACGTGGTGCGCTTTCTCGCTTCGCCGCTGGCCGGCTTCATCACCGGGGAGATCGTCGATCTCAACGGCGGCCTGTTGATGGATTGAACAATGAAGAGCCCCCACGATCACTTCGTTCTCTGCCCCTCGAGGGGGCCGTCAATGCCCTGCGGGCGGCCGGGCGGGCATTGATGACCGCCATCACCCCCCGCATCGATTTTTCCCGCGAACTCTCGGGCTTGTTCAGCCTGAAGGGCAAGACAGCTTATGTCACCGGCGGCTACGGCGGTATCGGCGAAGCGATCGCCTGGGCGCTGGCCATGGCGGGCGCAAAAGTGGCCGTGTCCGGCCGCGACGCCGCCAAAGCCGGGACATTGGCCGACGAGCTGCAACGCGCGGGGCACGAAGCGTTCGGCGTCGCCATGGACGCCCATTCCGTGGCCAGCATCCGCGACTCCGTCGATGCCGTGGCCGACAAGTTGGGCGGCTTGCACATCCTGGCCAACTGCGTAGGCATCCAGCGCGAGCAGAAGCTGCTGGACGTGACCGAAGAGACGTTCGATGAGGTGTTGCAGGTCAACCTCAAGGCGGCGATGTTCCTGGCCCAGGCGGCGGCGAAGCACCAGATCGCCGCCGGCGGTGGCGCGCAGCTGCACCTGCTGTCGGTGCGCGCGCAATTGGGAGTGCGCGGCCGGGGCTACTCGGCCTACTGCAGTACAAAAGGCGGCCTCGTGATGCTGATCCGCCAGCATGCGAGCGAACTGGCGCCACACGGCATCACCGTCAATGGCATCGCGCCGACGGTGGTGCGAACCGAGATGGCGCGGCACTGGCTGGAGAACCCGGAGACCCGGGCGCAGGTGCTGGGGCGAATTCCGCTCGGGCGCGTGGCCGACCCCAAGGATGTGGCCGGCGCGGCAGTGTTCTTCGCCAGTCCGGCCGGATCGTTCGTCACCGGGCAGGTGATGTACGTCGACGGCGGCATCACGGCCAGCCAGTAGAAACGCTAACCCTGGTGCGTCGGCAGTGCCTCCAGGGCGTCGAGAAATTCGCGGACCTTCGCCGGCATCAGGCGGCGACCCGGCGTCAGGGCATGGATGCGCAAGGGCGCGCAGCGCCACTCGGGCAGCAGGCGCACCAGGCGTCCCTTCTCGACGGCCGTGGCGCAGAAAGTGGCCGTGATACGGGCGACTCCCAGGCCGGCAAGCGCCGCCTCCAACCGCACACCGGCGTTTCCGCTGCGCATGCGCGGGTTGCGCACTTCCACCCGGGCGGGCGCTTCGCCCGGCCCGGCGAACTCCCAGTCCGCGTCGTCCGCGCCCGCGAGCAAGGGCAGCAAGTGCAGGTCTTCGGGGCCGCGCAGGGCCGGAAACCGGGCCAGCAAGTCGGGTGAAGCGAACAGTCCTCTCTCCAGCGAGAACACGCTTCGCGCGACCGTGCTGGAAGGTGCGAAGGTGTGCTCGATCGCGGTGAAGACGATGTCGTAGTTGCGCTCGAACAAGGGCACGCGCGAATGCTCGACGTCGATGTTCACCTTGAGCTGCGGGTGCCGCGCCATGATCCGGCAGGCCACGGCCGCGAGATGGTGCGCGCCGAATTCGTAGGGCGCCGCGATGCGCAGTGTGCCCTGCACCTGTGAGCCCTTGGCGAGCGCGTCCACCGCCAGTTCGCGCAACTGCGAAAACGGTTTGGAGATGTCGCGGTAGAGCGACTCGCCCGCTTCCGTGAGGCGCAGGCTGCGCGTGGTGCGCTCCAGCAGCCGGGTTCCCAACTGATCTTCCAGGCGCGTGACCGACGCGCTCAGGCTCGACTTCGGCCGGTCGACGGCCCGCGCCGCTGCCGTGAAGCCGCCGTGCTCCACCACCTGGCAGAAAGCGTCGAAGTCATCCCAGTTCATTGTTCAGGTTCCGGAACACAGTGGCCAGCGCAACCGGTTGATCGAACGGGCGGCGAGCCCTACGATTGTCCCACCCCAACCAACATCCGGGCGCCCGTCGCGCCGGAGAACTTCATGTTTCTCAATAACTGCTGGTACGTGGCCGCCTGGGACCACGAATTGATCGACGGCAAGCTGCTGCCGCGCACCTTGCTGGAAGAGCGCGTGCTGCTCTACCGTGGTGAGAGCGGCAAGGTTGTCGCATTGAAGGACCGTTGCTGCCACCGCGGCGCGCCGCTATCGCTGGGCCGGCGCGAAGGGGACTGCATCCGCTGCATGTACCACGGTCTCAAGTTCGACGCCACCGGCAAGTGCATCCAGATTCCCGGCCAGGACAAGATTCCCGACAAGCTGGGTGTGCGCAGCTACCCCGTGGTCGAGCGCGACCACCTGGTGTGGATCTGGATGGGCGAGTCCGAACTCGCCGACCCCGACGACATCCTCGACTTTCCGTTTCTGCGCGATTCGCAATGGAAGGGCATTCCCGGCTACCTGCACTACGACGCCAACTACCTGCTGATCGTCGACAACCTGAGCGACTTCGCGCACCTGGCATTCGTGCACACCAAGACCCTCGGCGGCTCAGAGGAGTACGCCTATGTCACCAAGCCGTTGGTGATGGAGCGGCTCGAGCGGGGCTTCCGCGTGGAGCGCTGGCACATGAGCGCCGCGCCGCCGCCGTTTCACAAGAAGGTGCTGCCCGCCGCGGAGCATACCCGGAACGTCGACCGGCGCAACATCGGCCATATGCACATCCCGGGCAACTTCTTCCTGTACACCACGTTCACCCCTGCGGGCAGCGGCGCGGAGAAGGGTAACGCCGAAGGCG
Organism: Ramlibacter sp.; assembly: GCA_039926915.1. Classification (GTDB taxonomy): domain Bacteria; phylum Pseudomonadota; class Gammaproteobacteria; order Burkholderiales; family Burkholderiaceae_C; genus Ramlibacter. Next base: position 7,260 of record JBDSWB010000113.1, read on the forward strand.
CGCGCGACTACCGCAACTGCCAGTTCATGACGCCCGAGACGCGCAAGACCACGCATCATTTCTGGATCTACCTGAACAACTTCGAGGGCGACGACGCCAACATCTCGCGCTCGCTGCACGCGAGCCTGATCGAAGGCTTCATGGAAGACAAGCACATCATCGAGGCGCAGCAGAAGGCGATGGACGAAGACCCCGACTTCAAGCTGCTGGCTGTGGTGGCCGATGCGCCGCTGGCGCATTTGCGCCGCACGCTCGACCAGCTGATCGCGAAAGAGGAAGCCGATCAGGCCGAGCGGCGGTTGACCAGCACGATTCCCACGGCCACGCCGCACAGCGCCAGCATCAACTGAATCGTCAGCGGCTCGTTGAGCAGCACCACGCCGAACACCAGCGCGAACACGGGCG
>JBDSWB010000114.1:0-20709 GCA_039926915.1 Ramlibacter sp.
TTCATCAAGATGGTGCACCCGCGCGGCATCCTCCGGCCCAGCCCCCGCATCATCATCTGCGTGCCCTGCGGCTCGACCCAGGTGGAGCGGCGCGCGATCCGCGAGTCAGCGCTGGGCGCCGGCGCGAGTGAGGTGTACCTGATTGAAGAGCCGATGGCCGCGGCCATCGGCGCGGGCCTGCCGGTGTCGGAAGCGTCGGGCTCGATGGTGGTCGACATCGGTGGCGGCACGACGGAAGTCGGCGTGATCTCACTGGGCGGCATGGTCTACAAGGGCAGCGTGCGCGTCGGCGGCGACAAGTTCGACGAAGCCATCATCAGCTACATCCGCCGCAACTACGGCATGCTGATCGGCGAGCCGACGGCCGAGGCGATCAAGAAGAACATCGGCTCCGCCTTCCCTGGGAGCGAAGTCAAGGAAATGGAAGTCAAGGGCCGCAACCTCTCCGAGGGCGTGCCGCGCAGCTTTACCATCTCCTCCAACGAAATCCTGGAAGCACTCACCGACCCGTTGAACAACATCGTCTCGGCGGTCAAGAACGCGCTGGAGCAGACGCCGCCCGAACTGGGCGCCGACATCGCCGAGCGCGGCATGATGCTCACCGGCGGCGGCGCGCTGTTGCGCGACCTGGACCGCCTGCTGGCGGAAGAAACGGGCCTGCCCGTGCTGGTGGCCGAAGACCCGCTGACCTGCGTCGTGCGCGGCTGCGGCATCGCGCTGGAGCGCATGGAACGCCTCGGCTCGATCTTCACCAGCGAATAACCCGAAGGCACAGCGATGCCGCTCGGTACGCTGGACAGGAACCCGCCGCCCTTTTTCAAGCAGGGCCCCTCCGCCCTGTCCAAGCTCATGGTGTGCAGCGCGCTCGCGCTTTTCCTGATGGTGGCGGACACTCGCTTTCGCATCGCCCAGCCGCTGCGCGCGGGCCTGGCCACGGTGCTCTACCCGATCCAGTGGGCCGCCATGCAGCCGGTCCAGTTGGTGCGATACGGCGGGGAGTACTTCGAATCACTGCGCAGCGCCCAGGGCGCCGAACAGGAAGCGCGCCGCAAGCTCGCGCTCCAGTCGCAGCGGGCGAGCCAGGTCGAGCAATTGACCATCGAAAACGAGCGCCTGCGCAAGCTGATGGGCCTGCGCAACCGGCTGGCAGCGCCGGGCCAGGCGGCCGAAGTGCTGTATGACGCGGCCGACCCTTACACCCGCAAGGTGATCATCGACAAGGGACTGGCCCAGGGCATCGAGGCCGGCTCGCCGGTGCTTGACGAATCGGGGGTGCTGGGGCAGGTCACGCGCGTGCTTCCGCTGGTGAGCGAAGTCACGTTGGTCACCGACCGCGAACACGCCATCCCGGTGCTGAACGTCCGTACCGGCGCGCGCAGCGTGGCCTACGGTGACCCATCGACGCACAGCGGCGCGCTGGAGCTGCGCTTCATGGCCGGCAATGCCGATGTGAAGCCCGGGGACATCCTCACCACCAGCGGCGTCGACGGCGTGTACCCGCCGGGCCTTCCGGTCGCACAGGTGGAGAAGGTCGAGCGTCGCGCCGATTCCGGCTTCGCGCGCATCACCTGCACGCCGCAGGCGCAGGTGGACGGGGCCCGCCACGTCATGGTGCTGACGCCCGCGGGGGTGCAGATCCAGCCGCGGCCGGCACCCGAGGATGCGGCCACGCCGCCGAAGAAGGGGGTGCGCAAATGATCATGCGACAGGGCCAGCAGCTGCTGCTGCCGGCCAACCCGCTTTTCATTTGGGGCAGCCTCCTGCTGGCGCTGTTCGCCAACATGCTGCCGCTGGGCCGCGTGCCGTGGATGCCGGACTTCCTGGCGCTGGTGCTGGTGTTCTGGAGCGTGCACCAGCCCCTGCGCGTGGGCATCGGAGCCGCCTTCGTGTTCGGACTGGCGATGGACGTGCACCAGGCCGCCCTGCTCGGCCAACATGCCCTGGCCTACACCGCGCTCAGCTTCCTGGCGATCACGATCCACCGGCGCCTGCTGTGGTTCAGCGTGCCGTCCCAGGCGGTGCAGGTGCTGCCGCTGTTCGTGGTGACCCATGCCCTCGAGATGGCCGTGCGAATGCTGTCCGGCGGCATCTTCCCCGGCCTCACGCTCTTCTTCGCGCCGCTGTTCGAGGCGATGCTCTGGCCGGTCGTCAGCGTGATCTTGCTGGTGCCGCAACGCCGTGCTCCCGACCCGGACGAGAACCGTCCCCTGTAGCCATGAACAAGTTAAAAGCGTGGGGGCCTCATGACTGAAATGCGCAACGTCGAAGCCGACCTCTCGCGCTTTCGCCTGCGCGTGCTGGTCGCCAGCATCGTGGTGCTGGTGGCCTTCGTCACGCTGGCCTGCCGGCTGGTGTACCTGCAGGTGATTCGCCACCAGGACCTGAGCGAGCAGGCGGAGAACAACCGCACTTCCATTGTCCCTGTGGTGCCCAATCGCGGCCTCATCCTGGACCGCAATGGCATTGTCCTGGCGACCAACTACTCCGCCTACACGCTGGAGATCACGCCTTCGCGCATCACCACGGGCCTGGACAAGCTCATTGACGACCTCGGCCAGGTGGTCGAGATCCAGTCGCGCGACCGGCGCCGCTTCAAGAAGCTGCTGGAAGAGTCCAAGAGCTTCGAGTCGCTGCCGGTGCGCACGCGCCTGACCGATGAAGAGGTCGCGCGCTTTGCGGCGAACAGCTGGCGCTTTCCCGGCGTGGACATCAAGGCACGCCTGTTCCGCAGCTACCCCTGGGGCGAATTGGCCAGCCACGTGATCGGCTACATCGGCCGCGTGAACCTGGCCGAGAAGAAGGTGATCGAGGAATGGGCCGACGACAAGCAGGCCAACTACCGCGGCACCGAGTACATCGGCAAGCTCGGCATCGAGCAGAGCTACGAAGACCAGCTGCATGGCATCACCGGCATGGAACAGGTGGAGACCTCGGCCGGCGGGCGCGCGGTGCGCAAGCTGGCCAGCAACCCCGCGACGCCGGGCAACACGGTGGTGATGTCGATCGATATCAAGCTGCAGAAGCTCATCGAGGAGCTGTACGGCGACCGCCGTGGCGCCCTCGTGGCGATCGACCCGAAGACCGGCGAGGTGCTGGCCTTCGTCAGCAAGCCGACGTTCGATCCCAACCTGTTCGTCGACGGCATCGACATCGAGAACTGGCAGGCGCTGAACGAGTCCGAGGATAAGCCGCTGCTGAACCGGGCGCTTCGCGGAACCTACGCGCCGGGTTCCACCTACAAGCCCTTCATGGCTCTGGCCGCGCTGGAAACCGGCAAGCGCACGCCGCAGCAAACCATCTCCGACCCGGGGTTCTTCATGTTCGGCGGCCACCGGTTCCGCGACGACAAGGAGGGCGGCCACGGCTCGGTCGACATGTACCGCTCCATCGTGCAGTCGTGCGACACCTACTACTACATCCTGGCCAATGACCTGGGCGTGGACCTGATGCACGAGCAGATGTCGCACCTCGGATTCGGCCAGCTCACCGGCATCGACATCCTGGGCGAGTCGCGCGGCCTGCTGCCCTCGACCGAATGGAAGCGCAAGGCCTACCGCAAGCCCGAGCAGCAGAAGTGGTACGCCGGCGAGACCATCTCGCTGGGCATCGGCCAGGGCTACAACAATTTCACCATGCTACAGCTGGCGCAGGCCACCAGCACCCTGGCCAACAGCGGCGTAAAGATGAAGCCGCACCTGGTGCGCGAGGTGACGGACATCGTCACGCGCAAGCCGACGACCACGGTGCACCAGACCCTTGGGCAGCTGGCCGCCAAGCCGGGAAACATCGAGATCATCCGCAAGGCGCTGGTCGGCGTGAACCTCGAGGGCACGTCGGCGCGGGCGTTCCAGGGCGCGCCCTACACCAGCGGCGGCAAGACCGGCACGGCGCAGGTGATCGCCATCAAGCAGGGCGAGAAGTACAACGCCTCGCAGATCGACGAGCGTCACCGTGACCACGCGCTGTTCATCGCCTACGCGCCGGCCGAGGACCCGAAGATCGCGATCGCCATGGTCGTGGAGAACGCCGGCTTCGGCGCCCAGAACGCTGCGCCGATCGCGCGCCGTGCGTTCGATTACTGGTTGATGGGCTTGTACCCGAGCGAAGAGGACATTGCGGCCGTCAAACTGGGAAAGGCGACCTCACCCATCGGCAAGCAGCGCAACGCGGCCGAAGCGGCGTGGCCACAGGCCAAGGGCGCCGCCGCGCCGGCATCAGCGGCGTCCGCCGCTTCGGTGGCGGTACCGTCGCTCACCCCCGTCAAGGCGGCGGCGCGCTAGCTCAGCAACTGGGCCAGCAACGACGGGTGGAGCTTCCAGCCCGCGAGGCCTGCGATGCCCATCAACGCACGAATGCGGCCGGCACCATCGCCACGCCGAAAATCCACCACAACTGGGTTAGCGAAGCCACCGCCAGGAGCGCGATCGAAATGGCGATCGCAGCATCGGCTAGGTCAAACTGGTCGTCGCGGTAGTTGAGGGCGTCATAGGTCTGCTGGTCGGCGAGCGCATCCTTCTGCAACTGCGCTTTCTTCTGGGCCTGATCGTCGGCGAGCTTCTGGGTACTGCGCGATCGCCTCTTCATACCCCGCGCATTCAGACGCGAGGGCCGTGAGACTTCTGCGGCGGCTCCGCGCTGTCCAGGGGGTTGATGTCCATGACACGCATTGTGCTACCTGCGGGGGTTGCGGCCCCTGCGCACCGCGCCCCCTATTTTCGCAGTTGCAGTATTTAGTAAACTGGTTTACTATATGGCTGCCTCATCAACAAAGGAGAAGTAGCCCATGTGGACCCGTAGCTACAGTAGGACCGTCGATGGCATCAGCGCAGCGCAGGTGTGGAAAGTGTGGAGCGACGTCGACCGCTGGCATACCTGGCAGGACGACATTGAATATGCGCGCATGAACGGCCCGTTCGAGACCGGCGGCACTTTCAAGTTCAAGCCCAAAGGTGGCCCCGACCTCACGCTCGAACTGTCCGAAGTCCGGCCCAACGAACTGTTCGTGGACGTCACCCGCTTTCCGCTCGCGCGCATGATCGATTCGCACGAGCTCATCGCGCGCGCCGACGGGCTGGAGATTCGAACCACGGTGCGGATGGAAGGCCCGCTCGCCTTCCTGTGGCGCAAGCTGGTCGGGGAGGATGTCGTCAAGCGCCTGCCTGTGCAAACCGACAACCTCATCGCGCAGGCGGCTCTTGGCTAGGCCGGGCGACGCCTCGCCCTTCAAGCACGGCGAGGCAGACGCCAGTCCGGGCTTCCTGTTGTGGAAGATCACCGTACTCTGGCAGCGGCGGCTGGCGCAGGTGTTGGGCGATTTCGGCATCACGCAGACGCAATACGCCATCATGGCGTCGCTACGCTGGTTCGAGGAACAGCAGGAGCCACCCACCCAGGCTCACCTGGTGGAGCACGCGAAGATCGACAAGATGACCTTGTCCAAGGCGATTCGCAAGCTCGAGGAAGACTCGCTGCTGCTGCGTGATGCCTCCCCCGGCGACAGCCGGGCAGTGAGCGTGCGCTTCACCGCGAAGGGCCGCAAACTGGTGCAGCAAGCCGTGACGGCGATCGAGAAAGCCGACGATGAATTCTTTTCGGCGCTGGGCGAGCGCCAGCTGGCCGACTACAAGTCGCTGACGCGGCGGCTGATCGCGGGCAACGACTGAAAAAAGAAAGGCGGCCCGAGGGCCGCCCATTTCAGGAAGCGTGCCGGCTCTTACTGGCTGGAGCCCAGCACCTCACCGAACAGCACCCACTGCTTGCCGTTGAACTTCGACAACTGCGCCTGCTCGATCGGCGCATGGTCGTTGGCGCTGGTGTTTATGGTGATGCCGGGCAGCAGCAGCGCCTGCTTGAAGTTCTTCACGTTCTCGGCCTGCTTCCGGATGTTCTCGCGCGAGAGGTCGTTGCCGCACTGCTTGAGCACATGCACCATCAGCTGCGCCGTGATGTAGCCGTAAATGTTGCTGGCGTCGTCGACGTTGCCATCACGGTAGAAACGGGCCATGAAAGCGCGCCACTCCAGCATCGCCGGGTCGTCCTTCCACTGCGGGTCGGTCGCGTCCTTGTAGTACTGCACGGTCACGATATCGATCGACTTGTCCAGCCCCGCCGGTGTCAGCACCGAGCCCACCGAAGCGCCCACGGTGTTGAGCAGGTGCAGCGGCCGCCAGCCGGAGTCATACACCTTGCGGATTGCCTGGGCGGCGAACTTGGGCGTGGTGATGTTGATGAAGGTGTCGGCGCCTGAGGCCTTGAGCGTGAGGATCTGCGAATCCACCGTCGGGTCCGTCACCTCGTAGGTGGCTTCGGCGACGATCATCTTGGCGTTCGGCCCTGCCAGCCCCTTCTTCACGCCGGCCAGCACGTCCTTGCCGTAGTCGTCGTTCTGGTAGAGGACTGCGATCTTCGCATTGGGCTTGTTCTTGAGCAGGTAGCGCGCGTAGATCTCGCCTTCGGTCTGGTAGCTCAGGTTGAAGCCGAAAGTCCACGGATAGTTCGTGGGATCGTTCCACTTCGTTGCACCGGTCGCCACGAACAGGTGGGGGATCTTTTTGCCGTTGACATACTTGTGGATCGCCGAGTTGCTGGGCGTGCCCAGCGTCTGGAACAGCGCCAGCACTTCGTCCTGTTCGACGAGTTTGCGCACCTGCTCCACCGCCTTGGGCGGGCTATAGCCGTCGTCCACGGTGATCAGGTTGATCTTGCGGCCGTTGACACCACCCTCGTCGTTGATCTTCTTGAAATAGGCGGAGTGCACCTTGCCGATGGTGCCGTAGGCGGAAGCCGGGCCGCTGTAGGGCATGGTCTGGCCGAGCTTGATCTCCTTGGGGGCCGACTGCGCCGATGCCGTGCCCGCGACCATGGAGCAGCCCACCGCGATCGACGCGGCCAGCCAAAGCGATTTTGGAAATTTGACAAATTTCATCTTGCTTCCTTTCGAGTCATCACACTTGCACATTGCGACCCCGCAGGGCGCGCCTACTTCCTGCCCAGTCGCCGGCGCACCATCTGGATGAGTCCGGCCACGCCCGAAGGCATGAGGTACATGAAACCGATGAGGAACACACCGTAGATCGCCCACGGCGCCGCCTTGGAGATGTCGTCGGCAATGTTGGGGACGAACTGGATGAACAGCGCGCCATACAACGCGCCCGAGATCGAAGCCAGGCCGCCCACCACCACGCCGATGAGCAAGGTGAGCGACAGGAAGATCGAGAACGAGTCCGGTGCGACGAACTGGATCGCGATGGCGCCGAGTGCGCCCGCGATGCCGGTGTAGAACGCCGACACACCGAACGTCAACGACTTGTACATCGCGGTATCGACGCCCATCGCCTGAGCCGCGATCGGCTGGTCACGGATGGCCACCAGCGCTCGCCCCACACGGCCGCGCAACAGGTTCCAGGCGGCCCAGAACAGTAGCAACGCCCAGGCGAGCGTGAAGAAGTACAGCCATTGGTCCTGGTTCAGGCCGCTCCAATCGGGCGCCTCGGGCTTGACGATCACCACGCCCATGGAACCGCCCGTCCAGTGTTCGAAGGCCTTGTGCTTCAGGATCTGCGGCATCGCCGTGCCGAGTGCTAGGGTGGCGACGGCAAGATAGAGGCCCTCGAGCCGCAAGGCCGGCAACCCGAACAGGAAGCCCGCCACCAAACAGACGAAGCCGGACACCGGGATCGTGGCCCAGTACGGGAACCCCGCCTTGTCCATCAGGATGGCCGCGGTGTAGGCGCCGATGGCGTAGAACGCCCCGTGCCCCAGCGAGATCTGGCCGTTGAAGCCGGTGAGCATGTTCAGCCCCAGCAATGCGATGGCATAGGCCAGCGCCAGTGTGAGTTGGAAGACGCGGTAATTGCCGAGCGCGAAGGGCAGCACGCAAGCCAGCACCAGCAGCACCGCCAGGCCGATGACCTGGCGCCGGCTCAGAGCGGGCTTCATCGCGTGAGGCGGCATGGCAGGCGTGGAGGAAGCGGCGGTCGGGGTCGATTCGTTCATTGCTCTACACCCTCGCCACATGCACTTTGCCGAACAGCCCCGACGGCTTGACCACCAGCACGCCCACGATGATCACGAGCGCAACGGTGAGCTTGACCTCGGTACCCAGGTACATGCCGACCAGATTCTCCAGCACGCCGACGATGAAGCCGCCCAGCACCGCGCCGCCCGGGCTGTCGATGCCGCCGAGCAGCGCGCCGGCAAACGCGTACAGCAGGATGCCACCCATCATGTTGGGCTCGAGAAACACCACAGGCGCGACCATCATCCCGGCGATCGCGCCGATGGCCGAGGCCAGGCCCCAGCCCAGCGCCAGCATCCAGCCCACGCGCACACCCACCAGCCGGCTCGACACGGGGTTCTGCGCGGCGGCGCGCATGGCCAGGCCCAGCGGCGTGAAACGGAAGAAACCGAACACCAGCGCCAGGACGATGAGCGTCACCGCCGTCGAGCCCAGCTCGTGCGATGTCACATAGGAATTGCCGAACAGCGGCTCCGCCGGGAATGGGCTGGGGAATGGCTTGATGGTGTACGAATAGATCCATCCCGCGACGCTGTTGAAAATCACCAGCAGGCCGATGAATACGATGACCACCGACAGGATGGGCGCATTCTCCACCGGCTGGATGATCACCCGCTCCAGCACGACACCGCCGATGAACGCCGCCGCCACGGTGATGAAGAAGGCGCCCCAGTAGGGCACGCCGGCCTGGATCAGCGTCCAGGCCAGGTAGGTGGCGAACATCGCGATCTCGCCTTGCGCGAAATTCACCAGGTGTGTCGCCTGGTAGATCATCACCAGCGCCAGCGCCACGCTGGCATAGATGCCACCGGTGGCCAGCCCCGACAGGATTTGGTGGATGAGCAGGTCCATGCGCGTGCGCTTTCCAATCAGTAGCCGAGGTACGAGCGGCGTACCGACTCGTCGTTGCGGATCGACTCGGCGGTACCGGAGATGACCACCCGCCCGGTCTCCAGCAGGTAGGCGTGATCGGCCAGACGCAACGCGAGCGCGGCGTTCTGCTCGACCAGCAGCATGCTGATGCCATCGACCCGGTTGATGGTGCGGAAGATTTCGAACAGCTCCTGCACGATGCGCGGTGCCAGGCCGAACGACGGCTCGTCCAGCAGCAGGAGGCGTGGCTTGAGCATGAGGGCGCGAGACACCGCGAGCATCTGCTGCTCACCGCCCGACAGTGTGCCGGCCTGCTGGCCGCGGCGCGCGCGCAGTTGCGGGAAATAGTTGAACATGCGCTCGTAGTCCGCCTGCACCTGCTCGCGGTCCCCCCGTGTATAGGCTCCCATGCGCAGGTTTTCATCCACCGACAGGTTCATGAAAGTGCCGCGTCCATCGGGCACGTGCGCGACACCCATGCGCACGATGCTTTCTGTGGGCTTGCCGTCGATGCGCTCGCCGCCGAGCGTGACCTCGCCCTGCGTGCGGACCATGCCGCACATCGCGCGCAGTGTGGTGGTCTTGCCCGCGCCGTTGGCGCCCAGGATGGTGGTGATGCCGCCCTTCTTCACGTCGAAGTCCAGCCCATGCAGCACGCGCGTGCTGCCGTACTGGGCGTGCAACCCGCGGACCTGCAGCAGGCCTTCGCTGCCTTCGCCGGCGCTCATGCGACCCCCACGCTTGCAGCGAAGGCTGCTGCGCTGCCCCCCGAGGGGGCCATCGCGTCTTCGGGCGGCCGTGCGACGCTCATGCTTCGACCCCGAGGTAAGCCCGGATCACTTCGGGGTTGCTCTGCACTTCTGCGGGCACGCCGTCGGCGATCTTGCGGCCGAAATCGAGTGCCACCACCTGGTCCGAAACCCGCATCACCAGGTTCATGTGGTGCTCGACCAGCAGGATGGTGAGGGAGAGTTCGCTCTGGATGCGGCGCAGCAACTGGCGCAGCACATCCACCTCTTCATGATTCAACCCGCCGGCCGGCTCGTCCAGCAGCAGCAACTTGGGCTGGCTCATCAGTGCGCGCGCCAGCTCCACCCGCTTCTGCGTGCCGAACGGCAAGTCGGCCACGGGCGTCTCGGCCACGGCGGCGAGTTCAAGTAAGTCGATGACCTGGGACGCTCGCGCCGCGAGCAGCTGCTCCTCCCGCCGCACGTGCGGCAGGCGCAGCGCGTTCGACAGGAAGCCGCTCGAGCTCCGGCAATGGCCGCCCAGCATGACGTTCTGCCACACGCTCATGGTGCGGAACAGCGCAAGGTTCTGGAAGGTGCGGCCGATGCCGAGTGCGGCGATACGGTGCGGCGGCGTGTCCGTGAGGGGCTGGCCCTCGAATAGGATCTGCCCCTCGCTGAACGTGTAGAGCCGCGACAGGCAGTTGAAAAGCGTGGTTTTGCCGGCGCCGTTGGGGCCGATCAGCCCGGCAATGGTGCCTGGCATCACCGAGAACGTGATCCCGTCCAGTGCCGTGATGCCGCCGAAACGCACGGTGACGCCGGTGACTTCGAGCAAAGCGGTGGAGGACGTCGATGGCATGGAGCTGGTTGCGGACCCAATGGTAGAAGCGCGTTTATCGCCCGCCCTCCAGCCCCGACCAAGAGTAAAAACCCGTGAGGACGAGGCTTGTACCGCAGTGCAGCACCGGCCGCGACGCAGCGCGGCCGTGCGAGCCAACCGCTAGCTCGTCCGGGCGAGCAGCCAGCCGCCCACCTCATCAGGCATCGTCCGCACATGGCCCGGCAAGTGTCCATCCGGAAACCCGACGTGTCCACCTTGGGCCGGTTGCCAGAGGGTCACACAGTCGCCGACTTCGTCCGTGCGCGGCAGGCTGGCCGCGGGCACGAAGGGATCGTTCAATGCGTTGACCACGAGCGCCGGGATGCGGATGCGGTGCAGATGCGGCTTGGCCGAGGCGCGCGCATAGTAGTCGTCGGCGTTGCGAAAGCCGTGCAGCGGCGCGGTGAAGATGTCGTCGAACTGGTAGAGGTCGCGCGCCGCCATGAGCCGCGCGCCGTCGAAGAGGCCCGGGTGCTGCATGAGCTTCTCCATCGCCTTGGGCTTCATGCTGCGCAGGAACATCGTGGTGTACACCCACCGGTTGAAGCCGCGGCCGATCGCGACGGAGCCTGCGGCCAGGTCGAGCGGCGAGCACACCGAGGCCACGGCGTCGGCGAGGCGAGACGCATCCGCGCCGGCCGCACCGGCCCAGCGCATCAGCGCGTTGCCGCCCAGCGATACGCCGACGGCCACCAGCGGCCCGGCGTGCTGCGCGCGCAGCCGCTCGAGGATCCACGCGATCTCTTCATGGTCGCCCGAGTGGTAGGCGCGCGGCCCCTGGTTCAACTCGCCGCTGCAACCGCGAAAGTGAGGCACGACATAAGCGAGGCCGCGCTCACTTGCGAAGTCGGCGAAGGCTTCGGCGTAGTGGCTGCGCGAGGAGCCTTCGAGCCCGTGAAAGAGAACCAGCAGCGGTGTGCCGGACAACGGCCGCTGCGCCGGGCCGCCCCAAGCAAGGCCAGCCCCCTCGGGGGGCAGCGCAGTGCACGCAGTGCCAAGCGTGGGGGCTTCATGACTGAGCCAGTCGAGATCGACGAAATCGCCGTCCGGCGCGATCCAGCGCTCGCGCCGGTAGCGCGGCTGCGCGCCGAAGCCGCGGCGTGCGTACAGGGCCGGCCAGATGGTCTGCAGGTTGCCGCCGGGCAGCCACCAGGGCGCCGAGTAGTTCAACGCGCACTCGTCAATGCAGCACCTGCGGCGAGCCGGACACTTCCTGGATCTCGCTTTGCGTGCCGGGGCTCGCATGGTGCAGCACCATGCGCCAGCCCTGCGCGGTCCGGTGGTAGACGTTGGTCGCGATGACCCAGGCCTGCGCCGGGCCCTCCGGGGTGAGCACCTCGATACGCTCGAGCACGTTGTGTACGGCGCTGGCCACGGCCTGCAGCTTGCGCGCCTGCTCGGGCCAGGCGCGGATGCTGCCGTTGCTGAACATCGCTTCGAACGTGGCGCGGATCGCCATGGCGCCGACCAGGCGCGGGCCGCCAGGGTGGATGCAGACGATCTCGTCCTCGTCGGCCCAGCAGGCCATCAGCTTGTCGATGTCACCGTGCTGCAGCGCGTCGTAGAACGCGGCTTCGACTTCGTCGGCATGGCCTTCGAGGCTGGCGGCCTGGAGCTTGGATCGTTTTCGCATGAGGCGGGTCGTCGGTGCCCCGATTCTGCCCGCAATCAGCGCAGCAGCCAGCGCCGCACGCTCTCGCGCAGGTCGCCCTGCGCCGCCTGCCACACGGTTTCGGGCGCGGCCACGTGGGTGCCGGACGGGGCCAGCTGCAGGGCCTGGCTGACGAAGTCGGCGACCTTCACGGCCCGCACCGGCTGTTCGCTGCTGGGAACCATGTATTTCAGAATCGACAGCATCCAGTGGGCCAGGCCGTGCAGAAGGCCAGGCGCGGCCGTCGGGCCGGGTTTCTGCGCGGTGCGCACGATGAGCACGCGCTCGAAACCGAGTGCCGCGACCGAATGCTCGTCCAGGTTGGCGAGCCCCCTCTTCAACGCATCGGGAAGCCGGCCCTGCGCGTGGGGCAGGACAACGGCCACCGTGGCCACGCCGCTTCGGCGCATCCACCGGGCCACCTCGGGAAGTTGCTCGGGCCGCGGCGTCCAGAGCGCGCGCTCCCGGTCGTGGAAGAGTCGCGGCGGCTCGAACAGGATGACGCCGGTCTCGGCCTGGATCGGCGCCCAGGCGTCGGGCGAACCCGCGACCAGCGCGGAAGTGACTCCGCGCACGCCCGGCGTGATGGCTTCCCTGGCCAGCACGCAGGTGGTGTCGAACTGGCCCGCCAGGCGCCGCAGCACCTCGTTGCCCAGCGCGCCCGTGGCGCCGGCGATCAACAGCCGACGCGGGGGCGGGCTGCCCGAGACCCGGTGGGCTGATTGGAGGACTTGAAACGGCCCGGAGTGCATCCCATCTATGCTACCGTTGCCAATTCTTGGCTTAAGGAAACGTCCCATGAAACGCTGGCTCCTGATCATCCTCGCGGCCCTGTCGCTCACCGGCTGCGGCTACAACGACTTCCAGCGCCTTGACGAGGCGAGCAAGTCGGCCTGGAGCGAAGTGCTGAACCAGTACCAGCGCCGCGCCGACCTGATCCCCAACATCGTCGCGACCGTCAAGGGCGAGGCGAACTTCGAACAGGAGACCCTGACCAAGGTGGTCGAAGCGCGCGCCAAGGCAACGTCCATGCAGGTGACGCCGGAGACGCTGAACGACCCGGCCGCCTTCGCCAAGTTCCAGCAGGCGCAGGGCGAGCTGTCGAGCGCGCTGAGCCGCCTGATGGTGACGGTCGAGCGTTATCCCGACCTGAAGGCGAACAAGGGATTCAGCGACTTGCGCGTGCAGCTCGAGGGCACGGAAAATCGCATCACCGTCGCCCGCAACCGCTTCATCCAGACCGTGCAGGAGTACAACGTGCTGGCACGCAGCTTCCCCACCAACCTGACCGGGATGTTGTTCGGCTACAAGCCCAAGCCGGTCTTCGCGGTGGAAAACGAAGCGCAGATCTCCAAGCCACCGTCGGTGGACTTCGGCACCAAGAAGTAAGGTCGCGTGAAGCGGCTGGCCTTTCTGCTGGCGTGGGCGTTGGCTGTGCTGGCCGGGCCTGCGCTCGCCCAGGCGCTGCAGGCGATACCGGCGCTCACCGCGCACGTCATCGACCAGAGCGGCACGCTCGACGCGATCCAGCTCAAGGGGCTCGAGGACAGGCTCTCCGCATTCGAGAAGGAAAAGGGAACGCAGATCGCGATCCTGATGGTTGCGACGACGCAGCCGGAAGACATCGCAAGTTTCGCCAACCGCGTCGGCAATGCCTGGAAGATCGGGCGCAAGGCGGTGGGCGACGGCGTCATCGTCATCGTTGCCAAGGACGACCGCAAGGTCCGCATCGAGGTCGCGAAGACGCTCGAGGGCGCAATCCCGGACCTGGCCGCGAAGAACATCATCGACGAGGCGATCACGCCTAATTTCAAGAAGGGCGACTTTGCCGGTGGGCTGCAGTCCGCGACGGACATGATCATCGCGCGGGTGAACGGCGAGGCGTTGCCCGTGCCCAAGCAGTCAACTTCGACCTCGGGCGGCATCCTCAAGGGCTTCGACTGGATGGACACGGCGATCTTCCTGTTCTTCGCCGTGCCCATCGTCGGCGGCGTGCTGCGCCGCGTCCTGGGCAGCAAACTCGGCGCGCTGGCCACAGGCGCGGGCGTGGGGACGATCGCCCTTCTTGTCACGTCGAGCGTCGTGATCGCGGCGATCGCGGCCCTGGTGGCGCTCATGTTCAGCCTGTTTTCCGGCGGCTTTGCGGGTATCCCCACAGGCGGCACGGGCCGGCGCTCGGGCCGCAGCGGTGGTTGGGGTACGGGTGGGGGTGGCTGGAGCAGTGGCAGCAGCAGCGATAGCGGCAGCAGCTGGGGCGGATCGGGGGGCGGTGGCGACTTCGGGGGCGGCGGCGCCTCGGGAGACTGGTGATGGCACAGGTAACGACTTCGCAGAACCGTTTCGCTCGCATGTTGCGGCATCGTTGGCTGGACGAGGCCGACACGCGCAAGGCGATCCCGCCAGACCTCGTGGAGCGGCTGGCGCGCCGCGTCTCGGCCAGCGAGAAGCGGCACAGCGGCCAGGTCCGCATTTATGTGGAGGCCGGCCTGCCCATGAGCTACCTGGGGCGCAGCGCTGCGCCGCGCGAGCGCGCGGTGGCGGTGTTCGGCAAGCTGCGGGTCTGGGACACCGAACACAACAACGGCGTACTGATCTACCTGCTGCTGGCCGAACAGGCGATCGAGATCGTCGCGGACCGCGGCCTCAATGACCGTGTGCCCGCCGCGCAGTGGCAGGCCATCGTGCAACGCATGCAGACGGCCTTCCGGGAATCGCGGTACGAAGATGGATTGACGCAGGCGCTGGAGGAGGTTTCGGCTCTGTTGGTGGAGCATTTCCCTCTCGCGCCGGGCGAGGCGAATCCGAATGAGCTGCCGGACGAACCGGTGCTGGGTTGAACAGCTTGCGGCGCCGGTAGCGCCTTGGCGTACCGGCGGTCCAGCCATTTTTTGAGATTGCGTTCGCGCACCAGGGATCTGTATGTCTCGAACTCGCCCCTGATTTGTTCGGCAAACTGCGTGCCCGTGACGAACGGGGCGATGGCACCTTCATTCCTGATTCGACCGCTTCATGTCGATAACTGGTCAGTGAAGTGCGCGAATTCGGCCGCGCCAATCACACGGTTCGATAAGGCTCCGCACCAAAAAACGTGACGCGGGTAAACCCCAGTCACGGTTTCAGTGATGAGGCGCATCAAAAAGTGTGATTGGAGTTGTCGGACTGATGCGGTTAACCTGCGCCTCGCACATCAATACACCTGCAGGAGACAGACATGCGGATCAAACACTTGCAATCGGCACTTTCAGCAGTCACCCTGGCCCTGTGCACCGTGGCACAGGCCGGCACGGTCACGGTCATCACTTCCTTCCCGAAAGAGCTGGCGGACACGTACAAGAAGGCCTTCGAGGCCAAGAACCCCTCCATCAAACTGGAGATGTTGAACAAGAGCGGCACCGCCTCGATACCCTATATCCGAGAGACCGCCGCGGGCCAGCGCCCCGATGTGTTCTGGTCGTCCGACGTGGTGGCCTTCGAAGTGCTTTCGCGTGAGAAGCTGCTGCAAAAAGCCCCCGAGGCGCGCAACCCCGCTGTGCCGCAAAAGATCGGTGCCTACCCGATCAACGATCCGGAAGGCTATTACTTCGGGCAGGCGTTGTCGGGCTACGGAATCATGACCAACAAGCGCTATCTACAGGCCAACAAGCTGCCCGCCCCCAGGGAATGGGCCGACCTCACGAAGGGGGTTTATTTCGGCCATGTGGCGACCTCTTCGCCCTCGCGTTCGGGCACCACCCACCTCACCGTCGAAACCATCCTGCAAGGTGAAGGCTGGGAAAAGGGCTGGGTCCAATTGTTGCAGATCGCGGGCAATTGCGCCGCAGTTACGGAGCGCAGCTTCGGCGTTCCCGACGGCGTCAATAGCGGCCAGTTCGGCATCGGGCTGGTGGTCGATTTTCTGGGTCTGGCGGGCCGCAATTCCGGTTTTCCGGTGGACTTTGTCTATCCCAGCATGACGGCAGTGGTGCCCGCAAGCATCGGGCTGATCGCCGGCAGCAAGAATTCCGCGGAGGCCCTGAAATTCATGGTCTACACGCTGTCCGTGGAAGGCCAGGAACTGCTGTTCGACCCCAAGATCAGCCGCATGCCGGTGCTGCCGTATTCGGTGGCCGGCCTGAAGGTTCCCGCGGACTACCCAAACATCTACGAGATCGCGCGCAAGGCCAAGGTGCAGTTCAACTCCGATTTGTCCGAAGGCCGTTATGCGCTGGTCACAAGCCTTTTCGACCAGATGATCACCTTCCGGCTCAAGGAGCTGCAGGCAGCGACGAAGGCCATCCATGAGGCTGAACAGAAGCTCGCCAACAAACCCAATGCTCGGGCCGCAGACCTGGTGAAACAGGCGCGCGGCTTTGCCTACTCCTCGCTGGTCGACGAAAAGAACGCCAACGACAAACAGTTCCTCGAACTGTTTCGAAAGAACAAGAAAGACGTTGCCGTAGCCAAACAACTCACCGGCCTGGAGGACCTCTGGAACTCGAAAGCCAAGTCCAATTACGCGCGCGCCGAAGAACTCGCACGCGAGGCGTCCTCACTCGTCAAATAGGTTTCAGGTTCAATGACCTCATCGATAGTCGATCCGCCGATACTGCCGCAGCCTCCAAGCCACACGCTTGCGGTGTCGCACGGAGCAGGCGTGTGGATTGCGGGCGCCCTCCTTCTGGCTTTCCTGGGTCTCTTTCTCGTGTTGCCGATCGGCTCGGTGATCTATACGGCTTTCGTGACCGAGGAAGGCCACCTCACCTTCGGTCACTTCGCCAATTTCTTCGGCCAGGCCCTGTTTGTCGAGTCGTTCATCAACAGCCTGGTGGTGGCGCTGCTGTCGGTGGTGTTTGCTTCGTTGATCGCGATTCCGTTGGCCTACCTCACGGTGCGCTTCGAGTTCCGCGGCTCGCTGCTGATCCAGACCCTGGGTGTGCTGCCGCTCATCATGCCGCCCTTTGTGGGTGCCGTGGCATTGCAGCTGATCTTTGGTCGCAGCGGCTCGGTGAACCTGCTGCTTAACGACTGGTTCGGTTTCGGCGTGCCGATCATGGAGGGCCTGACAGGCGTCGTCTTCGTGGAAAGTCTGCACTACTTTCCCTTCATCCTGCTGAACCTCGTGGCCTCCTTGCGCAACATCGACGGAGCGATGGAAGAGGCGGCGCAAAGCCTGGGCTGCACCGGCTTCCGGCTGTTCCGCAGGGTGATATTTCCGCTGGCGATGCCGGGCTTCCTGGCGGGCGCGTCGTTGGTGTTCGTCAAGGTCTTCGACGACTTGGGCACGCCGCTGGTGATGGGTGTCACCAACATGCTCGCGCCCCAAGCCTACCTGCGCATCACATCAGTGGGCGTGGACGATCCCCTGGGCTACGTGATCAGCGTCATCATGATCGCGTTTTCAGTGCTTGCCATGTGGATGGCGGCGCGCGTCATGAAGGGGCGCGATTACTCCACGCTGCAAAAAGGCGGCAACAGCATCCAGAAGCGCAAGCTGACCGCCTGGCAAGCAGTCGTTGCGTATTTCTGGATTGGTCTGGTGCTGACGGTGGTGCTGTCGCCCCACATCGGCATCCTGCTCATGAGCTTTGCCAAGGTCTGGAGTTTTTCGGTCCTGCCCGATGCCTACACGGTGCAGCACTACGTGACGGTGTTCAGCGACTCCAGCCAGATGATCACCAATACCCTGCTGTACTGCGGGCTCGCGGCGGGGCTGGACGTGGTGATCGGCACCGCGATCGCCTACCTGATCCTGCGCACGCAACTGCCGGGCCGTCAGTGGCTGGACCTGATCTCTTCGATCGCGCTGGCCATCCCCGGGCTGGTTCTGGCCATCGGCTACCTGCGGATTTTCAAAGGCATGGAAGTGCCTTTCAGCGACACGCCGATCACCGCTACCTGGGTGCTGATCATGATCGCCTACGCGGTGCGGCGGCTCCCCTATGCATTGCGATCGTGCTATGCGGCGCTTCAGCAGGTCCATGTCTCGCTGGAGGAGTCGGCCCAAAGCCTGGGGGCCAGCCGGTGGCGCACCATCCGCCGCATTGTGATTCCGCTGATGGCCGGAGGCATTCTCGCCGGCTTCGTGACCAGCTTCATCACGGCGGCCGTGGAGCTGTCGGCGACCCTCATGCTGACCACCAAGGAATCGAACGCTCCCATGAGCTACGGCATTTATCTGTACATGCAAAGCATCTCCGGCCGCGGACCAGGCGCCGCGCTCGGCGTGATCGCGGTGGTGGTGGTGGCCGTGGGCACATACCTTTCGCATTGGGTGGCGGAACGATCAAACGCCCGGACCTCCGTCCGCCGCGAAGACTAAAGGGGACTATTGGATGCAGCAGCCATTGAGAAAAGTCGGCGTCGTCGCCAAGAACCTGTCTCTCAGCTACGGCAAGACCGAAGTCCTGAAGGACATCAACCTCGCGATCGAGCCGGGCGAATTTTTTGCGTTGCTGGGCCCCAGCGGTTCCGGCAAATCAACACTGCTTCGGTTGATCGCGGGATTCAATCCGCACCAGGGCGGCTCGCTGCACATCGCGGACAAGGATGTCTCGGGTACGCCGCCGCATCTTCGCAACGTGGGCATGGTCTTCCAGAACTACGCCCTGTGGCCCCACATGACGGTCTGGGACAACGTCGCATTCGGCCTGGTCGAACGCAAGTTCGGCCAGCCGGTGATCGCGCAGAAAGTCGAGGACGCCCTGGAGCTCGTCGGCTTGAAGCAGTACGCCAAACGCCGCCCCTCCATGCTGTCCGGCGGACAGCAGCAGCGCGTGGCACTCGCCCGCACGATCGTGGTCGAACCCGACGTCCTGTTGCTGGACGAGCCCCTTTCGAACCTGGACAAGAAATTGCGCGTCCAGATGCGTGAAGAGCTGAAGAACCTCCAACGCACGCTGGGCATCACGACCATCTTCGTGACCCACGACCAGGAAGAGGCGATGACTACGGCCGATCGCGTGGCGGTGTTGGATCAGGGGGTCTTGCAGCAGACCGGCACCGCGGCGGGCCTTTTCGACTATCCGCGCAATCGTCTGGTGGCGGGCTTCGTGGGCACGGCCAACCTGCTGGAGGGCACGATCTCGGAAGTCAGCGGCGAAACGGTGAAATTCATCGCCGATTGGATCGGAGTTCTGACGTTGCCCCGCATGCCGGAGACCGCGCCCAAAGTCGGGGCCGCCACTATGTCGTTCAGGCCCCACCAGGTGGCTGTTCGCGTGGGCGACGAGCAGGTCGATGCTTCGCGCATCTGGCTCGACGGCACGGTGCGAAGCGCCGAATTCATGGGAGAGTTCTCCCGCTACAAAGTCAGCGTCGGCGACATCGAAGTGATTGCGGACCAGCCTCACTACAGCGGCCTTGCCATGTTTCCCGCCGGCGCCAGGGTGCGTCTTGGCATCGAACCGGCGCAGGTGAGATTTCTGGACAGCTGATCATCGCGAAACATGGAGATCTATCAGCTTCGAGCTTTCTTGACTGTCGCCCAGCCGGGAAGCCTCACTCGCGCAGCCGAAGCGCTGCATGTCGCGCGGCCGGCCGTGACTGCGAGGTCGCCATCTGGCCGCATGCCCGGGTGGGGGCCCACTGCTACCGGGAGAAGCAGGTGCGGAAGTAAAAAGGCCCTGCCAGAAGGCAGGGCCGAGGGCGCGGTTTTTAGCGCTTCTTGTTTCTGATAGTCACTCGGGGACAGAGCTGAAGATCTGTCTCGCAAACAAATTTATTTTTTCTGTCGGTATTTGCGCAGCGCGGCGATCTGGGCCGCGACCACGTACAGCTCGGACTGGGCCTTGGCGATGTCGAGCTCGCCCTTGGCATTGCGCAGGGCTTCCTCGGCGGATGCCTTGGCGGCATTGGCCTTTTCCTCATCGAGGTCCTTGCCGCGGATCGCGGTGTCGGACAGGACGGTGATGCAGTTGGGCTGCACTTCGAGCACGCCGCCGGCGACGAAGACAAATTCCTCGGTGCCGTCGGCCTTCTCGATGCGCACCGAGCCGGGCTTGATGCGCGTGATCAGCGGCGTGTGGCGCGGAAAGATGCCCAGTTCGCCGGCTTCGCCGGGCAGCGCGACGAAGCGTGCTTCGCCTGAGAAGATCGACTCCTCGGCGCTGACCACGTCGATGTGGATGGTGTGGGTGGGGTCCATCGTTTAGACCTTCTTGGCCTTCTCGAACGCTTCGTCGATCGTGCCGACCATGTAGAACGCCTGCTCGGGCAGGTGGTCACACTCGCCGGCGGTGATCATCTTGAAGCCGCGGATGGTTTCCGACAGCGGCACGTACTTGCCGGGCGAGCCGGTGAACACTTCGGCCACATGGAAGGGCTGCGACAGGAAACGCTGGATCTTGCGCGCGCGAGCCACGGCCAATTTGTCTTCGGGCGCCAGCTCGTCCATGCCCAGGATCGCGATAATGTCGCGCAGTTCCTTGTAACGCTGCAGCGTGTTCTGTACGGCGCGGGCGGTGTTGTAGTGGTCTTCGCCGACAACCAGCGGGTCGAGCTGGCGGCTGGTAGAGTCCAGCGGGTCCACGGCCGGGTAGATGCCCAGCGAAGCGATGTCGCGCGACAGCACCACGGTGGA
>JBDSWB010000115.1:0-13355 GCA_039926915.1 Ramlibacter sp.
TCGACAAGGCCGTCACGGCCCTGGTCGAGCAGCTGAAGAAGGCTTCGAAGGCCACCACCACTTCCAAGGAAATCGCGCAGGTCGGCTCCATCTCGGCCAACAGCGACGAAGCCATCGGCAAGATCATTGCTGACGCGATGGACAAGGTCGGCAAGGAAGGCGTGATTACCGTCGAAGACGGCAAGTCGCTGGACAGCGAACTCGAAGTCGTCGAAGGCATGCAGTTCGACCGCGGCTACCTGTCGCCCTACTTCATCAACAATCCCGAGAAGCAATCGGCATTGCTGGACAACCCGTTCGTGCTGCTGTACGACAAGAAGATCAGCAACATCCGCGACCTGTTGCCGATCCTGGAGCAAGTCGCCAAGGCCGGTCGTCCGCTGCTGGTGATCGCCGAAGAAGTCGAAGGCGAAGCGCTGGCCACCCTGGTGGTCAACACGCTGCGCGGCATCCTCAAGGTCGTGGCCGTCAAGGCGCCGGGCTTCGGCGACCGCCGCAAGGCCATGCTGGAAGACATCGCCATCCTGACGGGCGGCAAGGTCATCGCTGAAGAAGTGGGCCTGACGCTCGAGAAGGTGACCCTGGCCGACCTGGGCCAGGCCAAGCGCATCGAAGTGGGCAAGGAAAACACCACCATCATCGACGGCTCCGGCGCGAGCGGCGACATCGAGGCGCGCGTCAAGCAAGTGCGCGTTCAGATCGAGGAAGCCACCAGCGACTACGACCGTGAAAAGCTGCAAGAGCGCGTGGCCAAGCTGGCCGGCGGTGTGGCCGTGATCAAGGTAGGCGCGGCCACCGAGGTCGAGATGAAGGAAAAGAAGGCCCGTGTTGAAGACGCGCTGCACGCCACCCGCGCTGCAGTGGAAGAAGGCATCGTGGCTGGCGGCGGCGTGGCGTTCTTGCGTGCCAAGCAGGCTGCGGGCACCATCAAGGGCGATAACCCAGACCAGGACGCCGGCATCAAGCTGGTGCTGAAGGCCATCGAATCGCCCCTGCGCGAGATCGTTGCCAACGCCGGTGGCGAGCCGAGCGTGGTTGTGAATGCCGTGCTGAACGGCAAGGGCAACTACGGCTTCAACGCCGCCAACGACACCTATGGCGACATGATCGAAATGGGCATCCTGGACCCAACCAAGGTGACCCGCACGGCGCTGCAGAACGCGGCTTCCGTCGCATCGCTGATGTTGACGACAGAAGCCATGGTTGCTGAAGCACCCAAGGACGAAGCCGGCGCCGGCGGTGGCGGCATGGGTGGCGGCATGGGTGGGATGGGCGGTATGGGCGGCATGGACATGTAAGCCCTTCACTCAGAAATCGCGATGCGATTTCTGAGTGACCTGATCAGATCAAAAAAACCGGGCAAAGCCCGGTTTTTTCATTGAGGGGTGCGCTGCATGTTATTACGCGCACCCGATGAAAACGAAGGCCGCTTGCTCGGCCTTTTTTCATTCCATTACTGACCCGGCATCACTGTCGGCGCATCGAGAGCCGCGGCTGCGCCGCCGTAGGCATTGGGGGGGCCGCTCGGCTGCGCACACCAGTAAATCAGGATGATCCAACCAATCACGGGGATCAATCCCAACAACTGCCACCAACCGCTTTTGCCGATGTCATGCAGGCGGCGGGCTCCAACGGCAAGCGCCGGCAGCAGCAGCGCCAGCGAGGCCAGCATATTGATCCATTGGCCCAGCATCGATGAAACGATGGAGACAATCAGGTTAAACAACACAAACCACCAGAACTCCGGCCGCACTGCGCGCCCGGAGAAGTCGACGTATTTCCGAAGACAGGTGGTAATGGCTTGCTGAAAATTCATAAGCGGCTCTCCTCGCTGTGTTCACGGGCAAATGCCCGCGCCATGATATTCGTTTGGGGACTGGAGCGCCACCCTCAGGAACGCAATCTGCGCAGCAACCCCGCAGTGGATCCGTCGATTCCGGACATATTGCCGTCTTGCAATCGCGCAGCGACATCGAGGGCAAGCACCTTCCCAAGCTCCACGCCCCACTGGTCGAAACTGTTGATTCCCCACAGGGACCCGCTCACGAAGACGCGATGTTCGTGCAGCGCGAGCACCGCGCCCAGGCTCTCCGGCGTCAGTGCCTCAAGCAGGAAGAAACTGGAGGGGCGGTTGCCCGGGAAGTCGCGATGGCCCCCGGCGTCCGTCTGGCCCTGCATCAGGGCCTGCGCCTGGGCCACCGCGTTCGCCAGCAGCAGGTCATGGTGCCCGGCCAGGGAGTGCGCCGGCCTCCGGACCGCGATGAATTCGACCGGCACCACCTCCGTTCCCTGGTGCAGCATCTGGAAGTAGGCGTGTTGTCCGTTGGTGCCGGGCTCGCCCCACAACACGGGCGCGGTCGATACCGACAGCGCCCGCCCCTCGGCGTCCACCCGCTTGCCATTGCTTTCCATCTCGAGTTGCTGCAGGTAGGCCGGCAGCCGGCGCAGGGCGCTGTGGTACGGCGCGATGCTGCGGCTGGCGAAGCCGTGGAAGTTGCGGTTCCAGATATCGAGCAGCCCCAGCCGCACAGGCAGGTTGCGCTCGAGCGGCGCGGTGGTGAAGTGACAGTCCATCTCGTGCGCACCCGCGAGCAGGCGGCGAAAGCCCTCCGCTCCGATGGCGATGGCGACTGGCAGGCCGATCGCCGACCACAGCGAATACCGCCCGCCCACCCAGTCCCAGAAACCGAAGGTCGTCGAAATGCCGAACTGCGCGGCCGCCGCGACATTGGTGGTCAGCGCCGCGAAGTGCCGGGCGACGTCGCGCCCGCCTTCGGCTTCGAACCAGGCGCGCGCCGAGCGCGCGTTGGTCATGGTCTCGATGGTGGTGAACGTCTTGGACGCCACCAGGAACAGGGTCCGCTCCGGACGCAGGCCGCGCAGGACGCCCGCAAGTTCATGGCCGTCCACGTTCGAGACGAAATGGAAGCGCTTGCCCGGCAGCACGAAGGCCTCCATCGCCATCACGGCCATCTGCGGGCCGAGGTCCGAGCCGCCGATGCCGATGTTGACGATGTCGGTGATATCGCCGTCGGCGCGAATCTGTTCGGCGTAAGCCAGCATCGCGTCCAGCGTGGCATGCACTTGCGCTGCATCCGGGTCAACGCTCTCGCCCAGGGGGCTGCGCAACAGCCAGTGTTTGACGGCGCGCTTCTCGGTGGTGTTGATCGCCTCACCCGCGAACATGGCGTCGCGGTGCCGCTCCACGCCGCACTCGCGCGCCAGCGCCATCAGCAGGGCCTCGGCCTGGGTGTCGATGCGATTCTTGGACAGGTCCGCGAAGACATGGGGCGCCTGCTGGCTGAACGAGTCGAACCGCCCCTGGTCGCGACGGAACGAATCGCGGACGTCGATCGCATGGCCGACACTTTCGAAATGCTCGCGCAACGCGGCCCATGCCGGAGCCTGGTCACAGCGCGTGCGCACGGCGCCCGGTGCCATCGCTCAGGCAACTTTCATCAGCTGTTCGAGCTTGACGGCGTCGGCGGCGAAGGCGCGAATCCCTTCGGCCAGCTTTTCGGTCGCCATGGCGTCCTCGTTGAGCGCGTACCGGAAGCCCGCCTCGTCGTAATTCACCAGCGCCAGCGTCATCGCGCGCGCCTGCTGCGCGTCGAGAGCGCGGGGGACCAGCGCTTCGGAGCCGGCCAGTTGCGCCAGAAACTCGGGGCTGATGGTGAGCAGGTCGCAGCCGGCCAGCGCCAGGATCTGTCCGACGTTGCGAAAGCTCGCTCCCATCACTTCAGTGGCGATGCCGAAGTGCTTGTAGTGGTCGTAGATCTGGCGCACCGACTTCACGCCGGGGTCGTTGACGCCCCCGCTTGCGGCCTCGTCCCACGCCGCGCCCGCGTTCTTCTTGTACCAGTCATAAATGCGGCCGACGAAGGGCGAGATCAGCTGGACCTTGGCCTGCCCGCAGGCGACGGCCTGGCAGAACGAGAACAGCAGCGTGAGGTTGGTATGGATGCCGCGCTGCTCGAGTTTCTGCGCGGCCTGGATGCCTTCCCAGGTGGCGGCCACCTTGATCAGCACGCGGTCGATGGGAATGCCTTCGGCCTGGTACAGCTCGATGATGCGCTCGGCCCGCGTGAGTGACGCCATGGTGTCAAAACTCAGGCGCGCATCGACCTCAGTGGACACTCGTCCCGGAATGATCGACAGGATCTCGCAACCGAAGCGCACCAGCAGCCGGTCCATGGTCTCGTCCAGCGGCCTCGACTTGAAGCGCGCCACTGTGTCCTTGAGCAGGGGAGCGTAGTCCGCCTTCTGCACTGCCTTCAGGATCAGCGACGGGTTGGTGGTGGCGTCCTGCGGCTTGAACTGCGCGAGCTGCCTGAAGTCGCCGGTGTCGGCGACCACGGTGGTCGACTGCTTGAGGGCATCGAGTTGGTTCATGACCGCATTATCCGGCGCGCGCTGCCGCTTCCGGCGTTGTCCGCGTTACGAAACCTGGACCACGGAGACACCGTGGTCGGCCAGGCCCAGGCCGACGTCGCTGCCGATATCGAGCACGCGCCCCAGGTCGGAAGAGACCACGAAGATCGGCCCCAGTTCGGTCTGGAAGGTGTATTCGTAATTGCTGCCCAGGTAGGCCAGCTTGTCCAGCCGCGCGCCCAGCCCGGTGCCGGGCGGCCCGATGTGCCAGGCCTCGGGCCGCACGGCGACCTTGACCGCCCCTTCGGCCATGCCCTGGCGCGGCCTGATGCGCAGCGGGCCCAGCGCGACCGTGCCCGACGCGTCGGCCTTCGCAGGAAACAGCATGGCCTCACCCATGAACCCGGCAACGAACTCGCTGGTCGGGAACTCGTAGAGATCCTGTGGCGTGCCCTGCTGGGCAATCATGCCGCGGTCCATCACGATGATCTGGTCGCTCACGGCCAGCGCCTCGCTCTGGTCGTGCGTGACGTAGGCCACAGTCAGCTTGAGCCGTTGCTGCAGCGAGCGGATCTCTTCGCGCATTTCGCGCCGCAACCGCGCATCCAGGTTGGACAGCGGCTCGTCGAACAGCAGCACGGCCGGCTCCAGCACCAGCGCCCGAGCCAGCGCCACGCGCTGCTGCTGGCCGCCCGACAGCTCGCTCGGCAAGCGCTCGTCGAACCCCACCAGGCCCACGTTGCGCAGGGCCTCCACGGCCCTCGCCCGCGCCGGGGCCTTGGGGATGCCCGACATCTTCAGGCCATAGCCCACGTTCTCGGACACGTTCATGTGCGGGAACAGCGCATAACTCTGGAACATCATGCTCACGTTGCGATCGGCCGGTCCCAGCGTGGTCACATCCTTGCCGTCGACGAAGATCGTGCCGGCGGTGGGCGACTCCAGTCCCGCGATCATGCGCAACGTGGTGGTCTTGCCGCAACCGGACGGGCCGAGAATGGTGGTGAGCGTGCCGCGCGCCACCTGGAAGCTGATGCTCTTGACGGCCAGCGGGGCCGAAGTGTCGTCGCCGTAACGCTTGCTGACGTCGCGGAACTCGATGCCGGCGGTTTCGGAAGGGCTCATGTCATTCCCTGGGTGGATGTGAGGGTGGGCGTGGGCGCCGCCTTGCGGCGGCCGAGCCTGCGCTCGCCCACCAGGAACTGGATCAGTGCCGTGGCCACGCTCATCAGGATGATGAGCACGGTGCAATAGGCCAACGCGACGCCATAGTCGCCGTTCCCGACCCGGCCGATGATGTAAGTCGTGGCCAGTTCGTTCTCGGCGGTGACGAGAAAGATGACGGCGGACACCGTCGTGATGGCACGCACGAAGCTGTAGACCAGAGCGGCGACCAGCGCCGGCTTGAGCAGCGGCAGCACCACGTACCGCAGGGTCTGGATGCTGGAGGCACGAAGCATCTGCGAGGCCTCGTCCAGCGACTTGTCCAGCTGCTTGAATGCGGCCGTGCCGGCGCGCACGCCCACCGGCAGGTTACGGAACAGGAAGCACAGCACGATGATGAGGCCGGTGCCCGTCAGTTCGAACGGCGGCACGTTGAAGGCGAGGATGTAGCTCACGCCCAGCACCGTGCCCGGGATCGCGAAAGCCAGCAGCGCGGAGAATTCGAACAGGCCCTGGCCCTTGAATTTGGTGCGCGCCAGCAGGTAGGCGATCAGCAGGCCGAGGCCTGCCGTGAGCGGCGCCGAAATCGCGGCCAGCTTGATGGTCGTGAAGAACGAATTCCACGCGGTGCCGGCCCATACCATCCCGAACTGGCCCCACTCGAGCGCGAACGCCGTCCTGAAGTGGTTCAGCGTCAATGTGTAGTCGCGGCCCCAGGTCTGCACGAAGCCGCCGGCGAAGGCGAACAGGTACACCAGCAGGGTGAATGCGATCCAGGGCAACGCCACGCTGTTGACGATCCGGCGCACGCGGGGCGGCAGCGACATGGCAATGCCGGCATCGCCCTTTCCGCTGACGGTGGTGAAGTTCTGCTTGCCGAGCACCGCGCGCTGGATTGCGAACACCGCCAGCGCGAACAGCGTGAGAATCCACGCCAGCGACGCGGCGCGTCCCTGGTCGTACTGCGCGCCCACGATGGCGAAGAAGATCTCGGTGGACAGCACCGAGAACTGGCCGCCGACGACGATGGGGTTGCCGAAGTCCGCCATGCTCTCAATGAAGCCCACCAGGAACGCATTGGCCAGGCCCGGCGTGAGCAGCGGCAGCGTGATCGTCATGAAAGTGCGCTGCGGACTGGCGCGCAATGTCTGCGCCGCCTCCTCGAGACTGGGCGCGACGCCCTGGACGATACCGCGCATGATCATGAAGGCGATCGGTGTGAAGGCGAAGGTCTGCGCGATCCACACGCCGAACCAGCCGTAGAACCAACGCGAGGGCGCAATGCCGAACGCCGACTCGAGCAGCTGGTTCGCGATGCCGGCACGGCCGAACAACAGGATCAGGCCGAGGCCCACCACGAACGGCGGCGTGATGATCGGCAGCATGGCCAGCACGTTCAGCGCCTTGCCATAGCGCCGCCCCGCCCGCTCGGCCATCAGCGCCATCAAGGTGCCCAGCAGGGTGGTGCTGGCGGCCGTGAGCAGGCCGAGGAACAAGGTGTTCCATGCCACGCCGCAGCGCACGCCCCCGGCCACACAGCTCAGGCCGAAATTGCGCTCGCTCGCGACCCGATCCCACATGGCGGACAGCGCCAGCTTGCTGTCCTCGGTGAGGAAAGCGCTGCTGAGAGCCTTGAGCACCGGAAACAGGATGAACACCGCCATCAGGCTGCCGCACGCGACGACGGCGGCGGCGATGAAGAGATCGCCCTTGAAGTAACCCCGGCGCGCGATGCCGAATGCAGTGAGCACGGTCAGAGATGCCAGCGCCACGAAGCCGCCCCACCCTACGCCGAACTGGTTTTTCGCGAGCTCACCGAAGAGGCCGGTCAGTGCCTCGCTGTTCCAGCCCTTGGCGCCGATCAGGAACCCGGAGACGGCCAGGCCGCCCGCGCCCAGCAGGCCCCCGAGGATGAGGAGCGCGCCCTGGCCCTTGCCCGGCGTGCGGCTGGCCGCCACGGCCGTGACGAGCAAGCCCGCAAAGCCCAGCCACAGCCACACCCTGCCGTAGCGCGCGGCCTGCATCAGGCCATTGGCCGTGTCCTCACCACCGAACACGCCGGGGATGGCGGCGAGGCCGTTACCGTCCTGCAAGGCGTACCAGGGGAACAGAAGGTAGCCGGCCAGCCCCAGAGCGAACCAGCACCAGATCGCGGTGTTGGCCGACGGACGGCGTACCGAGAAAAGTTCGACGCTCGCGGTCACGAAATCGCCATCCAGCGTTTCACCCACGACGCCTGAAAGGCAGCACAAGAATCGGGGCCGCCGCGGATCCGGCTTTGCCGGGCCGCTGGCGGGCCTTGCAGGCCGCGGGGCTGCCAGAGGCCGCCACCGCTCGACCCGTCCAGACCGACGCAGGTCGGTCTGGAGCCGCGGGTTTCGCCCCCCTTGAGGGGGAGAGGGCAACGCCCGAGGGGGCATCGCCGGAGGCGCTTCGGGGGTGGTCTTTCACTTCAGCGCGGCAGCGAGTTCACTTCTTTTTCCCAGCGCGAGATCAGGCGGCGGCGCTCCACACTGGCGCCGTACTTGGCGTAGTCGTAGTTGATGAACTTGATCTTCTTGAAGTCCGGCACGTTCTTGTCCACTTTGGCCGACTTGTTCGACGGGACCTGGAACTGCTTGGCCGCGGCGGCCATCTCCTGCGCTCCAGGCGTCAAGGCCCACTCGTAAAACTTCTTGGACGCCTCGAGATTGCGCGAGCCCTTGATGATGCTCATCGACCCGATCTCGGCGCCCGTGCCGTCGGCAGGCGTGACCGTCTCGACCGGGAAGCCCTGCATCTTCTCGCCGGGGCCGTCGTGCACGAAGCTGATCGAGATGGCGGTTTCGCCGCGGGCCACCGCCTTGATCGGGCCGGTGCCGGAGCGCGAATAGGCGCTCACGTTCTTGTGCAGGCTCTTGAGATAGTCGAACGCTTTGTCTTCGCCCATCAACTGCACCAACGTCGCGATCATGGTGTAGGCCGTGCCGCTGGACGCGGGGTTGGCGACCTGGATGTCGCCCTTGTATTCCGGTTTGGTCAGGTCAGCCCAGGTCCTGGGCACGGCGAGCTTCTTCTTGGCCAGCAGTTCCGGGTTGTAGCCGAAGCCGAGCGGGCCGGAATAGATGCCCACAGTCTTGTAACCCGACTGCTTGGCCTGCTGCTGCGCCCACTCCTGCAATTGCGGCAGAGTCGGCGACTTGTACTCGAGCGTCAGCCCCTGCTCGGCCGCCTGCAGGTGCGGGTCCCCCGTGCCGCCGAACCAGATGTCGGTCTTGGGATTTTCCTTTTCGGCAATGATCTGGGCCAGCGCTTCGCCCGAGCCCTTCATGGACACGTTGACCTTCACCCCGGTCGTGCGCGCGTACACGGTGGAGATCATGTTGCACCACTCGGCCTGCACCGAGCAGATGACGTTGACCTGCCCTTGCGCGGCAGCGCCCAGGGACAGGACGACGAGAGAGAGCGCAGTGATAGGCTTCTTCATGGGGACCTTCTTTCGTAACTGGATTACGGCTGAAGCATAAAGGCGGCTCTCTACCGTCATGTATGGGGAAAACACCAGTCGCGACCATGTTTCCCGATTGAAGTGAACAAGAAAACTTCATTCCGCTGAAACTAAGTTACATTACCGATTCGTCTTCTTTCCAAGTTCATGAGCTTCGACCTCATCCTGTTCGGCGGCACCGGCGACCTGGCCTGGCGCAAGCTGATGCCTGCGCTCTTCCAGGCGTTCCGCCACGGCACCTTGCCCATCGGGGGCCGCATCATCGGCGTCGCCCGCGACGACCTGAACGACGAGCAATACCGCGCGCTGATCCGTTCACGCTTTGACGCAGTGGAACTGGCCAAGCGGCCGACGCCCGAGGAGTTCGGCCGGTTCGCCGCGTTGCTGCAATTCCTGCGCATGGACCTGTCGCGCCCGGCCGATTACACGCGCCTGGCCGCCAAACTGGGCGAACGCCAAGCCGACACGGTGGTGATGTACCTGGCCACGGCTCCCTCCCTCTTCACAGTGGCCTGCGAGCAACTCGCGGCCGCCGGCCTCAACACTGCGAACACACGCCTGGTGCTCGAAAAGCCGCTAGGTCATGACCTGGCGTCCAACCGAGCCATCGACGAGACGGTGCGCGGCGTGCTGAGCGAGAAGCAGATCTTCCGCATCGACCATTACCTGGGCAAGCCGTCGGTGCAGAACCTGTTCGCACTGCGCTTCGGCAATTCGCTGTTCGAGCCCTTGTGGCGGCGCGAGACCATCGCCAGCATCCAAATCACCATCGCCGAAGACCTGGGCGTGGAAAAGCGCGGCGCCTTCTACGACAGCACCGGCGCGCTGCGCGACATGGTGCAGAACCACGCACTGCAATTGCTGTGCGCGCTGGCCATGGAGCCGCCGATCAACGCCCATGCCGATGCGATCCGCGACGAGAAGCTCAAAGTGCTGCGCTCACTGAAGGCCTGGACGGCGTCGTCGCTGGAGCAACACGTGATCCGCGGCCAGTACCAGGCCGGCAACGTGGCCGGCGAACCTGTGCAAAGCTACCGCGACGAGACCGGCGTTGATCCGCAGAGCACCACGGAGACGTTCGTCGCATTGCGCGCCGAGATCGCCAACTGGCGCTGGGCCGGCGTGCCGTTTTACATCCGCACCGGCAAGCGGCTGGCGGCGCGGGACGCGCGCATCGTCATCAACTTCCGGCCGGCGCCGCACGCGATCTTTCATTCGCCGGCGGGCGCGGCCAACCGGCTGGTCATCCACCTGCAGCCCAAGGACGGGCTGGAACTGCACCTGCTGGCCCAGGGCCAGGAAAACCGCCAGCACGCGAAGGGCGCGGCCCTGTCGCTGACCCCGGTCCATCTGGACCTGGACTTCGACAAGCGCTTCGGCTCGGAACGCGTAGGCGCCTACGAGCGCCTGCTGCTCGACGTGATCGACGGCCGCCTCAACCTGTTCGTTCGCAGCGACGAGCAGGAAGAAGCCTGGCGCTGGGTCGAACCGATCATGGAATTCTGGCGCGGCGACGCCACCGGGCCCCGCGCCTATACCGCTGGCACCTGGGGGCCGAGCGCGGCCAGCGCCATGATCGCCCGCGACGGTAACTGCTGGAGTGAAGAATGCTAGACCGCATCAAGGCATCGCTGCCGTCGCTCGCACCGGCCGAGCAACGTGTGGGACGTCTCGTGCTGAGCGACCCGCGCGCCTTCGCGAACCTGCCGGTCAGCGAACTGGCGGAACGTGCGCATGTCAGCAAGCCCACCGTCGTGCGGTTCTGCCGCAGCGTGGGGTACGACGGCCTTTCCGATTTCAAGCTCAAGCTGGCGGGCAGCGTGAGCGAGGGCGTGCCGTTCATCCACCGCAGCGTGGATGTCGACGACAAGACCAGCGACGTGCTGGTCAAGGTCATCGACAACACCGTGGCCGCATTCCTCAAGTACCGCAACGACGCATCCGCTTTCGCCATCGACAAAGCGGTGGAAGCATTGGCCGCCACGCACAAGACGGGCAAGCGCATCGAGTTCTACGGCGTCGGCAACTCCGGCATCGTGGCGCAGGATGCGCAGCACAAGTTCTTCCGGCTGGGCGTCAACACCATCGCCTACAGCGACGGCCACATGCAGGTGATGAGCGCGACACTGCTGGGCCCCGGCGACTGCGTGGTGGTAATTTCCAATTCCGGCCGCACCCGCGACCTGATGGATGCCTGCGACATCGCCCGCAAGAACGGCGTGACGACGATCGTGATGACGGCCACCGGATCGCCGCTGGCCTCGGCGGGTCACATCCACCTGGCGGCGGACCACCCGGAAGGCTACGACCGTTACAGCCCCATGGTGTCCCGCCTGCTGCACCTGGTGATCGTCGACGTGCTGGCCACTACCGTGGCCTTGCGCATCGGCCCCCGCCTGCAGCCCCTGCTGCGCGAGATGAAGAACAACCTGCGCAACAAGCGGTATGCCTGAAACAGGAACCACTCCCGAAGCGAACTAGATGCGACCTTCTTCCACGCCGTGGCAGGCGATCCGCACGCCCTGTAGTGTGAGCAGCACCGGGCGTTCGGCCTTGCAGCGGTCGTTGGCGTGGGGGCAGCGCGGATGGAACGTGCATCCGGTCGGCGGGTTCAGCGGATTGGGCACCTCGCCGGAGACGGGCGTGCGCGAGCGCCCGGTGTCGTGCATCTTCGGGATCGCATCGAGCAGCATCCGTGTATACGGGTGCCGCGGGTTACCGAACAACTGGTGCTTGCCCGACAGTTCGACCAGCCGCCCCAGGTACATCACACCGACCTGGTCGCTCACGTGGCGCACCACGGCCAGGTTGTGCGAGATGAAGAGGTAGGTGAGCCCGCGTTCGCGCTGCAGGTCCTTCATGATGTTGAGCACCTGCGCCTGCACGCTCACGTCCAGCGCGGACGTCGGCTCGTCGCAGACCAGGAACTCGGGCTCGGTCGCCAGCGCGCGCGCGATCGAGATGCGCTGGCGCTGGCCGCCCGAGAACTGGTGCGGGTACTTTGCCATGTCCAGCGGCGAGAGGCCAACGGACGCGAGCAGTTCACCCACGCGATCCTCCAGTTGCTGACCCGCGGCGATGATGCCGTGCTCCTTGAGCGGTTCGCCAACGATGTCCTCCACCGTCCAGCGCGGGTTCAGGCTGGCGTACGGATCCTGGAAGATCATCTGGATGCGGCGGCGCAGCTGGCGCCCCTGCGCAGTCTTGAACGCGGCGTGCGCGTCCTGCCCGTCGAATGTGAAGCCGCCGTGGGTCGGCTCATACAGTCCCACCAGCAACTTCGCGACCGTGCTCTTGCCGCAGCCGGATTCACCCACCAGCGCCAGTG
The DNA here is from genome assembly GCA_039926915.1 of Ramlibacter sp. Lineage (GTDB taxonomy): Bacteria > Pseudomonadota > Gammaproteobacteria > Burkholderiales > Burkholderiaceae_C > Ramlibacter. Next base: position 12,351 of record JBDSWB010000115.1, read on the forward strand.
TCTGGCCCTTGGCGATCTCGAAGCTCACGCCGTCGACGGCATTCAGCAGCTGGCGCGGCCGGCCCTCCAGCACCCGATTGAGCCACGGCACCGACACGTCAAATGTCTTGGCCAGGTCGCGCGCCTGGACCAGTGGTGCGCCGCCGGGGTGACCGGCGCCGTTCCCAGCGTCGTTCCCCGCGATCATGCCGGCGCTCCGGCACGCGCATCGTGCAGCCAGCAGGCCGCGCGCGTGGCACCGGCTTCGAGAAGGTCGGGGCGCTCCACCCGGCAGCGGTCAAACGCGCGCGGGCAGCGCGGGTGATAGGCGCAGCCGGCGGGGATGGCATTCAGGCGCGGCATCGCGCCGTCGATCTGTTCGAGCCGATCACGCTCGATGGTGATGTCCGGGATTGCCGCCATCAGGCCCCTGCTGTAGGGATGGGCCGGATGGTTGATGACTTCGTGCACCGGCCCGATCTCGGCGATCCGGCCTGCGTACATCACGGCAACGCGGTCGCAGGTTTCGGCGATCACGCCCATATCGTGGGTGATGAGCATCACGGCGGCGCCGCGGTCCTGGCAGACGCGCTTGAGCAACTGGATGATTTGCGCCTGGATCGAAACGTCCAGGGCCGTCGTCGGTTCGTCGGCCACGATCAGCTTGGGCTCAGCGGCCAGTGCCAGCGCGATCACCACGCGCTGGCGCATGCCGCCAGAGAATTGGTGCGGGTAGTGGTCGATGCGCTCGGCCGCGGCGGGAATGCCGGTGTCTTCCAGCAGGCCAATCGCCCTTCGGCGCGCTTCGGCGTTGTCGACCGGTAGGTGCGCCTGGATGGTTTCGGTGATCTGGCGCCCGACCGTGTAGAGCGGGTTGAGCGACGTGAGCGGGTCCTGGAAGATCGCACCGATCTTGCGGCCGCGGATGTGGCGCATCTGGTCGTGCGGCAGGTTGTCGATGCGCTGGCCTTCCAGCAGGATCTGGCCGGAAGCAATGCGCCCCGGCGGCTCCAGCAGGCCGATGAT
>JBDSWB010000116.1:0-6231 GCA_039926915.1 Ramlibacter sp.
GCGGCTCGTACAGCGTTTACCGCGCGCTCGCCGTGGCTTCCGGCGCGCTGTCTCGCCAACACCGGGCAGACCTCACCAACACGTCGCCGACGGACGTGATCGGGCCCTACCCGCAGTGGACCGACCCGGCGAAGATCGTCAGCCTGGACCCATGGGGCGCGCTGGTGGCGCAGGAATACGCCGCGGAACTGGCGGCGGGTTACGACATCCGCCCCACCATCGCCGTGACCCAGGCACATGTGATCCTGCCGGAGGTGATCGAGGGCCTGCAGAAGGGCCGACTGAAGGCCGACGGCACGGTGCTCACTGCAGGCGGCGCGGCGATGGTGACCAAGGCCGCGATCGAGCCGGTGTGGTGGTTGCCCGGCGTGGCCCGGCGTTTCGGCTGTTCCGAAACCGATTTGCGCCGGGTGCTGTTCGAGGAAACCGGCGGCATGTACCCCGAACTGGTGACACGCAGCGATCTCGAAGTGTTCCTGCCGCCGATCGGCGGGCAGACCGTCTACATCTTCGGCAACCCACGCGACCTTGCGAACCCGGAGGTTGAACTGACGGCGCGCGTGCACGACGAGTGCAACGGGTCCGACGTGTTCGGCTCGGACATCTGCACCTGCCGCCCCTACCTCACCCATGCCATCGAGGAGTGCATCCAGGCCTCGCAGCGCGGCGGCGTCGGGCTGGTGGCCTATTCGCGCAAGGAAGGCCGCGCGCTCGGCGAGGTTACCAAGTTCCTGGTTTACAACGCGCGCAAGCGCCAGGTCGGTGGCGACACGGCCGACCAGTACTTCGCCCGCACCGAGTGCGTGGCCGGCGTTCAGGACATGCGCTTCCAGGAGCTGATGCCCGACGTGCTGCACTGGCTGGGCGTGCGCAAGATCCACCGGCTCGTGTCCATGAGCAACATGAAATACGACGCGATCACCGGCTCCGGCATCGAGATCGGTGAGCGCGTGAACATCCCTGACGAGCTGATCCCCGCCGATGCGCGGGTGGAGATGGACGCCAAAGTGGCCGCCGGCTATTTCACGCCGGGCGCGGTGCCCGATGCCGAGGAACTCAGGAAAGCCAAGGGACGGGAGCTGGGGACGTGAACGACAGCAACGCACATCACTCACACGCGCAGGCCGAGGCGGCAGCCAACCTCCTGCGCACTACCGCAGCCGTGCGCGAGCGCTCGAGGCAATTGCTGACGCGGGCCCGGAACGGCGAATCGTCGTGGTTCGTGGTCGACGAAGGCTTCCTGGAGTCCGCCGCCCGTGAGGTGGTCGATGCCACGAAGCGGCGCTATCCGAAGCTGCACATTCCGCTTCACAGCCGCTGGCGGCATTTCGAGGCCGGAGGCGTGGACCGCAAGGCCGATCTCGACAAGCTTCTGCATGGGCTGGCGCGGCCTTTGCGCGGTCACGCGATGATCGATCTGGTCTTTGTCAGCGTGCTGCTCGACGGTGGCGCCGGGCCGCACTGGAAGTATGTCGAGCCGGCAACGGGCAAGACCTTCACGCGGTCGGAAGGCCTGGCCGTGGCCAGCTTCCACGCGTTCACGGCGGGCCTGTTCTCGAGCGACGCCGGTCACCCCTTGCGCGCGGACGCGGCAGGGCTGCGCGGACTGGTGACGGACCACCTGGCATCGGCTTTCCAGGTGAGCGAGTCCAATCCGCTGGTGGGCCTGGCGCAGCGCGCCATCCTGCTGCGGCGGCTGGGCGAAGCGATGACCGAGCAGCCCGAAGTGTTCGGCCAGGACGGGCGCCCAAGCGGGATGTTCGACATGATCATCAGCCCGCTCGGCCCGGACGCGCCGCCCACTGCCGAAGTGATGGCGCATGACATCCTGTCGGAAATCCTGATGACGCTGTCGGGCATCTGGCCCTCGGGCAACAACATCGGCAACGTGCCGCTCGGCGACTGCTGGCGGCACGCCGCCGTCCGGGGCGAAGGATTGTCGGACGGCTGGATCCCGTTCCACAAGCTTTCCCAGTGGCTGACTTACTCACTGATCGAAGCGTTCGAGCGATCCGGTGTCAAGGTGCGCGGCCTGGATGCGCTTACCGCGCTGCCCGAGTACCGCAACGGCGGCTTCCTGATCGATTCAGGCCTGCTGCGGCTGCGCGACCAGACCGTTGCGCTTCATGCCTGGCAGCCGGGCGACGAGATCATCGTGGAATGGCGCGCCATGACGGTAGGCCTGATGGATGAAGTGGCCCATTCCGTGAGGCAGCTGCTGCACATGAGCGGGGAAGAGCTGCCACTGGCCCGCGTGCTGGAAGGCGGAACCTGGGCTGCGGGCCGCGAACTGGCCCAGCGCCTTCGCGATGGCCTGCCACCCCTGATAGTGAACAGCGACGGCACGGTGTTCTGATATCGTCACGGCCATGAGCAACGTCCACCTGATCGAGCACCCGCTGGTACAGCACAAGCTGACCTTGATGCGCAAGAAGGAAGCCAGCACCAACAGTTTCCGGCGTCTGCTGAACGAACTGGCGATGTTGATGGCCTACGAGGTCACGCGAGACATGGCCATGCAGGAAGTGGAGATCGAGACGCCGCTGGAGAAGACGAAGGCCAAAGTCATCGACGGCAAGAAGCTGGTGTTCGTCTCCATCCTGCGCGCGGGCACCGGCATCCTGGACGGCATGCTGAGCGTGGTGCCGGGCGCGCGGGTCGGTCATATCGGCCTGTACCGAGACCCCAAGACGCTGACGGCGGTGGAGTACTACTTCAAGATGCCGCAGAACATGCAGGACCGCGACGTGGTCATCGTCGACCCGATGCTGGCCACCGGCAACTCCGCCATCGCCGCGGTGGAACGGCTGAAGGAGCTCAACCCCAAGTCGATCAAGTTCGTCTGCCTGCTCACCTGCCCTGAAGGCATCCTGGCGCTGCAGACCGCGCACCCCGACGTGCCGATCTTTACCGCCGCGATCGACCGCCAGCTCAACGACCACGGCTACATCCTGCCGGGCCTGGGGGACGCCGGCGACCGGATCTTCGGCACGAAGTAGCGCACTGCCGGCTGCCCGTTAGACTCGGCGTCGATGCTGAAGTTGACACCCAGGTTCCTGGCTCCTGCCGCTCTCGCCCTGGCTTGCGCCGCGGCCTCCTCCGCCCCGTTCACCCCCGCCAGCGATGCCGAAGTGGTCGAGCGGCTGCCGTCCACGGCCGCTGACCCTTCGGTTCGCCGCGTGGACTCCTTGCGTAAGCAACTCGCGGCCCAGCCCGGAGACGTCGGCCTGCGGCTGGAGATCGCGCGGCGCTATTTCGACATGGCCATGGCCCAGGGCGACCCGCGCTATGTGGGCTACGCCCAGGCAGCCATCGCGCCGCTGGCGCAGTCCGCGCCGTCCAACGCCGGGTATTGGCTGGTGCGGGGCCAGATCGAGCAGTACAGCCATGACTTCGCCGCCGCGCTGAAGAGCCTCACCCGCGCCGGCGAACTTGACCCGAAGTCCCCCGAGCCGATCGCCTGGCGCGGCGCCATCCATATGGTGCAGGCGCGCTATGCCGAGGCGCTGTCCGAGTGCACGCGGCTCGTTCCACTGGCGCTGCCCTTGCACGCGCAGGGCTGCACGGCCTATGTCCAGGCCAGTTCCGGGCACCTGGCGGAAGCTTACGACTCGCTGGGCAAGGAACTCGCTGCCACGCCCCAGGCTGAGCCGGGGATGGCCTTGTGGGTTCGCACCCGGCTGGCAGAGATGGCGATTCGCCTGCAGAAGACCGCCGAAGCCGAAGCGCACTTCAAGGCGGCGCTGCAAACCGGCGTGACGGACCAGTTCCTGCTGGGCGCGTACGCCGATTTCCTGCTGGCGCAAAAGCGCCCGGCCGAAGCCGTGACGCTGCTGGCCGACTGGGAACGCTCGGACATCCTGCTGCTGCGGCTGGCGCTGGCCGGCAAGGCGCTGAACGATCCCCGTGCCAAGGGCTGGGTGGGCCAGTTGCGCGACCGGTTCGCCGCAGCGGCGCAACGCGGTGACCGTCTGCACGAGCAGGAAGCGGCCCGCTTCGAACTCGATGTTGAGGGCCAGCCGGCCAAGGCGCTGGAACTGGCTGCGCGCAATTACCAGGCCCAGAAGGAGCCGCGCGACGCGGAAATCCTGATGCGTGCCGCCCTGGCTGCCAACCAGGCCAAGGCGGCCCAGCCGGCGTTGGACTGGCTACGCACTTCGAGATACGAAGACCCAATGCTGGAGGGCATCGCCGGCCAGCTGGCCGCCAAGGGAGCGCAACGATGAAGCGCCTCTTCGCCCTGCTGCTGGTGCTGCTGGCACAAACCACTGCCTTGGCCCACAAGCCGAGCGACAGCTACCTTACGCTGCGCGGCGCGCCTGGCAGCGAGGACATCACGGTGCGCTGGGACGTTGCCCTGCGCGACCTGGACTACGTGCTGGAACTCGACCGCGACGGCAACGGCGCGCTCACCTGGGGCGAGGTGCGCCAGCGCAGCGACGAGATCACGCGTTATGCCACCGGCCACCTGGAACTCAAGACGGGCGAGAAGGCCTGCGAATGGGAAACGGCGGCGCCGCTCCAGCTCGACAAGCACAGCGATGGAACCTATGCCGTGCTCTCGCTCAAGGCCCGGTGCGAAACGCTGGTGCGGGGCCTGAAGGTGAAGTATTCACTACTGTTCGACGTGGACCCGTCGCACCGCGGCCTGGTGCAATGGGTCGCCCCGGGCAGTGCGGCGTCGCAGGCCCTGGTGTTCGGCACCGATTCGGCGGAGCAGTCGCTGGCGATGCAGTCGCAAGGCATGTGGCAGACGCTCAAGCAGTACCTCGTCGATGGGACGTGGCACATCTGGATCGGCTACGACCACATCCTGTTCCTGCTGTCGCTGCTGCTGCCGGCGGTGCTGGTGCGCCGCGCCGGCCAGTGGGAGCCTGCGCCCAGCCTGAAGGGCTCGCTGCTGGAGGTGCTGAAAGTGGTCACCGCGTTCACGCTGGCCCATTCGATCACGCTCACCCTGGCGGCGCTGGGCGTCATCAGCCTGCCTTCCCGCCTGGTCGAATCCATCATTGCCCTGTCGGTCATCGTCGCGGCCCTGAACAACCTGGGCGGCACCATCGAGAAGCGGCGATGGGTGATGGCCTTTGTCTTCGGCCTGGTCCACGGCTTCGGCTTCGCTTCGGTGCTGGCCGACCTGGGCCTGCCGCAGGACGCGCTGGTGCTGGCCCTGGTCGGCTTCAACCTGGGGGTCGAGGTGGGCCAGCTGGCGATCGTGGTGGCATTCGTGCCCATCGCCTTCGCCTTGCGGCGCACCGTTTTCTACCGGCGCGGCGTGCTGACGGTCGGCTCCAGCCTGATCGCCCTGATCGCCCTGTGGTGGTTCATCCAGCGCGCCTTCGACATCCAGGGGGGGCCGTTCTAGGAGGGGCTGTCGTTGCCAGCCGCTTTCGCGAGCCTGGGCATGCAGACGGTGAATGTAGTTCCCTCCTGCTCGGTAGAAGTCACTGTCAATTGGCCGTCGTGCGCTTTCACGATTTCCCGGCAGATGTAGAGTCCCAGGCCCAGCCCTCTGGTTTCTCGCCGCTCAGCGCCGGCGGTGGCCAGTGAGCCACGAGCCAACGGTTCGAACACCCTTTCCACGTCAGCCGGCGAGATCGGCGTGCCCTGGTTATGGACAGAGAAGCTGACATCGTCCTTGCCCGCCCACATCTTGAGCGTGATAGGCGCGTCGCGCGAACCGTAGGAGATCGCGTTGCCCAGCAGGTTGGACAGAAGCTGCCCCATGCGCCCCTCGTCCCACTGGCCTTCGAAGCTGCCGGTGCTCTCCAACAGCAGCTGGCGCTCCGGGTGGCGCACCTGGGTTTCCTCCAGCACTTCGGTCAGTTGGTCCGCCAGGTTGCCGGGCTTTCGCTGGACCGGCATCTCGCTCTGGAGCTGGGCCCGGGTGAAGTCCACCACCTGCTCGATCAGCCCGCTGATACGCGCCACACTGCTCTTGATCGGCCGAGCTGCCTTTTCATCGATCTTTCCCGAGCGCACCAGGACCTCGGCCGACATGGCGATGGTGCCCAGCGGGTTGCGGATGTCGTGGCCGAGAATGCCGATGAAGAGATTGGAAGTCTGATTCATCATCTCGGTGTAGCGCGTGACCGATTCGGCGATGGACTGGTCAATGGCTTCGTTGAAGCGGGTGAGCTGGGCCATGTTGTGCGCGTCGAACTCGATCGGGCCCGATTCGGTCCACAGCCGCACCACGCTGGCGCGCAATGCCCGGTACTCGGCCAACATGGC
>JBDSWB010000117.1:0-7627 GCA_039926915.1 Ramlibacter sp.
ACCCCCGACTGCGGCTGGCGGTGGAAAAGGCCAAGGCCGCCAACCTGCCGATCGAAACCGTCAAGCGCAACATCGACAAGGCCACCGGCAACCTCGAAGGCGTGCACTACGAGGAGATCCGCTACGAGGGCTACGGCATCGGCGGCGCGGCCATTCTGGTGGACACCATGACCGACAACAAGGTGCGCACCGTGGCCGAAGTGCGGCATGCTTTCAGCAAGTACGGCGGCAGCATGGGAACGGCCGGCTCGGTGGTGTTCCAGTTCAAGCATGCGGGCCAGCTCATCCTGGCGCCCGGCACCAGCGAGGACAAGGTCATGGAAGTCGCGCTGGAAGCAGGCGCCGACGACGTCATCGCGCACGAGGATGGTGCGATCGAGGTGATCACGCCGCCCGCGCAGTTCGAAGCGGTGAAGAACGCGCTCGAAGCCGCGGGGCTGAAGGCCGAGCTGGCCGAAGTCACGATGCGGCCCGAAAACACGATCGAGCTATCCGGCGACGACGCCGCGAAGATGCAGAGGCTGCTGGACGCCATCGAAGAAATCGACGACGTGCAGGACGTCTTCCACAACGCGGATATCACTGGATGAGCCCCCACGCTCGTGTTGACTCGCTGCCCCCCGAGGGGGCCTCGGACCCCCTAGAGGCGGCTCGTCGGAGGTCCGTATGAAAGTGCTCGTCATCGGCGGCGGCGGCCGCGAACATGCGCTGGCCTGGAAGCTCGCGCAGTCGCCCAAAATACAGGCGATCTACGTGGCTCCCGGCAATGGCGGCACGGCGGTCGACCCGCGCCTGGAGAATGTGGACATCACCGACATCCCGGCACTGCGGCACTGGGCGATCGACCAGAAGATCGCCCTGACCGTCGTTGGCCCCGAGGGCCCCCTGGCGGCGGGCGTGGTAGATGACTTTCGGGCCCACGGGCTTCGAATCTTCGGCCCAACGCGGGAGGCGGCGCAGCTGGAAAGCTCCAAGGCTTTCTCCAAGGCCTTCATGAAGCGGCATGGCATCCCCACCGCCGAATACGAGACGTTCTCCGATCCGCGGTCGGCTCACGCCTATGTGGACCGGATGGGCGCGCCCATCGTGGTCAAGGCCGACGGTCTGGCAGCGGGCAAGGGGGTGGTGGTCGCCCTGTCCGCGGCCGAAGCCCACGAAGCCGTCGACTTCATGCTGCTGGACAACCGGCTGGGTGTTTCCCATAACGAGGGCGGGGCGCGGGTGGTGATTGAGGAGTTCCTCCAGGGCGAGGAGGCGAGTTTCATCGTGCTGTGCGACGGCAAGAACGTCACGGTCCTGGCCACCAGCCAGGACCACAAGCGCTTGCTGGACAACGACCTGGGGCCCAACACAGGCGGCATGGGCGCTTATTCGCCGGCGCCGGTGGTGACGCCGGAAGTCCATGCGCGTGCCATGCGAGAAATCATCCTGCCGACGATCAGGGGAATGGAAACTGACGGCATTCCGTTCACAGGTTTCCTCTATGCCGGCCTGATGATTTCCCCGCAAGGGCAGGTCAGGACGCTGGAATTCAATTGCCGCATGGGCGACCCGGAAACGCAGCCGATCATGATGCGACTGAAGTCGGACCTGTTCGACGTGATGATGGCCGCCACCTCGGGCGGCCTCGACCAGGTCGAGTTGCAATGGGATCGCCGCACCGCGCTAGGGGTGGTGATGGCTGCGGCCGGCTACCCTCTCGATCCGCGCAAGGGCGACGCGATCACAGGCCTGCCTGCGGCCACCGAGGACACCATGGTGTTCCATGCCGGTACGGTGAAGAAGGCCGGTGCCACGCTCACCAGCGGCGGACGGGTGCTGTGCGTCACGGCGCTGGCCGATTCGGTGAAGGCGGCGCAGCATCGCGCCTACGAAGTCGCCGACGGTATCCATTTCGAAGGCGCGCAGTACCGCCGCGACATTGGATACCGCGCCCTGCGCTGATGATCCCCCGCATGAACAATGTTGAGACTGTTCGAGCCTACCTGCTGGGCCTGCAGGAGCGCATCACCACCGCGTGCGCGCAGGTCGATGGCGGCACTTTCCTAAAGGACCCCTGGCGCAAGGGCGAGGACGAGATGCTGCAGGGCGACGGCATCACCATGATCCTGGAGGATGGCAAGGTATTCGAGCGGGCGGGTTGCGGCTTCTCTCATGTCGTCGGGCCGCGGCTGCCGGCATCGGCCACGCAGCACCGCCCTGAGCTCGCGGGCAGCGGCTTCGAAGCGATCGGTGTCTCGCTGGTCTTCCATCCGCGCAACCCCTACGCGCCCACCGTGCACATGAACGTGCGCATGCTGGCGGCCCAACCGGAAAAGGGCGAGCCGGTCTGCTGGTTCGGCGGCGGCATGGACCTGACGCCGTATTACGGCTTCGAGGAGGACGCGGTCCACTTCCACGCCGTGTGCAAGCGCGCAGTGGAACCTTTCGGCAGCGACAAGTACCCGCGCTTCAAGACCTGGTGCGACGAATATTTCTTCCTGAAACACCGGGGCGAGCAGCGCGGTATCGGCGGCATCTTCTTTGACGACTTTGCCGAAGGGGGCTTCGACAACAGCTTCGCCATGATGAAGGCGGTAGGCGATGCCTTCGTGCAGGCCTATTTCCCCATCCTCCAGGCGCGCAAGGACACGGCTTTTGCGCAACGCGAGCGCGAGTTCCAGCTCTACCGGCGCGGCCGCTACGTCGAATTCAACCTGGTGTGGGACCGCGGCACCCATTTCGGCCTGCAATCGGGCGGCCGCACTGAATCGATTCTGATGTCCATGCCGCCGATGGTGAGCTGGGCCTACCAGCGGCAAGCACAATCCGGCACGCCGGAAGACGACTTGTACAAGAAATTCCTGGTTCGAAGGGATTGGGTTTGACCGCCCGGCTCGGCGTGTTCGGCGGCGCATTCGATCCGCCGCACCGGGCCCACGTGGCGCTGGCGCGGGCTGCCGTCGACCAACTCCAGCTGGATGAACTTCGCATCTTTCCGACCGGCCAGGCCTGGCACAAAGCCCAGCCCTTGACGCCGCCTGAGCACCGGCTCGCGATGGCCCGGATCGCTTTCGACGGCGAACCGCGAGCCGTCATCGACGACCGCGAACTGCACCGGCCCGGGCCTACCTACACGGTGGACACCCTGCGCCAACTGAAGGTGGAGCAGCCGGCGGCCGATCTGTACCTGGTCATGGGCGAGGACCAGGCCATTTCTTTCACCCGATGGCGTGAATGGGAAGATATCCTGGGCCTGGCTACGCTGTGCATGGCCGCCCGCCCGATCGGCGGCAAGGCCGCAGGGTCAGCTGGCCGGCCACTTCCTTTCCAGGCCCGCTTCCGGCTGCTGAGCCTGCCGCCCATGTCCGAGAGTGCGACCGACATTCGGCAGCGCGTGGCGGCCAGCGAGGGGATCGAACATCTGGTCCCACCGGGCGTTGCAAGTTATATTGAACGACATCACCTTTACCAACCTGCCTGATGACCCAAGAAGCCGCCGCAAAAAAAGACACCCAGAGACTCCAACGCGCCATCGTCGATGGTTTGGAGGACGTGAAAGCGCAGGACATTCAGGTTTACAACACCGAGCACCTCTCGCCCCTGTTCGAGAGGGTGATCGTGGCGTCGGGCACCTCCAACCGGCAGACGAAGGCATTGGCGTCCAGCGTGCGTGACGCGGTGCGCGAAGCGGGCTTCCCCAAACCGCGCATCGAAGGCGAGGAAAACGGCGAATGGATCATCGTCGACTGCGGCGCGGCGGTGGCGCACGTCATGCAGCCGGCCATCCGGCAGTACTATCATCTTGAAGAGATCTGGGGCGACAAGCCGGTGCGTCTGAAGTTCGGCGCGCCGAAGCCGGTGGCGCCGGCGGCGCCGCCCCCGGCCGCAGCGAAGAAGCCCGGCAAAAAGGCGACTGCGAAATCGAACAAGGCAACTGCGAACAGGGCAACTGCGAAGACGGCAACCGGGCGGCCGGCCACTGCCAGACCTGCGGGACCAACCGGCGGCACCAGCAGGACCCCCGCCAAACCGGCGACCAAGGCGCCTGCCAAAAGAGCGCCCGCCCGTAAGTCCTCCGCGACCGTGCGCAAGCCCGCCGGCAAGAGTCCCCACCGCAAGGGATGAAGCTGCTGGTCGTGGCGGTGGGCCAGAAGGTCCCCGACTGGGCCCGCACGGCCTGGGACGACTACGCCAAGCGCTTTCCGCCTGAGCTGCGGGTGGAGCTGAAGGCTGTCAAGACAGAGCCGCGCGCCTCGAAAACGCTGGAGGCACTGTACGCCGCCGAGCGCCAGCGCATCGAGGCCGCGATTCCCAGGGGCACGCATGTCGTGGCACTGGACGAGCGCGGCACCGCGCTCACCACCATGGCGCTGGCCGCGCGACTGAAGGCCTGGCAACTCCAGGGCGGCGACGTCGCGCTGGTCATCGGCGGGCCGGATGGGCTCGACCCCGGCTTCAGGCAGGCCGCGCAGGAGCGCATCCGGCTGTCCGACCTGACGCTGCCCCACGCCATGGCGCGCGTGCTGCTGGTCGAGCAGCTGTACCGCGCCTGGTCGATCAACGCCAACCACCCCTATCACCGCGAGTGAGAACGCCCGTCATGGATTTCGTCTATCTCGCATCGCAGAGCCCGCGCCGCCGGCAGCTCCTGGAGCAACTCGGGGTGCGCCACGTATTGCTCCTGCCCGATCCGGGCGAGGACACCGAATCGCTGGAAGCCGTGTTGCGGGGCGAGGCGCCGGCGCGCTACGTGAAGCGGGTCACGGGGCTGAAGCTCGACGCCGCCATCGCGCGGCTGAAGCGCCGGGGCCTTCCGTCCGCGCCGGTGCTGTGCTCGGACACCACTGTGGCACGGGGTCGCACCCTCTACGGCAAGCCGGCTGACGCGCGCGACGCTGCCCGCATGTTGCGCGAGCTCTCGGGCACCACGCATCGTGTGCTCACGGCGGTGGCGGTGCAGTCGGGCCGCAGGCGCCTGGAAATCCTCAGCGACTCGCGGGTGACTTTTGCGGCTTTGACTGCCCGCCAGATCGGCGATTACGTGGCCTGCGGCGAGCCCATGGGCAAGGCCGGCGCCTATGCCGTACAGGGCAGGGCGGCGGCCCATATTTCGCACATCAGCGGCAGCTACTCTGGCATCATGGGCTTGCCGATGCACGAGACGGCTCGCCTGCTGCGAGCATTCGGCTTCCGTCTTTAGTCAGTTGGGGACAGAGCTGAAGATCTGTCCCGCAAATAAAAGAATAAGTTGGGGACAGAGCTGACGATCTGTCCCGCAAAAGAAATAATATGCAGCAAGACATCCTGATCAACTGGTCGCCGCAGGAAACGCGCGTGGCCGTCGTCGAGAACGGGGCGGTGCAGGAACTGCACGTGGAGCGCACGCTGGAGCGCGGGCTGGTCGGCAACGTCTACCTGGGCAAGGTGGCGCGCGTGCTGCCCGGCATGCAGTCCGCTTTCATCGACATCGGCCTGGAGCGCGCGGCGTTCCTGCACGTGGCCGACGTCTGGCACCGGCAACCCGAGGGCGAACCGCCCGGGGTCGTGCGCAACAGCCAGCCGCCGGTTCCGATCGAGAAGCAGGTCTTCGAGGGCCAGTCGCTGATGGTGCAGGTGATCAAGGACCCGCTCGGCACCAAGGGCGCGCGCCTGTCCACCCAGATCAGCATTGCCGGCCGCCTGCTGGTGTTCCTGCCGCAGGACGACCACGTGGGCGTCTCGCAGAAGATTCCTTCCGCCCAGCGCGATGCATTGCGCGCGCGCCTGCAGGCGCTGGTGGGCGAGGCCGGCGGCGGCTTCATCCTGCGCACCAACGGCGAGGAGGCCTCCGATGGCGAACTGGCCGAGGACATCGCCTACCTGCGCAAGACCTGGGCCCGCATCCGCGAGGCGGCCAGCCGGCTGCCCGCCACGTCGCTGCTGCACCAGGACCTGAGTCTGCTGCAGCGCGTGCTGCGCGACCTGGTCGGCGAGGAAACCCAGACCATCCGCATCGACTCCCACGAACAGTTCGACAGCCTGCGCGCCTTCGGCCTGGAATTCATGCCGGCCGCGGCTGATCGGCTGGCGCTGTACAAGGGCGAACGGCCGATCTTCGACCTGTATTCAATCGACGAGGAAATCGCCAAGGCGCTGGGCAAGCGGGTGGAGCTGAAATCCGGCGGCTACCTGATCGTCGACCAGACCGAGGCCCTGACCACCGTCGACGTGAACACGGGCGGCTTCGTCGGCGCGCGAAACTTCGACGACACGATCTTCAAGACCAACCTGGAGGCGGCCCAGGCCATCGCCCGGCAACTGCGGCTGCGCAACCTGGGCGGCATCATCATCGTCGACTTCATCGACATGGGGCGTGAAGACCACCGTGAAGCGGTGCTCGCGGAATTCCGCAAACAGCTGGCACGCGACCGCGTGAAGACCATGGCGGGCGGCTTCTCGCAGCTCGGACTGGTGGAGATGACCCGAAAGCGCACCCGCGAGTCGCTGGCCCACATGCTGTGCGAGCCGTGCGCGGCCTGCCTGGGCATCGGCATCGTCAAGACGGCGCGCAGCGTCACCTACGACATCCTGCGCGAGATCCTGCGCGAGGCCCGGCAGTTCAACCCGCGCGAATACCGCATCGTCGCCTCGCCCAAGGTGATCGAGCTGTTCCTGGACGAAGAAAGCCAGCACCTGGCCGGCCTGTCGGACTTCATCGGCAAGCCGATCTCGCTGCAAAGCGAGAGCGCCATGGGGCAGGAACAGTACGATATCGTGCTGCTTTGACTGTCCGCGGGGACGGACCGGCCTCGCAGCACCGACTCCTTCCCGTATGCGCCCGCCCATCCCGATCCTTACATACCACCAGGTCGACACCCCGCCGCCGAGGGGCGTGCCGTATCGCAGCCTGGTCATCTCGCCCGCGGCTTTCGCGAGGCAGATGGGACTGCTCAGGGCGTTGGGTTACCAGGGCCTGTCGATGAGCGCGCTTGAGCCTTATCTGCACGGCGTAAAAAAGGGCAAGGTCGCGGGCATCACGCTGGACGATGGCTACGTCAACAACCTGAAGCATGCGTTGCCCGTGCTGAGGCACCACGGGTTTTCCGCGACCTGCTACATCGTGAGCGGCCAGTTGGGCGGCTCGAACGTATGGGACCATGCGAACGGCGTGCCACCGCAGCGGCTGATGGACGCCGCGCAATTGAAGGCCTGGCTGGCCGGTGGCCAGGAGGTCGGCGCGCATACGCGCAGCCACGCGGATCTGCTGCAATGCGGCGACGAGGCCGCGCGCGAGGAAATCGCCGGTTGCAAGTTCGACCTGGAGCGGGTGCTGGATGCCGAGGTCCGGCACTTCTGCTATCCCTATGGCCACCACCGCCCCGAACATGCCGCGATGGCACGGGCCGCCAGCTATTCCACGGCCACCACCACACGGCGTTCGCGGTCCGCAGGCGCCGACGACCTGTTCGAATTGCCCCGGGTTCCGGTGCTGCGCACGACGGCGCTCCCCCTTCTGTGGCTGAAGGTTGCCACGGCGTACGAGGATCGGCGTGGGCACACCTGACGCCGGGCCGCGCCGCCTGCGGGTCGCCGTGCTGAGCCGGGTGTTCAGCACGGCGGGTGGCGGCGCCGAAACCTATTCCATCCGCATCGTGGAGCAGCTGGC
>JBDSWB010000118.1:0-20932 GCA_039926915.1 Ramlibacter sp.
GCAACATGTCCGAGGACAACTGGCATTACCATTTCTACGACACGGTCAAGGGCTCCGACTGGCTGGGCGACCAGGACGCGATCGAATTCATGTGCCGCGAGGCCCCGAAGGTGGTCTACGAGCTCGAGCACATGGGCATGCCGTTCGACCGCAACGCCGACGGCACGATCTACCAGCGCCCCTTCGGCGGTCACACCGCCAACTACGGCGAAAAGCCCGTCCAGCGCGCCTGCGCCGCGGCCGACCGCACCGGCCACGCCATGCTGCACACGCTGTACCAGCAGAACGTCAAGGCCAAGACCAGTTTCTTCGTCGAGTGGATGGCGCTGGACCTGATCCGCGACGCCGAAGGCGACGTGGTTGGCGTGACCGCGCTGGAGATGGAAACCGGCGACCTGCACGTCCTTGAAGCCAAGACCACGCTGCTGGCCACCGGCGGCGCGGGCCGCATCTTTGCGGCATCGACCAACGCCTTCATCAACACCGGCGACGGCCTGGGCATGGCGGCGCGCGCCGGCATCCCGCTGGAAGACATGGAGTTCTGGCAGTTCCACCCGACCGGTGTGGCAGGCGCGGGCGTGCTCCTGACCGAAGGCTGCCGCGGCGAAGGCGCCATTCTGCTGAACAATCAGGGCGAGCGCTTCATGGAGCGCTACGCGCCGACGCTGAAGGATCTGGCCCCACGCGACTTCGTCTCCCGCTCGATGGACCAAGAGATCAAGGAAGGCCGTGGTTGCGGCCCCAACAAGGACTACGTGCTGCTGAAGCTGGATCACCTCGGCGCCGAGACCATCCACAAGCGGCTGCCCTCGGTGTACGAGATCGGCATCAATTTCGCCAACGTCGACATCACCCGCGAGCCGATCCCCGTGGTGCCGACCATCCATTACCAGATGGGCGGCATCCCGACCAACATTCACGGCCAGGTCGTGGTGCAGAAGGGCGACGTGCACAACGCGGCCGTCAACGGGCTTTACGCGGTGGGCGAGTGCTCTTGCGTCAGCGTGCACGGCGCGAACCGCCTGGGTACCAACTCACTGCTGGACCTGCTGGTCTTCGGCCGCGCGGCCGGCAACCATATTGTCGAATTCGCGAGCCGCACCCAGTCGCACAAGCCCCTGCCCGCCGACGCCGCCGAACGCACGCTGGAGCGCCTGAACCGCCTGGAAGACGCATCGGGCGGCGAATATTCACAGGACGTGGCCAACGACATGCGCGCCTCGATGCAGATGCATGCAAGCGTCTTCCGCACGCAGGCCATGATGGACGAGGGGGTGAAGCAGATCGCCGAGATCCGCAACCGCGTGGCTTCACTGGCTCTGGACGACAAGTCCAAGGTCTTCAACACGGCGCGGATCGAGGCGCTGGAAGTCGAGAACCTGATCGAATGTGCGCAGGCAACGATCGTTTCAGCGGCCGCCCGCAAGGAATGCCGCGGTGCCCATACGGTGAGCGACTACGAGCGCCCGGTCGACGACCCCAAGGCGCCGATGGGCCGCGATGACGCCAACTGGATGAAGCATTCCCTCTGGTACAGCGAGGGCAACCACCTGTCCTACAAGCCGGTGCACCTGAAGCCGCTCACCGTGGATTCGGTGCCGCCCAAAGTCCGTACGTTCTAGTACGTACTTCCACTTGCCTGCCAAAGCGCCTAGATTCAAGCAAACACCATGCAAAAACGCACCTTCCAGATTTACCGCTACGACCCTGACAAGGACGCGAAGCCATACATGCAGACCATCGAGATCGAACTCGATGGCCATGAGCGCATGCTGCTGGATGCCTTGATGAAGCTCAAGGCACAGGATCCGACACTCTCGTTCCGACGATCCTGCCGCGAAGGCGTGTGCGGCTCGGACGCGATGAACATCAACGGCAAGAATGGCTTGGCCTGCCTGACCAACATGCTGACGCTGAAGGGCACCATCGTGCTCAAGCCCCTGCCGGGCCTGCCTGTCATCCGCGACCTGATCGTGGACATGACGCAGTTCTTCACGCAGTACAACTCGATCAAGCCCTACCTCATCAACGACAACATCCCGCCCGACAAGGAGCGCCTGCAGTCGCCCGAGGAACGCGAGGAGCTGAACGGCCTTTACGAGTGCATCCTGTGCGCCAGCTGCTCGACCAGCTGCCCGAGCTTCTGGTGGAACCCGGACAAGTTCGTCGGCCCGGCGGGCCTGCTGCAGGCCTACCGATTCATCGCGGACAGCCGTGACGAAGCCACCGGCGAGCGGCTGGACAACCTGGAAGACCCGTACCGGCTGTTCCGTTGCCACACGATCATGAATTGCGTCGATGTTTGCCCGAAGGGCTTGAACCCGACCCTGGCCATCGGCAAGATCAAAGAATTGATGGTCCGCAGGGCGGTATGACATGGTCGAAGAGCTGATTGACGAGCGTTCGCTCAGCAAGCTGAAATGGCGGTGTCGCCGGGGCTTGCTGGAAAATGACCTGCTGATCGAGCGGTTCTTCGCCCGGCATGCGGCCAGCCTGACGCAGCGGCAGGCGGCGGCCCTGAGTGAGTTGATGGAACTGGCAGACAACGACTTGCTGGATTTGCTGCTTCGTCGCAGCGAGCCCGCAGGCGCAATCAATTCAAGCGACGTGAGGCAAGTGATCGAACTGCTGCGAAGCCAATGACCCTGGAGACAGGCCCGTCCTGCGCTCTGCCGATTAAGTGAAGGAAAAGCCATGAAACTCTCTGACAACAAAGCCACCCTGTCGTTCAGCAACGGCAGCCCCAGCGTCGACCTGCCCGTCTACCACGGCAGCGTGGGCCCGGACGTCATCGACATTCGGAAGCTCTACGCGCAGACGGGGATGTTCACCTACGACCCGGGCTTCCTGTCCACGGCCGCCTGCCAGTCCGCCATCACCTACATCGACGGCGACAAGGGCGAGCTGCTGTACCGCGGCTACCCGATCGAGCAGCTGGCGACGCAGTGCGACTTCATGGAAACCTGCCACCTGCTGCTGTACGGTGAGCTGCCGAACGCCGAGGGCAAGAAGAAGTTCTCGCGCAACGTCACCATACATACCATGGTGAACGAACAGATGCAGTTCTTCCTGCGGGGCTTCCGGCGCGATGCGCACCCGATGGCCATCATGACCGGCCTGGTCGGCGCGCTGTCGGCCTTCTATCACGACAGCACGGACATCAACAATCCGGAGCACCGCGAAATCGCGGCGATCCGCCTGATTGCCAAGATGCCGACGCTGGTGGCCATGGCCTACAAGTACAGCGCCGGCCAGCCGTACATGTACCCCCAGAACGACCTGACCTACGCCGGCAACTTCATGCGCATGATGTTCGCCACGCCATGCGAGGAGTACCAGCCCAATGAAGTGCTGGAGCGGGCGATGGACCGCATCTTCATCCTGCACGCCGACCATGAGCAGAACGCCTCGACCTCGACGGTGCGCCTGTGCGGCTCTTCCGGCACCAACCCGTTCGCAGCGATCGCGGCCGGCGTGGCCTGCCTCTGGGGCCCGGCCCACGGCGGCGCCAACGAAGCCGCCCTGAACATGCTGCACGACATCCAGCGCGCCGGCGGCATCGAGAAGATCGGCGAGTTCATCAAGCAGGTCAAGGACAAGAACTCTGGCATCAAGCTCATGGGCTTCGGTCACCGCGTGTACAAGAACTACGACCCTCGCGCCAAGCTGATGCAGGAAACCTGCAAGGAAGTGCTGGACGCGCTGGGTCTGCACAACGACCCCCTGTTCAAGCTCGCCATGGCGCTGGAAAAGATCGCGCTGGAAGACGAATACTTCGTGTCGCGCAAGCTCTACCCGAACGTCGACTTTTATTCAGGCATCGTCCAGCGCGCCATTGGCGTCCCGGTTTCGCTGTTCACCGCGATCTTCGCACTGGCCCGGACCGTGGGCTGGATCGCGCAGCTCAACGAAATGATCGGCGACCCCGAGTACAAGATTGGCCGTCCGCGCCAGCTGTTCACCGGCTCGACGAGGCGCGACGTGCAGCCGATCGCCAAGCGCTAGGCCCCTGCCTCTGCCCCCCAGGGCCCTCGCGGGCCCTTTTTCATTTTTCGACACGGTAGCGAGGCTCGGCTTGAGCGCCAACCTGCAGGTAGTTGATGACCCCCATCACGTCATCGACCAGTATCACGGTGGCTTCCATGTCGTTGGCCTGTTGCTGCGTCCGTACGCAGCCCATCAGGAACACCAGCCGCCGCTCGCCCTGGACCCAGACGCTGGTGTCGTCGAAACGGCCGTCCATGCGGATGTACTGCGCCACCCGGGGAATGATTTCCTTGTCATAGAGGTAGGAGTTGGACAGCCGGCAACGGCCGACCCGGTAGCAACTGGTGCCGTGCTGCGCCCGCACGTGGCCGGCGGCCCTCACTTCCTCGTCGGTCATCCCCGGCGGTACCGGGACCGGGCAGCCCGGCAGGGCGGAGGTGACGGGCAGGAAGGGATCGTCGAACCAGTTCCGGCGCTCCTGCGCCTGCGCCGTCACGGTCAGGGCGAAAGCCAGGCCCAGCGGAACGAACAGTGATTTCATCGTGTTTCCTCTTTCGGGCAGGCATGCTGCCCCAGGAATCCCCGAGACGGCAAGGCGGTCATCGCGGATTGCGACGGCCATTAGGCATTCTTATTGGCAAAATGCAGCTCACCCGTCTCCATTGACGATGTCTCCACTCCTCCATGCGCCCCTCAGAACGCACCTTTGCCCGCCGGATCGACCTCACGTCGCTGCAGCTGTTCGTTGCGGTGTGCGAGCTCGGCAGCATCGGCAAGGCGGCGGAGCGGGAATTCATCGCGGCGTCGGCGGTGAGCAAGCGGCTGTCCGACCTCGAAGCAACGGTGGAAACGCCGCTCCTGTACCGCCACACCCGCGGCGTGGACCTCACACCCGCCGGTGAGAGCCTGCTGCACCATGCACGTTCGGTGCTCTACAGCCTGGAGAAGATGCTAGGCGAACTGAGCGAATACGCGGACGGGGTACGCGGTCACGTCAGGGTGCACGCCAGCATTTCCGCAGTGGTGCAGTTTCTGCCGGAAGACCTGGGTCACTTCGTCCAGGACCATCCCGAGGTGAAGATCGACCTCGAGGAGCACCTGTCGACGGAGGTGCTACGCGCTGTCCAGGAAGGCGCCGCCGACTTGGGCATCTGCAACATCGGTGTGCTGGCGCCTGCGCACGAGTTGCAGGCGCGGCCCTACCGGCAGGACCAGCTGGTGCTGATCGTCCCGCGCCGCCACGCGCTCGCGCGCCGCAAGTCGGTCGCCTTCGAAGAGACACTGGACTGCGACCATGTGGGACTGCACTCGAACAGTTCCGTCTACCTCGCCATGCGTGACGCCGCGGCGGCGGCCGGAAGAACCATCAAGCTGCGCATTCACGTCTCCGGGCTGGACGCCATGTGCCGGATGATCCACAACCGCCTGGGCGTGGGCGTGATGCCGCGCCGGGCCTTCGAGCTGATGCGCGGCGTCGGCGACATCGAATGCGTGCGGCTGACCGACACGTGGGCCACCCGGCGCATCGACATGGTTGCGCGCGATTTCTCCACCTTGCCGGTGACGGCGCGGCTGCTGGTGGAGCACCTGGGCGCCAGCGTCGAAGAATCCGAAACTCTGGCCACCGAATAAAATCCACTGATTCAGGAAGCACCCATGGGAAAAACACTCTACGACAAGATCTGGGACGAGCATGTCGTCCACACCGAGGAAGACGGCACCGCCATCCTCTACATCGACCGCCACTTGGTCCATGAAGTGACCAGCCCGCAGGCCTTCGAGGGCCTGCGCGAGGCCGGCCGCAAGGTCTGGCGCATCAGCTCGATCGTGGCCACCGCCGATCACAACACGCCCACCACAGGCTGGGAGCTCGGCTACGACGGCATCACCGACCCGATCAGCAGGGAACAGATCACCACGCTGGACAAAAACATCGGCGAGTTCGGCTCGGCGGCCTATTTTCCCTTCCTGTCCAAACGCCAGGGCATTGTCCACGTGATCGGTCCGGAGCAGGGCGCAACACTGCCGGGCATGACGGTGGTGTGCGGTGACTCGCACACATCGACTCACGGAGCCTTTGGGGCGCTGGCGCACGGCATCGGCACCAGCGAAGTCGAGCACGTGATGGCCACCCAGACGCTGCTGGCCAAGAAGGCAAAGAACATGCTCGTCAAGGTCGAGGGCAGGCTCGCCCCGGGTGTGACCGCAAAGGACATCGTGCTGGCGATCATCGGCCGGATCGGCACCGCCGGCGGCACGGGCTACACCATCGAATTCGCCGGTTCGGCCATCCGCGCTCTGTCGATGGAAGGCCGCATGACGGTCTGCAACATGGCGATCGAGGCCGGCGCGCGCGCTGGCCTGGTGGCCGTGGACGAAAAGACCATTTCGTATGTGAAGGGGCGGCCGCTGGCGCCGACCGGGCTGGAGTGGGACATGGCGGTAGCCTACTGGGCGACCCTGCAATCGGACCTAGATGCGAAATTCGAAGCGGTCGTCGAACTGGACGCCACGCAGATCATTCCCCAGGTCACCTGGGGCACTTCCCCTGAAATGGTGCTGGGTGTGGACGGCAGAGTGCCGGACCCGGAGAAGGAAAAGGATCCGAGCAAGCGAGGCGCCATCGAGCGCGCGCTGACCTACATGGGCCTGGCGCCCGGCAAGGCCCTGAACGACATCTATGTGGACAAGGTGTTCATCGGCTCCTGCACCAACAGCCGCATCGAGGACATGCGTGAAGCCGCGGCGATGGTCAAAAAGCTGGGCCAGAAAGTCGCGAGAAACGTCAAAGTCGCGATGGTCGTTCCCGGCTCGGGTCTGGTCAAGGAACAGGCCGAGCGCGAAGGCCTGCACGAAGTCTTCAAGGCAGCCGGCTTCGAATGGCGCGAGCCGGGCTGCTCGATGTGCCTGGCCATGAACGCGGACCGGCTGGAGCCGGGCGAGCGTTGCGCCTCGACCAGCAACCGCAACTTCGAAGGCCGTCAGGGCGCCGGCGGTCGCACGCACCTTGTCAGCCCCGCCATGGCGGCCGCGGCGGCGATCCACGGCCATTTCGTCGATGTCCGCCAATTTGCCTGACTCTGGCTCCAACTCATCAAAATGCAAAAATTCACCGTGCACAAGGGGCTCGTCGCCCCCATGGATCGCGAGAATGTCGACACTGACGCGATCATCCCCAAGCAGTTCCTGAAGTCGATCCGCAAGACCGGCTTCGGCCCGAACCTGTTCGACGAATGGCGTTACCTGGACCCTGGTGAACCGGGCCAGGACCCGGCCACGCGCAAGGCCAACCCGGATTTCGTTCTGAACCAGCCGCGCTACCAGGGCGCTTCGATCCTGCTGGCACGCAAGAATTTCGGTTGCGGCTCGTCGCGCGAGCACGCGCCGTGGGCCCTGGACCAGTATGGCTTTCGGGGCGTCATCGCCCCGAGCTACGCCGACATCTTTTTCAACAACTGCTTCAAGAACGGCCTGCTGCCCATCGTCCTGCCCGAGGCCCAGGTTTCCGCCTTGTTCGATGCTGTGGCGGCGTTTCCCGGCTACCAGCTCACGGTGGACCTGGAGCGCCAGGTCATCGTCAAGCCCCAGGGCGAGGAGTTGTCCTTCGAAGTCCAGCCGTTCCGCAAGTTCTGCCTGACCAATGGCTTCGACGACATCGGCCTCACACTGCGCCGGTCCGACAAGATCAGGGCCTTCGAGGCCCAGCGCCTGGCCTCCAAACCCTGGCTCGCGCACACGCTGTGAGCGCAAGCTACCAGAGCCCGTTTTTCAGGTGGCTGCTGCGCCATTGGCTCTGCACCTTTCTGCTGATGGGGATCGGATTCGTGGTTTTCGGCGTGGCTTCGGTGAATCTGGTGCAGGTGTTCGCTGCCAACTTGGGCTTTCTCGGCGAGCATGGCTTTGACGCCGTGAGCGAGGGCGCGCTTCTGCAGCTGGCCGAACTGGTATTCAACGCCTACGTGGCCGTCGCCTTCTATATGTTGTTCAAGACCTGTGAATACGCGCTTGTTCAGCGCTTCGCTCACCATGATGCAAGGAAAGATTCGTGAAAATCGCAGTTCTCCCGGGTGACGGCATAGGCACCGAGATCGTGGCCGAGGCCGTCAAGGTGCTCCAGGTCGTGGACCTGAAGTTCGAAATGGAGTCGGCACTGGTCGGAGGCGCTGCCTACGAAGCGCACGGCCACCCACTTCCGGAGGCCACACTGAAACTGGCGAAGGATGCCGACGCCGTGCTGTTCGGCGCAGTCGGTGACTGGAAGTACGACAAGCTCGATCGCCCCCTGCGGCCCGAGCAGGCGGTGCTGGGACTTCGCAAGAATCTCGGCCTGTTCGCCAACTTTCGCCCTGCCATCTGTTACGACGAGCTGGTGGGGTCGTCCAGCCTTAAGCCGGAACTGGTGTCGGGCCTGGACATCCTGATCATTCGGGAATTGACCGGAGACATCTACTTTGGCCAGCCCCGCGGCCGCCGCACCGCGGTGGACGGCCACTTCCCGGGCAGCGAAGAGGCTTTCGACACCATGCGCTACTCGCGCCCCGAGGTCGAGCGCATCGCGCACGTCGCATTCCAGGCGGCCCGCAAGCGCAGCAAGCGCGTCACGAGCGTGGACAAGGCCAACGTCCTCGAAACTTTTCAGCTCTGGAAGGACGTGGTGACCGAGGTCGGCAAGGAGTATCCGGACGTCGCGCTGGACCATATGTACGTCGACAACGCGGCCATGCAGCTGGTCAAGGCCCCCAAGAAGTTCGACGTGGTAGTCACCGGCAACATGTTCGGCGACATCCTGTCGGACGAGGCGGCCATGCTGACTGGATCGATCGGGATGCTGCCTTCGGCGAGCATGAACGCCTCCAGCCAGGGCCTGTACGAACCCAGCCACGGAAGCGCCCCGGATATCGCGGGCAAGGGAATCGCCAATCCTTTGGCTACAATATTGTCTGCCGCCATGATGCTCCGCTATTCGCTCAACCAACCCCAGGCCGCCGACAGGATCGAAGTCGCCGTCAAGGACGTGCTCGCCTCGGGTCTGCGCACGGCGGACATCTACTCTGACGGCACCACGAAAGTCGGCACCCGCCAAATGGGCGATGCCGTCGTGGCCGCCCTCTCGTCGACGATTACCAAGAAGGCCACCAAGGGCTAGATAGCTCCGCCTCGTCCGCCCTTCCCCGGCCAGACGAGCCGGGGGACAAAAAGGTTTGATTCAACTTTTGAAAAGGGCGATGTGATGACCATTTCCAACGGACAACAACCCCTCGTCGGTCTGGTCGGCTGGCGCGGCATGGTCGGCTCCGTCCTCATGGACCGGATGCAGGCCGAAGGCGATTTCGCCCTGGTCGAGCCACTCTTCTTCTCCACGTCCAATGCGGGCGGCAAGGCCCCGGCCCAGGCGAAGAACGAAACCGCGCTGAAGAACGCCTTCGATATCGAAGCGCTGCGCAAGTGCGACATCGTGATCACCGCCCAGGGCGGCGACTACACGACGGAGGTTTTTCCCAAGCTGCGCGCCGCCGGTTGGAACGGCCACTGGATCGATGCGGCCAAGACACTGCGGATGCAGGACGACGCCGTCATCATCCTGGACCCGGTCAACATGCACGTCATCAAGAACGCCCTGGTCAAGGGCGGCCGTAACTGGATCGGTGGCAATTGCACGGTCAGCTGCATGATGATGGGCGTGGGTGCGCTGTACAAGGCGGGCCTGGTGGAGTGGATGTCGAGCATGACCTACCAGGCGGCATCGGGCGGCGGCGCGCAGCACATGCGTGAGCTCCTCACGCAGTTCGGCTCGTTGAATGCTGAAGTCAAGGCGCTGCTGGACGACCCGAAGTCCGCCATTCTCGAGATCGACCGCAAGATCCTGGCGCGTCAGCGAGGCATGTCGGCCGGCGAGATGGAGAATTTCGGCGTCCCGCTGGGTGGCTCGCTGATTCCCTGGATTGACAAGGACATGGGCAATGGCGTGAGCCTTGAAGAATGGAAAGCCGGCGCAGAAACCAACAAGATCCTCGGCCTGGGCGAAGCTTTCGGAACGCCGTCCATCCCGGTGGATGGTTTTTGCGTCCGCATCGGCGCAATGCGCTGCCACAGCCAGGCATTGACGTTCAAGCTGAAGAGAGAAGTTCCGATCGCCGAAATCGAACAGCTCATCGCGAACGATAACGCCTGGGTCAAGGTCGTTCCCAACAACCGCGAGGCGACGATAAAGGACCTGACCCCGGTGGCCGTCACCGGCACGCTCGACATTCCGGTCGGCCGCATCCGCAAGCTCGCCATGGGACCCGAGTATCTAGGCGCCTTTACCATCGGCGACCAGCTGCTCTGGGGCGCGGCTGAGCCGTTGCGCCGCATGTTGCGCGTCCTGCTGGAAGCTTGACGCCCGCGCCTTGGCAATTTGAAGCAACGGCCTGTAATTAGTGGTTACAGGCCGTTGCCACGTCACAACATGATCGCTTCCAGAAACGAGGGCGGACAGATGCTTCGGAAGTTAAAAGGTGTCTCAGCTTGTCAGTCTAAGACATTGATGTTATGGTCCTTTTAGCAAATTCAGCGTCGAGGCGTTTGTTCGCATGATGAGAAAAAAATTGCCTGCAGACCGAGCAGTGAGGGCGCAAAAACCGATGGAAAACAGGCCGCATTGGCGCGCAACCGCCCTGGCATTCGCCGCGGCCGCGCTACTAAGTGTTTCGGCATCGGATGCAAATGCCCTCGCCTTGGGTCGAATCACGGTCCTATCGGCCCTCGGTGAGCCGTTGCGGGCCGAAATCGACGTTCCGGAAATATCCGCGGAAGAGCTGAGCAGCCTTCGTGTGGTCGTGGCCACGCCCGAAGCGTTCCGCGCCGCCGGCCTTGAATACAACCCCGCGCTCTCCGGCATCCAGATCACGTTGCAACGTCGTGCCGACGGTCGCCACTTCCTTCATTTGACCAGCCCGCGGGCGGTCAACGACCCCTTTGTCGACCTGATCCTGGAGACCAACTGGTCGTCGGGACGCATCGTGCGCGACTACACGATGTTGCTCGATCCTCCCGCCCTGCGCCAACCTGCGGCGCCGCTCGCCGCCCAGGTGTCGCCTGTCGCGCCGGCCTCCCGGGCGCCCTCGGCCCCGCTTTCACGAGTCAGCCCGGCGCCCGCGCCTTCCGCCGCGGCCGCTCCCACCGGCAAGCCGCCCCGCAGTGCCGCTGCCCCCAGGCAAGCGGCATCGCCCAAGACGCCGTCGGGAGACGGGAAGCAGGTGACGGTGCAGGCCGGTGACACCGCCGGCAAGATTGCTGCGGCCAACAAGCCTGCCAGCGTATCGCTTGACCAGATGCTGGTGGCCATCCTGCGCGCCAATCCGGACGCCTTCATTGGCGGGAACGTCAATCGGCTTAAAGCCGGTGTCGTCCTCGATGTCCCCACCGCCGAGCAAGTCGAACTGGTGCCGACCGGCGATGCCAGCCAGACCATCGTTGCGCAGAGCCGTGATTTCAATGAGTTCCGCCGTCGCCTGGCAGAGGGGCTGCCGACGACGCAGGTGGCCCCCGCCGACCGGCAAGCCACCGGCAAGGTGCAGGCCCAGGTCCAGGAAAAGAATGCCGGCCCCGCCACGCCCGACAAACTGACCCTGTCCAAGGGCGCTGTGCAAGGCAAAGCTGAAGCGGACAAGATCGCCCGCGACCGCGCCGCACGCGATGCCGCAACGCGAGTAGCCGAACTCAACAAGAACATCGCCGAGCTCAACAAGCTCGGCACCGCCACGCCTGCTGCCACTGGGGCGGCGAGCACTCCCAAGCCCGGTGTTGCCGTCCCCGTCGGCGCGGCCGGTCCCACCAAGCCCGCGTCTGCCGTGTCACCCGCCGTTGCGGCCCCGGTCGTCAAGGCACCGGCGCCCGTGGTGGCTGCCGCTCCGGCCCCCGTCCCCGCTCCGCCACCCGTGGTCGCGCCCCCTCCGCCGGCGCCGGCGCCTCCCCCTCCGGCACCCGCACCGGTCGTCGCCGCACCGGTCGTCGCCGCGCCGGCCCCGCTGGCCGCCACCTCCGTGCCTTCGGTGACGGCGGCACCGGCCTTGTCGGCATCAGCCTCCAGCCCTGCAGCGGCCGCCAGCGCCCCTGCCGTCATGGCGCCCTTGGCGCCCAAGACCGCTTCAGCGGCCTCCAGGCCCAAGGCACCGCCGCCTCCGGTTGAAACCAGCCTGGTCGACGATCTGCTCGAAAACCCGATCGTGCCCGCGACCATCGGCGGCATCCTGGCGCTGTTGCTGGGCTTTGGTTTCTATCGCGCGCAGCAGCGAAAGAAGTCGACCCAGGTCGACAGCTCATTCCTCGAAAGCCGGCTGCAGCCCGATTCGTTCTTCGGCGCCAGCGGCGGCCAGAGGATCGACACGAATGAAGTCAGCCAGACCGGCTCGTCCATGGTGTATTCGCCCAGCCAGCTCGACGCGGCCGGCGATGTCGATCCGGTCGCTGAGGCTGACGTGTACCTGGCCTACGGTCGCGACCTGCAGGCCGAGGAAATCCTCAAGGAAGCCATGCGAACCACGCCGCAGCGCGTGGCCGTGCACGCCAAGCTGCTGGAAATCTACGCCAAGCGGCGGGACGCCAAGGCTTTTGAGCTGGTGGCGACGGAGGCCTACGGCCTGACGCACGGCGCCGGCCCGGAGTGGGAACATATCTGCGAGCTCGGCCAGGAACTCGATGCGGGCAACCCGCTGTACCGCCCCGGCGGACAGCCCTCCCAAGGCACCGTGGCCATGGCAGCCGCCAGTGCCGCCACCGGTGCATTCGGCATGGCGACAGCCACCCAGGTGATGCCCATACAGGCAGCGCCGCCAGCCGCGCCCGACCTCGACCTCGACCTCGATTTCTCCTTGGGTGACGATCCGCCGGCGCCTCCCCACCTGCCCGTGGCCGTCGCCGCAGTGAGCCCGACCGCGCTGCAGCCCACAGTGGCCATGACCGTCGTCCCGGTAGCCCAACCGATGCCGTCGCTGGACATGGATTTCGGCGCCGCCACCGTAACTTTGCCGCCGCCTGCTGCGCCGGTCGCGGCGCGGCTCGATGCGCCCGACCTGAACTTGACCGAAGGCAGCCTGAGCTTCACCACCGAGCCGTTGAAGGTTCCGCCGACCGCGCCTGTGGTGGCCATTCCGGCATCCGCCCCGGCGGCTGCGGACCACGGCATGATCGAATTCGACCTCGGCGCCCTGTCGCTCGACCTGGGTGGCTCGGCCGCCGGCACGGCTTCCGCCAAAGCCGAACATGACACCGATGGCGCGCCTCTGAGCACGGCCGGCGCGCCGCTGGTCAGCAGCGGTTTCGAAGAATCGGGGGGTGACCCTCTCGCCACCAAGTTGGCACTTGCGCAGGAATTCAATGCCATCGGCGACCCCGACGGTGCTCGCAGCCTGGCCCAGGAAGTAGTGGCCGAGGCATCGGGCGACCTGAAGAACAAGGCCCAGCGATTCCTCGCCGAAATCGGTTAGCAACAGCTTCTTTCGACCTGAAGGCCCGCCAATGAGGCTGGCACTCGGCATCAGCTACAACGGACAGGCCTACGAAGGCTGGCAAAGCCAGACTTCCGGCCGGACCGTGCAAGACCGCCTGGAAGGCGCGCTGGGGCAGTTCTGCGCCCTCCCCGTTTCCACGGTCTGCGCCGGCCGCACCGACACAGGCGTACACGGACTCATGCAGGTGGTTCATTTCGATACCCCGTTGCAGCGCGAGGAATTTTCCTGGGTACGCGGCACGAACCGATTCCTGCCTGACGACATTGCCGTGGAATGGGCACGGCCTGTTCCGGACTCTTTTCACTCCCGGGCCAGTGCAAAGTCGCGTCGCTATGTGTACGTGGTACTGGAGTCGCCGGTGCGCCCCAGCGTCGACGCAGGCCGGGTGGGCTGGGTCTTCCGTCCATTGGAGTCGCGGCCCATGCAGGAGGCAGCGGCGGCGCTGGTCGGCGAGCACGACTTCACTTCCTTTCGCGCTTCGGGGTGCCAGGCCCGTTCGCCCGTCAAGCAGCTCGCGCGGATCGACATCAGCCGCCGCGGCGCCTACTGGCGGTTCGAATTCGAGGCGGATGCCTTCCTGCACCACATGATCCGCAACATCATGGGCTGCCTGCTTGCCATCGGCCAGGGTCACCAACCGGCCCAATGGATGGCTGAGGTGCTGGCAGCGCGCGACCGGGACGCCGCCGCGCCGACCTTTCCCCCCGATGGCTTGTACTTCCTGGGCCCCGTGTACGGCCCCGAGTGGAACCTGCCGAGCCGCACGCCTGCGTATGATTGGCTGCCATGAGCCCTGACCCTGCGCTCGCACTGCGAACTCGGATCAAGATCTGCGGCCTGACCCGCGAACAGGACGTGGACGCCGCCGTCGCAGCGGGGGCCGACGCGGTGGGCTTCGTGATGTACCGCAAGAGCCCGCGCAGCATCACACCGCAGCGGGCCTCGGAGCTGGCCCAGCGGCTGCCGCCGTTCGTGACGCCCGTTCTCCTGTTCGTCAATGAAGCGCCGGGTTCGGTGCTGGCCGCGTGCGACCAGGTGCCAGGCGCGGCCGTGCAATTCCACGGCGACGAGACGCCGCTCGAGTGCTTCGAGGCCACGGCCGGTGGCCGACGGCCCTTCCTGCGCGCGGCCCGCATTCCCCTGGACGAAACCGCGCCCTTCGACTTGCTAGAATTTGCGGTTCAATATCCACTGGCCCAAGCCATCCTGCTCGACGCGCATGTCGATGGGTACGGCGGGGGCGGAAAAGCTTTCAATTGGTCACGTCTTCCACGAAGCGTCAACTGTCACCTCGTTTTGTCTGGTGGATTGACGCGTGCAAACGTGACCGATGGCATCGTGCAGGTGCGGCCGCGCTGTAAGTCGCTGGCCGTCGATGTGAGCTCCGGCGTCGAGGTAGCCGCTCCTGGTGGCAGCACCGTGAAGGGCATCAAGGACCCGGAAAAGATCCATCAGTTTGTCGCGGCTGTGCGGGCCGCCGACAAGCTCCTTGCCTGAGATCCTCATGCCTTCCTATCAACAACCGGACCCGACCGGCCACTTCGGGATTTACGGCGGCAGTTTCGTGAGCGAGACGCTCACCCACGCCATCAGCGAGCTGCGCGAGGCTTATGCGAAGTACCAGCACGATGCGGAATTCCTGCGCGAATTTCACTACGAGCTCAAGCACTTCGTCGGCCGTCCCTCCCCGGTTTATCACGCGGCCCGGATGAGCCGTGAGCAGGGCGGCGCCCAGATCTACCTCAAGCGCGAAGACCTGAATCACACCGGGGCGCACAAGATTAACAATGTGATCGGTCAGGCCATGCTGGCGCGGCGCATGGGCAAGCCGCGCGTGATCGCGGAAACCGGCGCGGGCCAGCATGGCGTCGCTGCGGCGACTATCTGTGCGCGCTATGGCCTGGAGTGCGTGGTCTACATGGGCAGCGAGGACGTCAAGCGCCAGAGCCCGAACGTCTACCGCATGAACCTGCTGGGCGCCACCGTGGTCCCTGTCGAGTCCGGCAGCAAGACGCTCAAGGATGCGCTCAATGAGGCCATGCGCGACTGGGTCACGAACGTGGAGAACACCTTCTACATCATCGGCACGGTGGCCGGCCCGCATCCTTACCCGATGATGGTGCGCGATTTCCAGAGCGTGATTGGAAAGGAGTGCCTCACGCAGATGCCCGAAATGACAGGCGGTCAGCAGCCCGATGTCGTCGTAGCGTGCGTGGGGGGCGGAAGCAACGCGATGGGCATCTTCCATCCCTATATCCCGTATGAAAAAACTCGCCTGGTCGGCGTGGAAGCCGCCGGCGAAGGCCTGGACAGCGGCAGGCATTCGGCTTCCCTGCAGCGCGGCAGCCCCGGCGTCCTGCATGGCAACCGCACTTACATCCTGCAGGACGAGAATGGGCAGATCACCGAAACGCACAGCGTCAGCGCCGGCCTGGACTATCCCGGCGTCGGGCCCGAACACGCGTGGCTGAAGGACATCGGCCGCGCCGAGTATGTCGGCATCACCGACAAGGAAGCCCTCGAGGCGTTCCATTACCTTTGTCGCACCGAAGGCATCATCCCCGCCCTCGAATCGAGCCATGCCATCGCCTACGCGATGCAGCTGGCAAGGACGATGAAACCCGAAGAAAACATCCTGGTGAACCTCTCGGGCCGTGGCGACAAGGACATCGGCACGGTGGCCGATCTGGCCGGCGTCGACTTCTACGACCGTCCGTCGATGCGTGGCCTGCAGGTGAAAGGCGGCAAGTCATGAGCCGCATCGAAACCACATTTGCCGCGCTCAAGGCCCAGGGACGCAAGGCGCTGATTCCCTACGTCACTGCAGGCTTTCCGTTCGCCGACATCACGCCCGAGCTGATGCACGGCATGGTTCAGTCCGGCGCCGACGTGATCGAGTTGGGCGTGCCGTTTTCCGACCCCATGGCCGACGGGCCGGTCATCCAGAAGGCCGGCGAAAAGGCGTTGGCGCTGGGCGTCGGCACCCGGCAAGTGCTGGACATGGTGCACCAGTTCCGCCAGGACGACACGCGCACGCCAGTGGTGCTGATGGGCTACGCAAACCCGGTCGAACGCTACGACCTCATGCACGGCAAGGACACATTCATCCGTGACGCGGCTGCGGCCGGCGTGGACGGCGTCCTCATCGTCGACTATCCGCCGGAAGAGTGCGAAGAATTCGCGGCCAAACTCAAGGCCAATGGGCTCGACCTCATCTTCCTGTTGGCGCCCACCAGCACCGACGAGCGCATCCAGCAGGTCGCCCGTGTGGCCAGCGGCTACGTGTACTACGTGTCGTTGAAGGGCGTGACCGGCGCCGGCCACCTGGACACTTGTGCTGTCGAGCAGATGCTGCCCCGCATCCGCCGGCATGTGCACATCCCGGTGGGAGTTGGGTTTGGTATCCGGGATGCGGCCACGGCGCAGGCGGTCGGCAAAGTCGCCGATGCCGTCGTCATCGGCACCCGGATCATCCAGCTGATCGACGGCGAAACGCGCGAAGACGTGGTGGAAACCTTGTCGGAATTTCTGCGTGGGATCCGCTCTGCGCTGGACGCATAATCAGTCCCTCCTAGGAGTGATCGCACGATGAGCTGGCTCGAAAAACTTCTGCCTCCCAAAATCCAGCAGACTGACCCCGCCGACCGCCGGCAGGTGCCCGAGGGTCTGTGGGTCAAGTGCCCGAGTTGTGAGAATGTGCTGTACAAGACCGACCTGGAGCAGAACCAGAACGTCTGCCCCACTTGCGGCCATCACCATCGTATCGGGGCGCGGCCGCGCTTGAACAGCTTCCTGGACGCCGAAGGACGCTATGAGATCGGCCAGGAAGTGCTGCCGGTGGACGCGCTCAAGTTCAAGGACAGCCGCAAGTACCCGGAACGGCTCAAGGAGGCCCTGGAGAACACTGGCGAGACCGACGCCCTGGTCGTCATGGGCGGCGCGGTGCACAGCATCAGCCTGGTCGCTGCCGCATTCGAGTTCGACTTCATGGGTGGCAGCATGGGCAGCGTTGTCGGCGAGCGCTTCGTGCGCGGCGTCGAATCGGCGATCGAGCAGAAAGTGCCTTTCGTCTGCTTCACTGCGACCGGTGGCGCCCGCATGCAGGAAGGGCTGCTCTCCCTGATGCAGATGGCCAAGACCAACGCCTCGTTGACGCGGCTGGCCAAGAAGGGCCTGCCCTACATCAGTGTGCTGACCGACCCGACCATGGGCGGCGTGAGCGCCGGTTTTGCATTTGTCGGCGACATCGTCGTGGCGGAGCCCAAGGCCCTGATCGGCTTTGCCGGCCCGCGCGTGATCGAGTCCACGGTGCGAGTCACCTTACCCGAAGGCTTCCAGCGTGCGGAATTCCTGCAGCAAAAAGGCGGGGTGGATTTCATCTGCGATCGCCGTGAACTGCGCGCAACCATCGCCCATGCGCTGGCCATGCTGCAGCGCCAGCCCGCGGACGCGGTTAGCTAGAGGCAGAAGTTCAACTCAGAACGGCCGACTGCAGGTAGGCCAGCATGATGGCCGTCACTTGCAGCGCCACCAGCAGCGCCAGCGGTGACAGGTCGATGCCGCCCACCAGAGGAATGATCTTGCGCCATGGCCGCAGCAGCGGAGCGCACAGCCGGTCGATCACGTCCGTGATGGGTGAATCGGACCGCACCCACGACAGGATGGCGTACACGATCACCAGCCCCGTCAGCCCGGAAATCACCAGTCGCGCCAAGCCGAAGAGCGCCAGCAGGGGCAGCGATGCAAGCGATGCGATTTGTCCCAGTAACAGCCAGAGCACCACGAACTGGGCCAGTTCCAGCAGGAAGGCCGCCACCAGGCTGGCGGTATCCCAGCGGCCTGCGGCCGGCAGGATCCGTCGCAACGGCAGCACCAGCCAGTCAGTGAGCGCAAACACGAATTGGCCCACCGGATTCCTGAACGAGACGCGCTGGTATTGCATGTACAGCCGCAGCAGGCAGGCGCCCCCAAGCAGGCCGGCAGCGACGTCCAGCAGGAAAGAAATGATTTGGTAGGCCATCGGGGTGGGAAACGGACAGGTCGTGGGATGATAGCGGGCAGAAACGGGAACCCGATGTCGTCCGCCCTCACCCTGCAGTCCCTCCCGCTGTTCCCGCTGGGCGCGGTACTGTTCCCGGACGGTGTGCTGACGCTGCGGATCTTCGAGGTCCGCTACCTGGACATGATCGGCCGCTGCCACAAGGCGGGCGCGCCGTTCGGCGTTGTGCTGCTCAACCAGGGCAGCGAAGTGCGCACGCCCGGCGGCACGGAAACGTTCTCTTCGGTGGGCACTCTGGCCACCATCAGCGAGATCGAAAGGCCTCGGCCCGGTCTCATGATGATCCGCGCCAGCGGCGCGCAGCGCTTTCGCATCCAGTCCAGTGACCAGTTAAAGCACGGGCTGTGGGTGGCCGACGTGCAGCGGCTCGACCCCGACATGGTTATCCCGATCCCGGACGACCTCAAGATCTCGTCGCAGGCGCTGGACAAGCTCATTCAATCCCTGCAGCAGAAAACCGAAGCGCCGGGGCAGTTGCCGGTCCAGGGGCCGTGGCGCCTGGACGACTGCGGCTGGGTGGCCAACCGTTGGTGCGAACTGCTACCCTTGCCGTTTCAACTCAAGCAGCAACTGATGGAACTGGACAACCCCTTGGTCCGGCTGGAACTGGTCTGCGATGTGCTCGCCCGCACGGGGATCGCACGCTGAAGACTCTCCCTGCGCCGCGGCCCATGATCACCACCGTGCTCGCCTGGCCGCGATCGGTCAAGCGGCTCGTTGTGGTCACGGTCGACATCGCCAGCGCCCTCGCCGCCACCTGGCTCGCCTTCAGCCTGCGGCTGGACTTGCTCCACTGGCCCGAAGGCGCGCAGTGGCTCATTTACGCGCTCTCTCCTGTCCTGGCGGTGCCGGTGTTCACCCGCTACGGCCTGTACCGCAGCATCTTTCGCTACACGGGCATGGCCGCCATGGTCGCCACGGGCAAGGCAGTGGGCCTCTATGGCTCGCTCTTCGTCGGTGCCCTGCTCGTCATGCGCCTGTACGGGATGCAGGGCGGCATCCATGGCCTGCCGCGCAGCGTGGGGATCCTGCAACCACTGATCTTCCTGCTGCTGGTCGTCGCCAGCCGGGCCGTCGCTCGCTATTGGCTGGCGGGCCTCATGGGCACGAACAAGCGGGCGAAAGGGCGACTCCTCATTTACGGCGCGGGCGCGGCCGGCGCCCAGACCGCTGCTGCCATCGCGGGCTCGCGGGATTTCGCCATGGTGGGCTTCGTCGACGATGACTCGGGCAAGACCGGGCGCAGCCTCAACGGCGTGCGCATCTACGCGTCGGACGAAGCAGGCGATGTGGTGCGCCGCTTCGGCGTGACCGAGATCCTGCTGGCACTGCCCAGCATCAGCCGCCAGCGCCGGCGCGAAATTCTCGATCGGCTGCACGGCCTGCCCGCGCGCATCCGGACGCTGCCCGGGATCGTCGACCTGGCCAGCGGGCGCGTCACGGTCCAGGATTTCCACGAATTGGATGTCGAGGACCTGCTGGGCCGCGCGCCGGTGGCGGACAGCCCGGTGTCGCCGGCGCAGATGCTCGCGCAGCAGTCGGTCATGGTGACGGGCGCGGGCGGCAGCATCGGCAGCGAGCTTTGCCGCCAGATCGTGAAAGAAAAGCCGCGCAAGCTGGTGCTGGTCGACCACAACGAATTCGGCCTGTACAGCATCCACCGCGAACTGCAGGAATACTGCGATGCCGCCGGCCTGCCGGTTTCGCTGGTGCCACTGCTCGCCAGCGTGCAGAACCATGGGCGAATCGTCCAGATCTGCCGCGACCACCAGCCGGCCATCATCTACCACGCGGCGGCCTACAAGCACGTGCCCCTCGTCGAATCCAACATTGCGGAAGCGGTGCTCAACAACGTGTTCGGCACCACGGCAACCGCCCGTGCGGCGCTCGAATGCAACGTCAGCCACATGGTGCTGGTGTCCACCGACAAGGCGGTGCGCCCGACCAACGTCATGGGCGTCACCAAACGGATCTCCGAGCAGGTGCTGCAAGCCCTGTCGGCCTGCGCCGAAGCGGATGTCGGCTTGCTGGACCCCGGGCTGGCGAATCCGGTGCGCCGCGAGACCCGGTTTTCCATCGTCAGGTTTGGTAATGTCCTGGGTTCCAGCGGAAGCGTGGTGCCGCTGTTTCGCCGCCAGATCGAATCCGGGGGGCCGGTCACGGTGACCCACGGGGAAGTGACCCGCTATTTCATGACCATTCCCGAAGCCGCCCAGCTGGTGCTCCAGGCCGGTGTCATGGCCCGGGGCGGCGAGGTGTTTGTGCTGGACATGGGCGAGCCTGTGCGCATCTATGACCTGGCGCGCAAGATGATCTCGCTCTCCGGCCTCACGGTGCGTGATGCCCAGAACCCTGGCGGGGATATCCAGATCGCGATCACCGGCCTGCGTCCGGG
>JBDSWB010000119.1:0-13957 GCA_039926915.1 Ramlibacter sp.
TGCCGCTGGCGCTCGGCGGCGCCTTCGTCGGCCTGCTGATCGCGCAGAAGAGTTTTTCCATGCCCTCGCTGATCGGCCTGATCATGCTGATGGGCATCGCGACGAAGAATTCGATCCTGCTGGTGGAGTACGCCATCGTGGCCAGGCGGGACCATGGGCTGTCGCGCTTCGACGCGCTGCTGGATGCCTGCCACAAGCGCGCCCGGCCGATCATCATGACCACCATCGCGATGGGCGCGGGCATGCTGCCGATCGCCATCGGCTTCGGCACCGCCGACCCGAGCTTCCGCTCGCCGATGTCGATCGCGGTGATCGGCGGCCTGATCACGTCGACGGTCCTCAGCCTGCTGGTGGTGCCGGTGGTGTTCACCTACCTGGACGATATCGAGCACTTCATCAAGCGCGTGGCGCGGAAGCTGCGCCGCCAGCCGCCCCTCGCGTCCGCGCCCGGGGAAAAACCCGCCTGAACCGCGCCCGTCAGCCGCCAGCGCGAATCCGGCGCACCAGCTCGGTGGTCGAGTAGCCGGCAACGAAAGGTATGGATACCGCGCGGCCGCCGTAGCCCGTGACGACAGCGCTTTCGGCCAGCCTGGCCATGTCGTAGTCGCCGCCCTTGCACAGGACCGCCGGCCGTATCTCGCTGATCATCTGCAGCGGCGTGTCTTCGTCGAACCAGGTGACCAGGCTGACCGATTCGAGCGCGGCCATCACCATGGCGCGATCACCCTCGCTGTTCAGCGGCCTGTCAGGTCCCTTGCCCAGGCGCCTGGCCGAGGCGTCGGTGTTCAGCGCCACCACCAGGCTCGCGCCGAGTTCTCTCGCCTGCGCCAGGTAGGTGGCGTGGCCACGATGCAGCACGTCGAACACGCCATTGGTGAAGACAACCGGTTGCGGCAACGCAGCGACCCGCGCCGCCACCTGCTCGCGCGGGACGATCTTGCCGAGGAACGAGGGTCTGGCCACGCTGGAGCGGATGGCCGGTCAGGCCCTCAACGAAGACGGACTCACGCCGCCGTGGGCGCCGGTCCGACCTGTTTACCCTGCTGCGCCAGGATGGCCGCAACTTCCTTGCGGTAGCGGTTGAGCTCCTGCACGCTTTTGAAGCTGCGGTCCATCAGCAGGCTCATGTTGTGCAGGATGCGCTCGATCACCTTGTTTTCCCATACCGAGTCGAAGTTGATCTGCTTGTCCAGCCAGTGCTCCAGCCACTCGGGGTTGGGCAGGCGTGACTGGATGGTGTCGCGCGGGAACAGGCTCTTGTTGACGTGCAGGTTGGTGGGGTGCAGGGCCTGCGCGGTTCGGCTGGCGCTGGCCATCAGGACGCCGACCTTCGTGAAGGCGGCCTTGGCTTCGTTGCCAAAATTATTGATCGCCCGCTTCATGTAGCGCAGGTACGCGCCGCCATGGCGGGCCTCGTCCTGCGAAAGCGTCGTGTAAATGTGCTTGATGACGGGCTCGGTGTGCCATTCGCTGGCACGGCGATACCAGTGGTTCAGCCGGATCTCACCGCAGAAATGCAACATCAGTGTTTCAAGCGCCGGGGCCGGCTCGAACTCGAAGCGGACGTCGTGTAGTTCCTTTTCGGTCGGCGCCAGTTCCGGCCGGAACCGCTTGAGGTATTCCATCAGCACCAGCGAGTGCTTTTGCTCTTCGAAAAACCAGATCGACATGAATGCGGAAAAATCGCTATCGTCCTTGTTGTCTCGCAGGAACATTTCCGTGGCGGGCAATGCCGACCATTCGGTGATGGCGTTCATCTTGATGGTCTGAGCCTGCTCGTCGGACAACTTGGCGGAGTCGAATTGAGCCCATGGAATGTCCTTGTCCATGTCCCAGCGGACCGACTCAAGTTGCTTGAACAGTTCAGGATAGAGCATGGCTGTCTTTCTTGGCTGTGCACATTTTAAGCGGCCGTGTGAAAAAGCCTTGACAAATCATAGGCTGAAAGCTTTTGAAGGGCGATTCGCCTTAAGGATGAATTCGATGTTGAACACTTTTCGCCTCATCGCCGCCGGCGCCGTGCTCACGGCGGGCGCGGCGTTCACGCCGGTTCGGGCCACCACACCAGCGCCCACCGCAGCGGCCTGTCCCGGCGTGCTGCAGCACACCTTCGCCCGGCTGCAAGATGAGAAGCCCCAGGCCCTGTGCCAGTACAGCGGCAAAGTGCTGCTGGTCGTGAACACCGCCAGCTACTGTGGCTTCACTCCCCAGTACGAGGGCCTGGAGGCCCTGTATAGCCATTACAAGGACCGCGGGCTGGTGGTGCTCGGGTTCCCGTCCAACGACTTCGAGCAGGAATCCGGCGGCAACCAGCAGATCGCGGACTTCTGCCAGAACACCTATGGCGTGAAATTCCCGATGTTCGCCAAGAGTAGCGTACGGGGAGCTCAGGCGAACCCGATGTATCGCCAGCTGGCCCAGGCCACGGGGCACCAGCCGCTGTGGAACTTTCACAAATACCTCATCGGGCGGGACGGCACGGTGGTGGCCAACTACACCAGCCGCACGGCGCCGGACGACCGGTCGCTGGTGCGCGAGATCGAGAAGCTCTTGGCTGTGCGCTAGGCGCATTCGCAGCCGGGTTCACAAAAATTTACTTCGACCAGGGCGTCGGGGCTGGAACCCCGGGCTCCCGCCCCACTCTATTCAAGGCACGAGCAAGGGCTCGACAAGAATACGGTTATTGCTGCGAAGCCTGCCGGGAGCAGTTAGCCCGGTTGCAATCCTGGAGCGACTCTTCTCCTCCTCCCTCCCTCCCTCCTTCGTTTCGGGGCGCTTCGCGGCATTTTTATTATTCAAACCAGAAACGCTACGCGTTTTTGGTTTGGTTTGTTCAGATGAGAAAAGCCCGGCAGAGCCGGGCTTTTCTCATGGGTGCCGCCCTGCATGTTATTGCGGGCGGCGGGGCCCCGGCGGGGGAATGGACGTCCCGAGGTCCGAGCGTTCAGGCCGGCATCGAGTCCATGAAGCTTTGTCGCTGGGACAGTTTTTCGTGCAGCTTCGCGAGGTTGGGGTAGGGGCTGCGCCAATCAATGTCCGGGAACCGGAAATCCAGGTAGCCGAGCGCGCAGCCCACGGCGATGTCGGCCAGGCTGAGGTAGATGCCGGCGCAAAACGGCTTCTCGCCGACGCCCTGGCTCATGGCCTTCAGGCTCGCGTTCACCTTGGCCATCTGGCGATCGATCCAGCCCTGGCTGCGCTGGGCCTTGGTGCGGCCGCCCCAGTTGGCTTCCAGCCGCGCCAGGATCGACGCATCCAGCACACCATCCGCCAGCGCTTCCCAGGTCTTCACCTCGGCCCGTTCACGGCCCACGGCCGGAATCAGCTTGCCCACCGGCGACAGCGTGTCGAGGTATTCGACGATCACACGCGAATCGAACAGCGCCTCACCACCTTCCATCACCAGGCAAGGCACCTTGCCCAGCGGGTTGGACTGGGCAATCGAGCTGTCCTGCGCCCACACGTCCTCATCCACGAAATCGTAGTCCAGCTTCTTCTCGGCCATGACGATGCGAACCTTGCGCACGTAAGGGCTGGTGATGGATCCAATCAGTTTCATTGAAAGCTCTCAGGATTGTTCGAGTGGGTATGCGAATTCATTTTAGCGATCGTGTCCGCTCAGCCTCGCCCCCTGCGCACCTGGCCGCATTGACGGCGGGATTTACCGACGCGAGCGGTAGTTTGTGTAGCAGGCGCACGACAGTCCGCTTGCACCGTGGCGGTGCGGGGCGCGCGCCTACAATCGTGGCCGACATGACACTTTCCACCATTTCCGCCCTGTCTCCGCTCGACGGACGGTACGCTAGCCGACTGGCGCCGCTGCGTCCGCTGATGAGCGAGCAGGGCTACATGCACAAGCGCGTGCAGGTCGAGGTTTGCTGGTTCATCGCGCTCAGCGACGCCGGTTTCGCGGAGTTCAAGCCCCTCTCCGCGGGAGCACGCACCTATCTGCTGGGACTGGTCAAGAATTTCTCGGAAGCCGACGCGGTGGCGATCAAGGAGATCGAGAAGACCACCAACCACGATGTGAAGGCGGTGGAGTACTGGATCAAGTCCAGGTTCGAGGCCCGCCCCGAGCTGAAGGCGGCCAGCGAGTTCGTGCATTTCGCCTGCACCAGTGAGGACATCAACAATACCAGCCATGCGCTGCAGCTCAAGGGCGGCCGTGACCTGGTGATCCTTCCGGCGCTGGACGCCGTGACGGCCAAGCTGCGCGAGATGGCGCACCAGTTCGCCGACGTGCCCATGCTCAGCCGGACACACGGCCAGACGGCCAGTCCGACCACCGTGGGCAAGGAGATCGCCAACGTGGTGGTGCGCCTCGCTGCGGCGCGCGAGAAGATCGCCGCCGTGAAGCTCATGGGGAAGATGAACGGCGCCGTCGGGAACTACAACGCGCACCTGTCCGCCTGGCCCGACTTCGATTGGGAGGCGTTCAGCCGCAAGGTCGTTGAGTCGCCCGAGCCGCTTGGCCTGGGCCTCACGTTTCAGCCCTACAGCATCCAGATCGAGCCGCACGACTACATGGCGGAGCTGTTCGACGCGGTCGCGCGTGCCAACACCATCCTGATCGACTGGTCGCGCGATGTCTGGGGCTATGTGAGCCTGGGCTACTTCAAGCAGCGCTTGCGTGAAGGCGAGATCGGTTCGTCGACCATGCCGCACAAGGTCAACCCGATCGACTTTGAGAACGCGGAAGGCAACCTCGGCCTGGCTAATGCCCTGCTGCGGCACCTGTCGGAAAAATTGCCGATCTCGCGCTGGCAGCGCGACCTCACCGATTCCACCGTGCTGCGCAACATCGGTGTGGCGCTCGGCTATGCCGCGCTGGCCTACCACTCCATGGGCATCGGGCTGGCCAAGCTCGAGCTCAACGGGGAAGCCCTGGCGGCGGACCTCGACTCGGCCTGGGAAGTGCTGGCCGAACCCATCCAGACCGTGATGCGCCGTTACGGCGTGCAGGGCGCTTACGAGAAACTCAAGGAAGTCACGCGTGGCAAGTCGGTCACCGCGGCCGACCTGCATGCACTGATCCGCTCGCTTGAAATCCCGGATGCAGAGAAGGATCGCCTGATCGCAATGACGCCCGGCTCGTACACCGGCAAGGCGACCGAGCTGGCCCGCCGCGCGTAACCCGAGCCCTCTGCCTTGGCCCTCAAGTCCACCATCTACAAGGCGAATCTGGCGATCGCCGACATCGACCACGCCTACTACGCCGATCACCAGCTGACTCTGGCGCGCCATCCCAGCGAGACCGATGAACGCATGATGATCCGGCTGGTGGCGCTGGCGCTCAATGCGCACCGCCTGCAATCCGAGTGCGGCGGCGATGGCGTCCTGGCGTTCGGTGCGGGCCTGTCGAACCCCGAGGATCCCGACGTGTCGCTGCGTGACTTCACCGGCCTCACGCGGCTGTGGATTGAGGTCGGGCAGCCGGAGGACAAGCCTCTCTCCAAGGCCTGCGGCAAGGCGGACCAGGTCAGCGTCTACTGCTTCAACCACGCGGCCGAGGTGTGGTGGCGCGGCATTGAGACCAAGCTCACACGGCTGCAGAACCTCAGCGTCTACCGGGTGCCGACAGCGGCTTCGCAGGCGCTCGCCGCGCTGGCCCAGCGCAGCATGCAGTTGCAGGCCACCGTGCAGGAAGGCGCGCTGATGCTGGGCGACGGCGCGCGCAGCGTCGACATCGAGCCCTTGCGCTGGAAATAGCTAGGCAGGCATGGGCCGGCCGCAGTTCCAGCATTGCTCGAAACCGCCTTCGACCGTTTCGCCGCACAGACACATCCAGCGCCGCTGGGTCAGATGCTGCAGATCGTGCAGGAAGGCGCGGGCCTGCACCTCCTGGTCGTCGTCCATCAGCCAGACTTCGGGCAGGCACTGGTCAGGCGGGAGTTCCCCCGCAGCGGCGCCCAGGTAGTACCGTTGCATCGAAGCGGCAATTCCCGCCTGGCGCAGTGCATCGACCCAGAGCGCGGCAATAGCGATGTTGGGGG
Organism: Ramlibacter sp.; assembly: GCA_039926915.1. Taxonomy (GTDB): domain Bacteria; phylum Pseudomonadota; class Gammaproteobacteria; order Burkholderiales; family Burkholderiaceae_C; genus Ramlibacter. Next base: position 5,994 of record JBDSWB010000119.1, read on the forward strand.
CGCGGGTCAGCCGCAGCATCGCCCCTTCAATCCACCGGCGGGGCCGGCAGGCCCTCGCCGGCGCGCTCGGAGTACTTGTTGAAGCGCCAGGCGTCGCCTTGCAGCGTGATGCGACGCCAGGTGCGGCGTTTCTCGGCCGGGGTCATCTCGGTCCAGCGCTGGACCTCCTCGAATGTGCGGCCGCAGCCCCTGCAGTCCGCATCGCCCTGGCTGGTCGAGCAGATGGCGATGCACGGGGTGTCGGGCATGGTGTCGTACCACTGCTTCCAGGCCTGGTAGGCCGCCGGCGGGAAGCCCTTCTCGTCAGCCTCGTCCTCGTGATAAAAGATCAGCAGCGCATAGACCTCCGCCAGCGCCCGCAACTCGGACGCCAGAGTGACCCCGTCTGGCGAGGGAGAGCGTTGCCGCCAGAAATTGATGGCGGCTTCGATGTCGGTGATGTGGATTCCGGCCATGTATCAAGGAGCAAGGGGAGGGGATGATAGCGCCCATATTGCACACGGGCTGGTGGCTGTGATCCTATACTGACTCAAAGGGAAGTAGCTCCCGCCGGCTTGCGGCACAGGTGAGGTGTTCCGGCATTTCGCGGACATTGCAGCGCTCTAAAAATTCGGAGAGTTGCCCTAGGCCGCGGCCTGCGCCGCCTGGAGATGGGCCGCCAGTTCGTCGACCACGCCCTTGTCGCTGAACAGCCTGTGCTTGTTCTCGCGAATCCTGCGTTGCACATCGCGCCGCAGGACCGTGTCCGTACACAGGCTCTCCGCTCGGTCGGCGAAGTCCGCCACCGAATTCACGACCCATTCGCCGAGACCCAGTTCGCGCAGGATGGCGGCGGCGAATCGCCCGCGCATGAATTTCCCGTCCCACGCGACGATGGGCGCGTCGCATTCGATGGCCTGCATCGTTGTGTTGAAACCGGAAAAGCCGGCGCTGTCCAGGACAACGTCGGCCCGGCGTAGCAAGCCAAAGAATCGGTCCTGGGGTTGCCACGGGATGAAGCGGACGCAATCGTCGAACTGCAGTCCCGATTGGGCGAAAGCGGTACGCAACCGGCGCTCCAGCAGAGCCGCCTTGAAATCGTCCGGCGTGCTGAAGAAGACCAGCTTGCACGGTCGGCAGCGCCTCGCAACTTCGACGAGCAGCGGGTCGTCGCGTGGCGCGTATTTGAAGGCAACGCCCGGGCACAGCAGGATTCGATCGTCCGGCCCGATGCGCCAATCCGCCAGGTCGATTTCCCTCGCGCCCGTGTTGAAGGTTCGGCAGGCACAGCCCAGGCGCGGAAGCGAGATCAATCGCTCGGTGTAGTGCTGCTGCGCCCCCTCGGGCTCGAAAGCTTCGGCGCTGAGGTAGGCATCGATCGTCGGCAAGCCGGTGGTAACAGGGTGCCCCCAGCTCGCCCACTGATGGGGAGCCAGCCGCAAGGATGCCAGCCGCGTCGTCGTGGAGTCCATGCCGACCTCCGGGTAGATCAGCACATCGAAATGTTCATCGGAGATGGCCTTGGCCCAGGCCGTCCAGTCGCCCAGGCCATGGTGAAGCCGCGAAACCCGGCGGGCGGCCCATTCGGTCTCGGCATCGCGTTCGTTGCCCGTGTGAAAAAGCTGCAGTTCGAACCGCTGCAAGTCGAGGTGCGCGACCCACCCGCGCGTAATCGCATTCCAGACCGAATGGTTCTGGATGTGCGCGGACACGATGCCGACCCGCTGTCTCTTGGCCGCAGCGGCGACCGGTTTGGGCACGCCGACCTGGCGGGCCCAGTCGTCCATGAGTGAAGCGCAAATGCCACCGTACTTCCCGAGCCGCTCGCGGTGGTTGGCTTCGATGTAGGCCAGGTAGTAGGGCTGTTGGGCGCCGACCGCCATGAAGGCGTCCTGGGGTCGGTGAACGAGCAGCCACTTCTTGAGCGAATCGAGTTCGCGTGCGAAGGCGTTCAGCGCCTGTTCCTGCTCCGTCGCACCGAGCGCCACAGCCGGCAATTGCGCCATGACGGCGCCCCACCGCGCCTTGACATGCCCGGTTTGCATGCGAACCGCTGCCAGGTACGCCTTGCGCGCCTCGACTGCGTCGCCGATGCCCATCAGTGCATTGCCAAGCCAGTACTGGACATCCGGTTGCCGGGGATTCGCCGCGAGCGCCTGGCGAAACAGTGGGGCGGCCTGCTGCCACTCTCGCCGGTCGATGTGGATGAAGGCGAGATTGACTGCTGCCTGCGCGATGCCGGCATCGAGCCGGAGCGCGATTTCCAGCTGCGCCTGAGCCAGCTGCGCCTGGCCGCGGTCTCTCAACACGGCGCCGAGGTTCGCGTGGGCGTTGGCATGAGCCGGATCGCGTTCGAAAGCAGCCCGGAATCGATTCGCTGCTTCATCCAGCCGGCCAGACTGCAAAAATACATTGCCGGCTTGAAAGTCGGCTTCGGCGGCGCGTGCGTCGGCGACAGACACGGGCGCCGCAGCGACCCGACTGGATCGGCTCAACCAGGAGTTCAGCCAGCCAGGCATTTCACGCTGTTGTCATTGTGTTCAGAAGTTCGGACGATTATTACAGCTGAACCAGCCGTTGGTGCCGGTGCTATGCTGCCGTGCATGATCAAGCTCATCGTCAAATGGCTGCTCAGCGGGGCCGCACTGCTGTTCGTTGCGTATGTGTACAGCGGCGTGGAAGTGAAGACCTTCACCGCCGCCCTGATCGCGGCGCTGGTGATCGGCCTGCTCAATACCATCGTCCGGCCCATCCTGGTGATTCTCACCTTGCCGGTCACCGTGGTAACGCTCGGTCTGTTCCTGTTCATCATCAACGCGTTGATGTTTTGGGCCGCGTCCGGGTTGCTCGACGGGTTCCAGGTGCGCGGCTTCGTGGCCGCGCTGATTGGCTCGCTGATCTATTCTCTGCTGGGCTTGGTCATCGAATCAGCGCTCGAGCGCCTGTTCGCGAACAAGTGACTCCAGCTGGCGGGCACGTGTGTCGACGATCGACGCTTCGATGTGGTCGGTGCCGCCGGCGCCCTTACGTGCCAGTTCCTGCGCCGCCTTGAAACGGTCCAGCGCCGCTTTGTAGTCCAGGTGCGCAACTTGCGCTTCCGCCTGCGCACGGATGGCGCGCAACGTCTGTCCCTTCGCCGTGTAGGCGGTGCCCAGCAACTGCCAGGCCTGCGCATCGCGCGGGTGCAGCGCCACCCAGGTCTGCAGGCGCTGCGCCGCATCGTCGGCCTTGCCGCCTTGCACCCGCGCCTGTGACGACATGATCATCTCGGGCCGTCCCGCGCCATCGGCCAGCGCCATCGCGCGCGCCGGGTCGCCGCCGGCCAGCGCCACTTCGGCCGCCAGCAGGGCGGACTGCCGCGCCGCCTTGGTATCGCCGGCGGTAAGCGTCACCAATCGTGCTGCCAGGCGGGCGGCCTGCGCCGGTTCGCGCAGCTTCGAAGCAGCCAGGGCGCCCGTGTAGGCGACTCCGGCCTGCCGAGCCAGGTTTGCGCCGGGGGTCATTGCGCCTTCGGCCTCTGCCACGTAGCTGCGCAGCGCGTCGACTCCCGGGTTGGAGAGCGCCCGCGCCCGGCCGACCATCAAGGCATGGATCATGTCGGGCTGGCCCGGCGCCGTGCGCGTCGCCAGCTGCTGGCGCGACTGCATCTCGGCGATGCGCTCGGTGGTCATCGGATGCGTGCGCAAATAGGGAAACGCGCCGTTGTCGTTCAGGCGCGCGGCTTGCTGCAACTTGTCGAACATGGTCACGAATCCCTGCGGATCGAAGCCTGCCTGTGTCATGACGCCCAGGCCGATTCGGTCGGCCTCGCGTTCCATGTCGCGCGAGAAATTAAGTTGCCCTTGCATCGCCAGCGCCTGGCCGCCGGCGATCACCGCGTTGCCCGCCTCGGGGTTCTTGCCGACCGCGATCGCGCCCAGGATCATCGCGCCGATCAGCAGGGGCAGTTGCCGGCTCTGCTGCGTGGTCAGGCGCGAGATGTGGCGCTGCGTGACATGGCTGAGTTCATGCGCGAGCACCGAAGCCAGTTCATCGCGCGACGTGGTGACATTGATCAGGCCCAGCTGCAGGCCCAGCCAACCGCCCGGCAGCGCAAAGGCATTGATGACGCGGTCCTTTCCCAGCAGCACTTGCCAGGCGAAGCGCTCGTCCAATTCCGGCGTGAGTTCGCCGCGGCTGCGCGCCGCGTGGAGCAACGGCTGCCAGATGTCGAGGATGTACTCGTCCAGCACCGGGTCGTCGATGTAGTCCGGGTCGCGGTACAGCTCGCGCGCAATGCTTTCACCGAGCTTCTTCTCGGCGCCGGAGGTCATCTCGCTGGTGTCCCCCAGGGTCGGCAACTGGGCCGTCGATACTGAGGCGGCGAGCAGCATGCCGGTGGCGAACGTCAGGGCGCGTAGGGGTTTCATGCAATGTCCGAAAAGAGGGCGCGCAACTTCAAAAAGAATCCAGCCGTGCGAAAGACAGGACCTGCGCTGTGGCAGGGTCCAGGAAGACCGTCCACGCATTCTTGCGGCCGACCAGCGGCAGATAGACCACTCCGTCGGGCTTGCGCCCCGTCGCGGCGACGGCAGTGTCGATGGTTGCGGATTGCGCGGGAAAACGCTTGAGAAGATCACTGCCAGCCCGAGCAGCCTTGAGCACATCGGCGCGGCCCGCTTCATAGGTCTGCCACAGTTCCGGGCGAGCGCTCAACGGGGCACCCTGCAACGCGGCCAGCGTGGCATCGGTTTCTTCCTGTGGGCTCTTGAAGGGCCGCAACGAAAGCAGGGTCGGGCCGAACAGCGGCAAAGCGTCGATGCCCGGGGGAGTCTTGTCGATCTGGGCGGCCGGCACTTCGATCGCATGCACGACGCGGAAACGATTGAACTCGAACACGAGATGGACGGGACGCGCCACCATTACTGTCCACAGCCCGTAGCCCAGCGCGGCCAGCTGCAGCAGGGCCACCATGCCCAGATCGCGCCGCAATTCCGAAGCCGGTTTGGCGCGGTTGAAAACGGCAAGGGTAATGAGTGGGCCGATCGCCACGTCGACCGCCATGACGATCAGGAACAGCTCGCGACCGCCGGAGATTTCTCTGTAGGGGTAGCGATACCACAGGCCAAATACCAAAGCCCCGGCGAGCGCCGCCACGCCCAGGCTCAGGCCCAGGTGGATGCCCGCCGCCCTGATTCGATCCTTCCAGTTGAGCATGCCCGTATGATGCTTCAAAGAGTTGATTGTTCCGCCAGCGATTTTTTACCACCGGACCGGATCACATGAGTTCCCTCACCCATTTCGACGCCCAGGGCCAGGCGCATATGGTGGACGTCGCGGGCAAGGCCAGCACACACCGCAGGGCCACGGCCTCCGGGCGCATCCGAATGTTGCCCGCCACATTGGCCATCGTCGAGTCCGGCACCGCCAAAAAGGGCGACGTGCTGGGGATCGCAAGGATCGCCGGCATCCAGGCGGCCAAGAAGACCAGCGAGCTGGTGCCGCTGTGCCACCCGATCGCGCTGACACGAGTCGCCGTTGAATTCGCCATTGAAGCCGCCGATGCGCAGCACCTCCCTGGTATCGCGTGCACTGCCACAGTGGAGACCGTGGGACCGACCGGCGTCGAGATGGAAGCCCTCACAGCCGTGCAGGTCGCCCTGCTGACCATCTACGACATGTGCAAGGCGGTGGACCGGGGCATGACGATCACCGATGTGCGTGTGCGTGAGAAGCACGGCGGCACATCGGGCAGCTTCGTCAATCCTTGACCGCCTCGCAGTCAGGGGCACGCTGGGCCGCCGGCATGCTGCAGGCCAGGGCCTCCGCCCACCGCGCATGCTCGGCCGGAAAGGCCGCCCGGAAGCGCGCCAGCTGGGCCTGGGCCACGTCATCGCGGCCCAGCATCACGGCGCTCTCGATCACCTTCTCGATCACGCGCGGCTCGGGCGAAAAATGCAGCAGCGCCAACCCCGTGTCGAAAGTCCACTGTGCGTTTTCGCGCGACAACGGGGTGATGGTCAGTTCGGCGAAGTCCACCTGATTGCTGAACAGCCAGCTGCCATTGATCTTCTGGAGCGTGTCGTCGCGGTAGTGGGCGGAGCGCGCCTCGGCCGGCAGGTAGATTTGGCTGATGCGGTGGTAGTCCCAACCGGCATAGCCGATGGCCGCAAGCAGCGCGAGCGCCACTCCCGCCCGTGCCCTGGCACCCGTCGTTGGCGCTGACGGGCGCGCGTGCGACGCGCGCCGCATCGCCGGCCAGACCAAGCCGAGAGAGGCCAGAAAGGCGATCTGGAAAGGCCCATACCAGAGCGGGTACTCGAGCATGCTGTGCAGCAGGATCACCGCCAGCACGCCCCACGCCATCTGCCGCGCGGCATCAGTTTCGCGCCAGGGCCGGGCGCGGACCACAGCCCACAAGAGGGCACCGCATGCCAGCAATGCGGCCGGCACGCCCAGTTCCACGGCAAGGTGCAACGGCAAGTTGTGGGCGTTGTCCAGGATGTCGCAGAAGCGGTCGCCGGAATACAGCGTCATGTAGTGGGCAAAGTCCAGTTCGCCCCAACCCCAGCCCAGCCAGGGCACCTGGCGGGTCAGGTGCAGCACGTTCGACCAAAGGACGGCACGGCTGCTGCAGCCGTCGCCCCGCGTGATGCGGCCCCAGACGGTATCGGGCAGGACGCCGGTCGACGCCTCCAGCGCGAGAGGCAGCAGCAGGGCCGCAGCCAGGTAGGCCACGGCACCGGCCAGCCACAACGAGAGATTCTTCATTCGGTGAGGCGAAGGCCAGGCAGCGGCAAACGCCGCGAGCATCACCAGCTCCAGCAGGCCGGTGCGCGACGCCGATGCGGCATTGGCCGTGGCAAGCAGCACCATCGCGGCGACGGCCACGCGGCGATCGAGCCGCGGCGCCCACCAAAGCAGCGCAGCGACACCGATGCCGGTGAGCGAGGCGAACTGGTTGCGCTGGCGCAGGTTGCCGAACGCCTCGCCGATCGAAGTGCCGCTCATCAGGGGCGCGAAGTGCGATGCGATGCCAAAGTACTGGAGCAGGGCGATGACGCTGCTGATGCAAGCGGCCGCGAGCCAGCTGGCGGCCAGGACTCGCACCCAGTCGTGGGGCGCATCGTCATTTTGCGCTGAGCGCTGCCAGAGAACGAAAGCGAGGACACCGCAGAACGCGCTGACGAGCCACGGCATGATTGAACTGGAAGGACCCGGCGCGAAGGGGTTCAGCCAGGGCACTGTCAGGCAAACCAGCCCGAGTGCCGGCAACGCGGATGCGCTTGTTGTGGTTCGATTCGTTGCGTTGTGCATGACGTCAGTGTGCGTCGACGGCGGGGCCGGCGCCTGCGGCGACTCAGGGCAGCCGCAGGGACCGCAACTGAGGATAACGGTCCTGCGCCATCTCGGAGATTTCGGCCTTCACCCTGCCATAGAGTTTCTCACCCCGCTCCCATCGCAACACCTGGAGCTGGCGGACCGCTTCCTGCTGTTGGCCGTTCAGAGCCAGGGCCAGGGCATAGCGGAATTGCGTGCCGGTCCAGGGGTAGCGCAAGGCCAGCTTCCTGAGCGCGTCGAGGTCGGCCGCAGGCATGCCGGGACGAACTTCGATCCTCGAGCCGTCCAGCAGCGCGCCGAGCTGGCTGTAGAGATACACGTCCGGTGCGTGGTGATCGGCCGGGGTGCGACCGATGCGCAACTGTTCGAAGCGGACGATGCGGAAATCCTCTTCGATGGCTACATACTCGAACACGGACCACGCCATGACTGCACAGAGGGACGCGAGCACCATTGCCGTCGGCAGCGGGCCGATCCGGAACAGCACCGTGCCGCCAGCGGCGCGTTCCAGCACACCGGCCAGGAGCAGCACGGGAAACAGGAAGTAGGCGTAGGCGAAGGGAAACTCCAGCAGGGAGTGGACGGCAAAGGGAATGGCGATAGCCAGGCAATACCAGGTGGCCGGCTGGTCAATTTCCTCGATTCGTCGCCAGAGCCACTTCGTT
>JBDSWB010000120.1:0-9011 GCA_039926915.1 Ramlibacter sp.
CAGGCCTCGCTCGACGCCGCCGGCGACGCCGCCCGCCTGATGCAGAAGTACGGCGTCCCGCGCAAGGTGGTCAGCCGCAACGAGTTGCTTGCCATCGAGCCGGCGTTCCAGTCGTTCGCCCACCGAATCGTCGGGGGCACCTACACCGCCAGCGACGAAAGCGGCGACGCGCGCCTTTTCACCGAGCAACTTGCCGCGCGCTGCGCCTCCCGCGGCGTCCTGTTCCTTTACGGCCATGACGTGCAACGCCTGGACCGCGCCGGCGGCGCCGTCGAGTCCGTCCAGGTGCGCGACCGTCCGACGGGCGCGCAGCGCGAGTTGAAGGCCGATGCCGTGGTGGTGGCCTGCGGCTCGTACAGCGCGCCGCTGCTGCGCACGGTGGGTGTCGACCTGCCGATTTACCCGGGCAAGGGGTACAGCGCCACCTTCAGCCTGAAGAAGCCGCACCTCGCGCCTTATGTGAGCACCATCGACGACGAAGTGAAATGTGCAATGACACGGCTGGGTGACGAGCTGCGCGTAGCCGGCACCATCGAGCTCGCGGGCTACGACCTGTCGCTGGACACGCCGCTGGCCCGCACCCGTTGCCGAATGCTGGCCAGCCGGATCGAGGAAGTGCTGCCGGGCGTATGCGACACGCGCACCGAAGAAGAGGGCGGCAACCCGCGCTTCTGGACCGGCCTGCGCCCGGCGACGCCCACCAACATCCCGTACATCGGCCGCACGAAGGTGGGCCGGCTCTGGGTCAACGCGGGCCACGGCACGCTGGGTTGGACGCACGGCGCGGGCTCCGGCAAGGCGATCGCCGAATTGATCAGCGGCCAGCGGCCTGCCATGGCATTCGGCTTCTACGGCATGGCGCCGGGCCGGCCCGGTTTTTCACCGCTGGCAGCCTGAAGGCGCGGCCGGCCGAGCGAACCGGGAAAGATTCGGCAAGCGCCGGGCGAAGTGGTCGCAGGCTCCGTCGCCCGGCTGCGGCACCTCCGCCCCGCAAGCCCGGCGCCCAGCAGGCCACTTGCGATCGCGAGCACAAAATGCAGCGCGGCCAGGTGCACGCTTCAGATGCCTCCGTACCAGTTGTAACCCTGGTCTTCCCAGTAGCCCCCTTTGCCGCCCGCGATTTCGTCGAAACTGTCCACCAGCTCCAGCCGGTAGAGGTACTTGGGTTGCTTGTAGCCCAGCTGGCGTTCGATGCGTGCGCGCATCGGCGCGCCGTTTTCCACCGGCAGGGGCTTGCCATTGAGTTCCCAGGCCAGGACTGTCTGCTCGTGCAATGCGTCGTCCATGTCGACGCTCTCGTAATACATGGTGTCGTCGTCGTCCGCTTCCATCTGGTCCAGGCAGTGGAACACGACGAATTTCGCCTCAGGCTCTACTTGCGCCAGTCCCAGCAGGTGCGACAGGCGCACCCCTTTCCATTGACCGATGCAGCTCCAGCCTTCGACGCAATCGTGGCGTGTGATCTGGGTGCGTGCGGGCATGGCCTGCAGTTGCGCCAGGCTCAACTCCAGCGGCTTGCCGACCAGCCCATCCACTTTCAGGCGCCAGTCGGCAAAGCCGTTGGCCACCATCGCTGCATAGCTTTCGCCCATCGGCATCGTGGTGCCATTGGCCCGGAACTTCGGCGCGATGGCGCTGGCCGGAAACTCTTGTGCCATCGCGCGGCGGCCCAGCATCCGGTGCACGGTGTTGCTGAGAGTCTCCGCGCTCCGCAATACCTCGACCGCGGTGTCGTTGTGGCTGAGCGCATCGCAGCCGGAGAGCACCCCGCCCGCAGCAACTGCCACCCCGGCCCGCAACAACCCCCGGCGCTCGCGGCGCTGCTCTAAGAAAGGTTTGGGATTTTTCATTTGGGCAGCCTCCAGTAGCCGGTGATCATCGAGCGCAGGTTGTTGACCAGGCCCGTGACGATCACTTCGAACACGTGAACCAGCACGAAGGCGACCAGCAGCACGGCGGCGACGAAATGCAGCGTGCGCGCCGCCTGTCGTCCACCCAGCCAGTCCACCCAGCCTGGCCAGAAAGAATCCATCATCGGAGACATGGCCCAGCCGCCCACCACGATCAGCGGCAAGACGACGAACACGATGCCGAGGTAGGCGAAGTTCTGCAGCACGTTGTAGCGACGCGCTTCCTCGCCATGCGCATGGCGCAGCAGCAGGTGGTCGCGGATCGAGCGGCCGATGCCGCGCACTTCCGGGCCGGTGGGCACCAGGTCTCGCCGCAGGTGGCCGCTGAACACGGTCCAGGCGACGTACGCCAGCCCGTTGGTCACGAACAGCCAGGCGAAGAAGAAGTGCCAGAGGCGGGCCATGGAGAGCCACTGCGAACCCGGAATCGTGGCCCACGACGGAAATGCGCGCGACGCATATTCTTCCCCGTCGCCGCTGCGCGACGTGCCCAGGAAGCCGTGGGTGTCGAACTCGACGCCGCCGATGCGGGTGATTCCGCGCAACTGGCCACCGACCTGCTTCTGGGTGATCTGCATGACACGCGTGTCGTCGCGCGAATCGTCACTCCAGTACAGCGAAGGGTGGGCATTGAAAATCTGCAACCCGCTCATCAGGAGGACCGTCAGGCACACCACGTTGACCCAATGCATGAGGCGCACCGGTAGGCGGTGCCGGTAGATGACAGGTGGACTGCCTGGGGAAACTTCTGGCATGGGACCTCCGGGCGATGGTGGTGCGGACAAGAATACGCGTGAAACGCGCCCGACCGTCAGCAGTCGGCGCAAAAGCGGGTTTTCTTACACCGCGGGCGCCGTTCGCCCCCTCAAACGTCCTTTTCCCCCGGCTCGTACAGCGTCTCGCGGCCCATCCGGTCCAACACCAGCTCGGCAGTCCAGGGCAGCATGAGCGAACCGCAGCGGCTGTCGCGGTACAGGCGTTCCAGCGGCAGGTGCTTCATCATGCTCTGGCCGCCGCAGGTGCGGATGGCCAGCCGTGCAATGTCGTTGGCGCCTTCCATCACGCTGTAGTGCGCCGCATAGAGGCGCATGCGAGCGTCCCCGGTTGGGTTCGGCCCGGCCTCGAGGATGGCGCGCGTGAAGAGGCTCTTCATGGCCTCGAGCTGGATACGCATCTGGGCGACGGCGATCTGCTTGGTCGGGTACATGCGGCGAACGGTCTTGCGCTCGCCCTGCCGCCACGGCTCTCCCGTTGCTTCGTTGATCTCGCCGCGCAGGTAACTGACGGCGAAGTCATAAGCCGCGTTGGCCAGGCCGAGGTAGGTGGGTGAGAGCGTGAAGAACATCGCGGGCCAGGTCTGCGCGCCTATGTAGTACACGCCGCGCGGCATCAGTTGCTCGTCGTCGGAGACGAACACTTCCTTGAATGTGAGGTTGCGGCTCACGGTTCCACGCATGCCCAGCGGGTCCCAGTCCCCGCTGATCGAGAAGCCCTCGCTCGTCGCCGGCACCGCAAGGTACAGCGTGTCGCGTGCGTCGGGGTGCTGGTCCCCTTTGTCTTCAGTGCACAGCACGCCGTAGTAGTCGGCCGCACCGGACAGCGACGCGAAGATCTTGCGGCCGTTGACCACCCAGCCGCCGTCGACCTTGCGCGCCGTCGTGCCAAATGGCGCCCGACCAGCCGCCGCCGCGCTGCCCTCGGAGAAGGGTTGCGCGTAGACGGCGCCCTCGTTCACGACGCGCCTGAAGTGAAGCGCCCGGCGGCGTGCATGCTCGGCGCGTTGCGCATCGGTCATCGCGATGCCGTCGGCGAGCACACCAGTCCACATCGTCGAGCAGATGTGCATGTTGTAAGTCAGGGCGGTGGCGCCGCAAAAGCGCCCGATCTCGGCGGCCACCATCATGTAGGTGGCATAGTCGGCTCCGCGGCCGCCATGCGATTCCGGCACGCACAGCGCCAGCAGGCCGGCCTGGCGCAAATCGTTGTAATTAGCAAATGGAAAGCTCGCTTCCCGGTCCCATTGCGCGGCACGCGGCGCGAATTTCGTGCGGCCGATCTCGTTCGCCAGCGAGAGCAGCGACCGCTGCTTCGCCGTGAAAGGCAGGTCGCCGACGGCGGGGGTAAAGCTGAGGGCAGGCAGGGCGTCCATCTCATTCCTCGTTTCTTTCAATCGCCCGGCGCAATGGCGCCGAGCTGTCCTAGTGCAGCAGTTCGCGCGGCAATGCCAGGAAATTGAGCAGCAGTCCGTCGAATTCATCGGGCGCCTCCAGGTTCTGGAGATGACCGATGCCGGGCATCGTGATGTAGGTGCTGCGGGGTATCGCATCCGCCATCTTTTTCATGACGGCGGGCGGCGCGTTGCGGTCGTGCTCACCCGCCACCAACAGCGTCGGAACGCGAATACGCGCGAGGTCGGCGCGGCGGTCGAAGGTCACCAGCGCTTCGAGGGCGCGGCGGTAGGTTGCGGCGGGCACCCGGCCCATGCAGACCGTCGCGAGCCGCACTCCCTCGGGCAGCGAACCCGGCCCCACCATCTGCGGCACCAGGATTTCCGCCAGTTCGCCCATGTCCTTGCCCGCATCGAGCGGCGCCGTGCGCTGGTCAATGAACTCGCGTTGCCAAGCGCCGTCGGGCTTGCCGAACGACGCAGTCGTGCCGCACAGCACCAGCTTGTTGACCAGTTCGGGCCGGCGTGCCATCACTTCCTGGGCGACCATGCCGCCCATGCTGTGGCCTACCAGCGTCACGTCGCCGCACTGCAGGCTTTCGATGAGCGCGATGCAGCTTTGCGCCAACCCCTTGAACGTGTACGGCTCGATCGGCGCGCTGTGCCCGTAGCCCGGCATGTCCCAGGCGACGGCGCGATAACCGGACGAGGCCAGCGTCTCCACCTGCGGCGCGAAGGCCAGGTGCCCGCCGCCGATCCCGTGCAGCATGAGCACCGTGGGCCCGCCGCCCAGCACCGTGAAGGCCGGGATCATCCCACCACCTTGCCTTGCGTGACTACGGCGACGCCGTCGAGATCGATGGAGCAATTGCGCAGTGGCAGGTCGAAGTGGCCGCGGGTGTAACGCCCCGCCACCTCGTTGGCGCCAGTGCTGTAAAGGAAGTTGCCGGAGAACGCGCGCAACTCCGTGCCGTTGAAGTCGCGCTTGTCGTATAGCGCCATGCTGTCCCAGCGCGCCGCCGTATTCAGTCCGTAGCCCAGGTGGCTCACCGCATAGGCCTCCCGGTCGCCCCAGGCCGCGATGTAGCTGCGCATCAGGTCGGCGTCCACGCCTTCGCCTTCGATCTCCGTCACGTAGTCGTCTTCGATCCGCAGCGTGATGGGCCGCTCGATGTAGCGCTTGAACGTCAGGTTGACGTCGCCTTCGGCCAGCACCAATGTGCCATTGACGCAGCCCTTCGCCGGGAACGCCAGCGCCAACCCGCCCGGCCAGTGCGTCATCGTGCCCGGCTTGGTGGTGTAGCCCCAGTTGCCGCCGCACGTGGCGCTGTCCAGGGAGACCGAGAGGTCGGTGCCGGCGCCGGAGCGCACCCGCATCACCCGGGCCGCGCGCAATCGCCTGACATGGCTCCTGACCCGCGCTTCGATGGCGTCATCGGGCAACAGGCGCGCCAGCGCTTCCGGGTGCTCGTTGCTCACATAGATCACGCGCGCGCCGCCCCGGAGGATGGCCGGGAGTTCGGGCGCGTGCATGAGGCCCTCGACAGTGCAGTCCACCACCAACGTGCTGCCTGAGAGCGCGGCAATGACGGGGGCGAGCTGCCGCACGGCCGTCGATGCGCCGGTGGATCGGATGGGCGGGCCCGCCGACTCGAACAGCGTCGGCACCGAGATGCCGAAAGTCGCGCAGCCCAGCCGGGCAGCGGCCAGCCGCGCCAACTGTGGCAGGAGCGGCCGGCTCTGGCTTTCGCTCAGCACGGCCACGGTATCGCCGGGCTGCACGGCACAACGCCGCAGCACCGACTCAAAGGCATCCACCCACACGGGCTCGATGATTTCCTGCAGCATGGCCATTCCGGTTCAGGTCATAATACATGAAAATTCATGCAAAAAGCGCGATGACCCCGCCTCGCAAAGCCCAGCCGCCGAGCTTCTCGTCGCAGGAGTTCCGCGACGCGCTGGGCATGTTCGCCACCGGTGTGACCATCGTCACCGCGCGCACGGCCGATGGCCAGATCGTCGGCCTCACCGCCAACTCGTTCAATTCGGTGTCGCTCGACCCGCCGCTGGTGCTGTGGAGCCTCGCGCAGGCGGCTGCTTCGCTGCCGGCTTTTCGCGCCGGCTCCCACTACGCGATCAACGTCCTGGCCTCCGATCAGAAGGTGCTGGCCGAGCGCTTCGCCCTCAAGGGCGCTGACCGCTGGGCCGGGGTGACGTTCACCGACGGCGTTGGCGGCGCGCCATTGCTCACGGGCGCCGCCGCGACGTTCGAATGCTTCAACCGCAGCCGCTATGAGGAGGGCGACCACGTGATCTTCGTTGGCGAGGTCGAGCGCTGCGGCTGGCAGCCCGGCGCATCGCCATTGCTGTTCCACGGCGGCCGCTTCTACAGCGAGCATCCACTCTAGGGACGCACATGGCCACTCAACGCTTCGTCGAGAGTTACCTCGGTTACCTGCTGGGCCAGGCGAACCATGCGCTTTACAAGGACTTCGATGCGCATGTTCGGGCGGCCGGCCTGAGCTCGATCGAGTGGCGGGTGCTGGCGACCTTGCACGACAGCGAACCCGTGACCGTCAGCCAGCTCGCGCACGAAGTGCTGTCCAAGCAGCCCACCGTCACCAAGCTGGTCCAGCGAATGGCCGAGCAGGGATGGGTCGCCCTGCAGGCGGACGCCAGCGACCAGCGGCGCACGCTGGTCGCGGCCACCGCCGCCGGCAGGCGCCTGGTCAAGCCGCTGGTGGAGGAGGCCCGGCATCACGAGGCCCGCATGCTGCGATCGCTGGACGCACCGGAAAAGGCGGCGCTGCGCAAGCTGCTGGAGAAACTGGCTCGGCGCCCCTGAACACGGTCTTGCCGCGGGTGCGAGAATGGCGCGGCGTGTTGTTAGCTTACCAACAGGAGACTGCATCGATGAGCGCTGTGACGTGGACAGGCGGTGTCGAACACTGGACCCGTAAGGGCGACATCAAGCTGTTTCTCTGGCAAAAGAAGGCTTCTCTCCAGGTACCGCACGCGGGCACCCTCTTGTTCGTGCATGGCTCGTCGATGGCCTCACAACCGACCTTCGACCTGCATGTGCCCGGTCGCCCCTGGTCGTCCGCCATGGACTGGTTCGCGGCCCAGGGTTTCGACACCTGGACCCTGGACAACGAGGGCTACGGCCGCTCGGACAAGCACCGTGACATCAACTTCGACATCAGCAACGGCGCGGACGACCTTGCGGCGGGCAGCGAGTATGTGCTGAAGCACACCGGAGCGAAGCAGCTCCTGTTCTACGGCATTTCTTCCGGCGCCTTGAAAGCTGCGCTGTTCGCGCAGCGATACCCCGAGCGGGTTGCCAAGCTCGCGCTCGACGCCTTCGTCTGGACCGGCGAAGGCAGCCCGACGCTGGAGCAGCGGCGCAAGAAACTGCCGGAGTTCCTGGCGAAGAACCGGCGCGCGATCGACCGCGCCTTCGTCCACAGCATCTTCCAGCGCGACCACCCCGGCACCGCTGACGAGGCGACCATCAACGCCTTCGCCGACGCGATTCTCACGCTCGACGATTCGATGCCGACCGGCACCTATGTCGACATGTGCTCGAAGCTGCCGATCCTGGATCCGACGAAGGTGATGGCGCCGTCCATCATCTTGCGCGGCGAGCACGACGGCATCGCCGGCATCGACGACCTGCTGGCGTTCTTCAAGCTGCTGCCCAACATGAACAAGCAGTTCACCGTGATGCGCGGCATCTCGCACGCGAGCTTCCAGCAAAAGAACTACATGATGGTCTACGACATCCTGCACGCGTTCTTCACGCTGCCGGACCCGGTGTACCAGGGCTGATGCGATGAGCCACCGCATCGCATCGATCGTGGCGGCGGCCTGCATGGCACTGCTGCCGGCCGCGACAGGGGCGCAGGCCTACCCGGCCAGGCCGGTGCGCGTCATCGTGCCTTTCGCGCCGGGCGGCTTCACCGACGTGGTCGCGCGCATCCTGGGTCAGAAGCTGTCGGCCGCGATGGGCCAGCAATTCGTGATCGAGAACAAGGCGGGCGCGGGCTCCACCATCGGCACCGACTTCGTCGCCAAGGCGCCGGCCGACGGCTACACGCTCTTGATGGTGTCGAGCACGCACGTGATCAGCCCGTGGATCTACAAGAGCCTGCCTTACGACCCGATCAAGAGTTTCACCGTCGTCTCCAAGCTGGTCGATTCGCCGTACGTGCTGCTGGTCAACCCGAAGGTGCCGGCGCGCAACGTGCAGGAGCTGGTCGCGCTGGCCAAGTCGGCGCCCGAGTCGATCCACTACGCGTCGTCGGGCAACGGCAGCGCGCAGCATCTGATGGGCGGGCTGTTCGCCCAGATGACTGGCGCGCCGCTCAAGCACGTGCCGTACCGCGGCAGCGCCGGTGCGGCGACAGACCTGGTCGCGGGAGTCGTCGAAACCGGTTTTGCGGGCGTACCGAATGCGCTGGCGCAGGTCCCGCAAGGCCGGCTCAAGGCATTGGCTGTCACCACTGCGAAACGCATCCCGCAGCTGCCCGATGTGCCGACGATGCAGGAGGCCGGCGTGGCGGGCTACGTCGCTTCCGTGTGGCTGGCGCTGCTGGCGCCGGCCGGCACGCCGCCGGAGGTCGTCTTGAAACTCAACGCCGAAGTCGCACGGCTCCTGAATTCCCCGGACACCCGCAAGGCCCTGTTCGACGCGGGCGTGGAAGGCGCGCCGTCCACGCCTGAAGCGATGGCCGACTACATGGTGCAGGAGTTGGCGCGCTGGGGCAAGGTTGTGAAGGACACCGGCGTCAAGCTGGAGTGATTGGCAGCAGGCGGCCCCGGAGCCTGCGCGGCAGAGGGCCTGTCACTCTGCCGCGCAGACTCCTAATCGCACAGTAGTCACGCCGGGCTTCAACTGCCGCAACGACGGCATCACCAGCACGCAGTGGTCAAAG
>JBDSWB010000121.1:0-7648 GCA_039926915.1 Ramlibacter sp.
CGGTAGGGGCGGCGCCCGGCGATCACGTAGCCCCACTCGCCGAAGCTGGGCACATTGGCGTGGTAGGGGAAGGTTTTCAGACCCACCGACTCGATGGTCGCCACCACGGTCCAGAAACTTTGCCGCGCCACCAGGGGCGAAGTGGTCTGCACCACCGCGTACCCGCTGGCCGAAAGGCGCTGCTCCAGCAGCGCATAGAACGAACTCGTGTACAGCTTGCCGATGGAGAAGTTGGTGGGGTCGGGAAAGTCCACCACGATCACGTCGAATATTTCCTCGGTCTGCTGCAGCCACTGGAAGGCATCGGTGTTCACGATCTTCAGCTTGGGCGACGAGAGCGCACCGCCATTCAGCCGCGCCAGCGTCGCGTGCGTGGAGAACAGGCGCGTCATGTTGGGGTCGAGCTCCACCAGCGTGACGCTTTCGACCCCCGGGTAGCGCAGCACTTCGCGCACCGCCATGCCGTCGCCGCCGCCGAGCACCGCCACCTTGCGAGCCGCGCCGTGCGCGGCCATCGCCGGGTGAACCAGCGCTTCGTGGTAGCGGTACTCGTCGCGCTCGGAGAACTGCAGGTTGCCGTTGAGGAACAGGCGGTGCCCGGCCCGGCCCTGCGTCACCACGATGCGCTGGTAGGGCGAGGTGGCGGCGAACACGATCGGGTCCTGGTAGAACTTGTCTTCGGTCAGCGTGGTGATGTGGTGGGCGCCGGCGAAGCCGCCGAGCAGGGCGGCCAGCGTCGCGCCGCAGGCGACGGCATGGGCGCGCAGGCGGCGCAGCTCATGCCGGAACAGCCACAGCGCCCACAGCGCCACCACCGCATTCATCAAGCCGAAAAGCAGCCCGGTGCGGATCAGGCCGAGCTGCGGCACCAGCAGCAAGGGGAAGGCGACCGAAACGGCCAGCGCGCCCAGGTAGTCGAAGGTCAGCACCTGCGAGACCAGGTCCTTCAGCGCCACGTTGCGCTTGAGGATGCGCATCACCAGCGG
Organism: Ramlibacter sp.; assembly: GCA_039926915.1. Classification (GTDB taxonomy): domain Bacteria; phylum Pseudomonadota; class Gammaproteobacteria; order Burkholderiales; family Burkholderiaceae_C; genus Ramlibacter. The sequence goes on from JBDSWB010000121.1 coordinate 987, forward strand.
GATCTCCAGCCCGACCAGGATGCCCACCACCAACACCAGGCCGTAGAGCAGGCCCCGGAATGCCCCGGGGACGTAGGCATTGGCCAGGAACAGCAGCGCCGGCAGCGAGCCGCCGACCAGGGCGACCAGGAGTTCGATGCGCAGGAAGTGCGCGGGCAGTTGCCGCTCAAAGAAGCGCGAGAGCCAGGAGCCCACGCCCATCGCGAAGAGGTAGCTGCCGATGATGGTGGAGAACTGCAGCACCGAGTCGCCGAGCACGTACGAAGCCAATGCGCCGGCTGCCAGCTCGTACACCAAGCCGCAGGCCGCGACGACGAACACCGAAGCGAGCAGCGCCACCTCGACCGGGCGCGGCGCATGGGCTGCTTCACCCATTGGGTGGCCACCGCGGAACCGGCTTTGCCGGGCCGCCGGTGGCGCCCCCTTGAGGGGGAGGCGGCCGCAGGCCGCTTCGGGGGGGAGTCATCCCTACCCGTGGACGGCGGCGGCAACGATGATGGAGATACCCAGCGCCATCGCGCCGACCACAATGCCCAGCGCGACGTTGTGCTTCTCGACGATTTCGGCCCACAGGTCGTAGGGCGTGATCTTGTCGATGATGACAAAGCTCAGCCAGAAGATCACCACGCCGATCAGCGCGTACAGGATGGAACCGAAAAAGGCCCCGGGTTTCAGCCACTCAATGCCCATGATGCTCTCCAGAAAAGTCGATTGTTCACGCCCGCCGCTACTTGTGGCCGCCGCCACCCGAAAACCCGCCGAACGAGCCGCCGCTGCTGCGGCCGCCCGATGAAATGTTGGAGCCCCCACTGTTGTCATCGACGCACGCCCGGATCACCAGCAGCAGCACGAGGATGATGAAGAACAGGAAGATGATGGTGCCGCAGCCCATGCCGCCGCCTTTGCTTATCGGCCCGGCGTCGCTGCGCTTGAGCTGGTCCTTCTTGTCCTCGAGCCGGAAGGCTTTCGCGACCGCGTCGCTGCCGATTTTGCTACCGCTGGACCAGGTGACTTCCCTGGGCGTCTGCTCCATTGACAGCAGGCTATTGCCCTTGGCGAAATCGCGGTTGAAGGTCTTCTGGCCGCGCTCGACCAGCCAGTAGAACTCGCCGGCGACGTAGTTGGTCTCGGCCTCGTAGCTGTATTGCTGCTGGTAGGTCGAGCCCAGGTAGGTGGCGCCGGTTCCGTTCGCAGACAGGGCCGGGGCGCCGGTGGTGGGCTTGACGACGCTCCAGCCCTCCTCGGAGTCCACCAGGAAGGTGAAGCCGCGCTTGCGGTTGTACAGCAAGTATTCGTCCCACTCGAAGCTTTCGTCCGTATCGCCCGGCTCATGGCCGGTGCGGTGCTGGAAGCCGACCACCTGCCAGTGCACGCCCTGCAACTGGCCCATGCTGCCTAACGCGATGGCCGGCTCCATCGGCTCTTCCTGCCGGGCGGCCTGCATCTGTCCGCCGATGCCCTTCGTGAGGTCGATCAGGCTGTTGCAGGCGCGGCAGGTGATGGCCTTGCTCGAGTCCAGCGCCACTTCCACAGCGGCCCCGCAGTTGGGGCAGGCGAACTGACGGGCCTTTTCTTCGCTGGCGTTTTCATCCCGCAGGCCCGCCAGCTGCAGGTCCTCGAGCAGCACCGCGTTGCCGCGCGCGAGCTGCGGCGGCTGCGCGCCGTAGTCGATGCTGAGCACGGTGCCATCGGCACTGCGCAGTTCGACCATGGCGAATTTCTGCCCGAGCGGCGGCAGCTTCGGCAACTCGCCCTGGGCCGAGATCAGCGCGACCTGCTCGTTGGAGGCGACGCTGAACGGCGCGCCGTCGATCGCCGTGGTGGCGCCAACGCGGAATTGCGACGCTTGCGGCAGCGCCCGCTGAAGGGCAGCGGGCACGGCGAACACATAGGCGCCGTTGTCCTCTGCCAGGACGCCGGCCGTGCCGTCGTCGAACAGCGCGTTCCACTCGGCCCAGGTGCCCGTGTCGCCCCGGTATTGCAAGCGCCCCACCAGCGTGAAGGCCTTGCCGTTCCAGCGGCCGCTGGCCATCAGCTGCAGCGGGCTGTGGTCGTCGAACAGCTCGGCCATCTTGCCCACGCGCGCCAGCTTGTCGCCGTCGCGCACGACGGTGCTGCTGCAAAAGCTGCAGACGGCGTGGGTGGATTGCGCGCTGCGGAATTCGACGGGCGCGCCGCAACCCGGGCAGGGAGCCCGGTACAGGCGTTCAGGCGATTCTGTGGCCACTGGAAGGCAGGTGATGCCAAAAACAAGGACGCGGCTCGAGGGCCGCGCTTTCCTTGTTTACACCAGCTTCTTGAGAAGCTCCGCCTTCTTGGCGTCGAACTCCTCCTGGGTCAAGATGCCCTTTGACTTCAGTTCGCCGAGTTTCTCCAGCGTGGCCATCACGTCGTCGGGCTTGACGGTCGACGCCGCAGCGGCGGCCGCCTGCGCCGCGGCATTGGCCGCGCCGCCCTGCAGGCCCTGCTGGAGGTTTTGTGCCAGCACCTGGCCCATCGCGAGGCCCGCGCCCAGGCCCATTGCGTCGCCGGCGACACCGCCGCCGCCGGCTGCGCCCTTGGCCATCTCGGGAATCGCCTGCGCGGTCTGGTACTGCATGAACTTGCCCATGTCGTTGCCGACCATGCCCATGCCGATGCGCTGGTCCAGCAGCTTCTGCAGCTCTTCCGGCAACGACAGGTTCTGCACCGTCATGCCTTCGAGCTTGAGCCCGATGGCCTCGAACGAGGGTGCAACGGCAGTGGCCAGGGCCCGCGCGAATTCGATCTGGTTGGCCGCCAGGTCAAGGAACGGGATGCCGCTTTGCGCGATCGCGTCCGAGATGTGTTGCAGCACGGTGCCGCGCAGCTGGCCTTCGAGCTCCGACACCGTATACAGCTCGCGTGTGCCGGAAATCTGGGTGTGGAACAGCTTCGGGTCGGCGACGCGGAAGTTGTAGTTGCCGAAGGCCCGCAGGCGCACCGCGCCGAAGTCCTTGTCGCGGATGGTGATGGGCTGCGGCGTGCCCCAGCGCTGGTCAACCTGTTGGCGCGTGCTGAAGAAGTAGACATCGCTCTTGAACGGGGACTCGAACAGCTTGTCCCAGTTCTTCAGGTAGGTCAGTACGGGAATCGTCTGCGTGGTCAGCTTGTACATGCCCGGGCCGAACACGTCGGCCACTTTGCCTTCATTGACGAAGACGGCCATCTGGGACTCGCGCACAGTCAGCGAGCCGCCGTACTGGATTTCCATGTCCCGCATCGGGAAGCGCCAGGCCAGCGTGCCCTCGCCATCCTCCGTCCACTGGATGATGTCAATGAACTGTTTCTTGATGAAGTCCATCAATGCCATGGCTCACTCCTCGTGCGTTGGAAATTTTGGCCCATGATACCGCCGCGGCCGCGCGCCAAGACGGCATAAGTTCGCACCCGGCTGCAACCGATTGTTCGACTGGGGGTGGTCGCTTGCCGCCGTCGCTTTTACGCAGAACTCCGTACTAGGGTTTCCCCGGAACGAGGCCTACAATCTCAAGCCCGCAAGAGACGAAGCAGCGGCGTGTCAAGGCCTTAAGCTGTGCCCCAGGAGACTTTCAAGATGCCACCGATCACCGCGGTAAATACCGACGAAGCGCGCAGCGAACTGCGCCTGGCCGCCCTCGAATACCACGAGTTTCCCACCCCGGGCAAGATCGCGATCCACGCGACCAAGCAGTTGCTCAACCAGCACGACCTGGCCCTGGCGTATTCGCCGGGCGTCGCTTCGCCCTGCGAAGAGATCGTCAAGGACCCGAACAACGCGTTCAAGTACACCAGCCGCGGCAATCTGGTCGCGGTGATCACCAACGGCACCGCGGTGCTGGGCCTGGGTGACATCGGGCCGCTGGCCGCCAAGCCGGTGATGGAAGGCAAGGGCGTGCTGTTCAAGAAGTTCGCCGGCATCGACGTGTTTGACATCGAAATCAACGAGAAGCACGACCTGGACAAGCTGGTCGACATCATCGCGTCGCTTGAGCCCACCTTCGGCGGTATCAACCTGGAAGACATCAAGGCGCCGGACTGTTTCTATGTGGAGCGCAAGCTGCGCGATCGCATGAAGATCCCCGTGTTCCACGACGACCAGCACGGCACGGCGATCTGCGTGGGCGCGGCCATCATCAACGGCCTGAAGGTCGTGGGCAAGGACATCGCGAAGGTCAAGCTCGTGACTTCAGGCGCGGGCGCCGCGGCTCTGGCTTGCCTGAACTTGCTGGTCAAGCTGGGCATGCCGCGCGAGAACATCTATGCCACGGACCTGGCGGGCGTCGTCTACGAAGGCCGCAAGGAACTGATGGACGAGGACAAGATCCCGTTCGCGCGCAAGACCGAGGCCCGCACGCTGGGCGAGATCATCGAAGGCGCGGACATCTTCCTGGGGCTGTCCGCCGGCGGTGTGCTGAAGCAGGACATGGTCAAGAAGATGGCGGCCCGCCCGATCATCCTGGCCCTGGCCAACCCGAACCCGGAGATCTCGCCCGAAGACGCGAAGGCCGTGCGTCCCGACGCGATCATGGCCACCGGCCGCACCGACTACCCGAACCAGGTCAACAACGTCCTGTGCTTCCCCTACATCTTCCGGGGCGCACTGGATTCGGGCGCCACGACGATCACGGCGGAAATGGAGATCGCGGCGGTGAATGCGATCGCCGAACTTGCGCAAGCCGAACAGAGCGAAGTGGTGGCGGCCGCCTATGCCGGCGAACAGCTGGCCTTCGGCCCGGAATACCTGATTCCCAAGCCGTTCGACCCGCGTCTGATGATGAAGATCGCGCCCGCCGTGGCGAAAGCCGCGGCCGACAGCGGCGTCGCGCTGCGCCCCATCCAGGACATGGATGCCTATCGCGACCGGCTGCAAAGCTTCGTCTACGCGTCGGGTACCACGATGAAGCCGATCTTCACGGCGGCCAAGGCGGCGGCCCGCAAGCGGGTGGCGTTCTGCGAGGGCGAGGAAGAGCGCGTGTTGCGCGCCGCACAGATCGTGGTGGATGAAGGGATCGCCCGGCCCACTTTCATCGGCCGGCCGAAGATCATCGCGCAGCGCATCGACAAGTTCGGCCTGCGGCTGAAGGAGGAGCTGGACTACGACGTGGTCAACGTCGAGCAGGACGAGCGTTACCGCGACTTCTGGCAGACCTATCACCACATGACCGACCGCAAGGGCGTGACGGCGCAGATGGCCAAGATCGAGATGCGCCGGCGCCTCACCCTGATCGGCGCGATGCTGCTGTACAAAGAGCAGGTCGACGGCATGATCTGCGGCACCTGGGGCACGACGGCGATCCATCTTCACTACATCGACCAGGTCATCGGCAAACGCGCGGGCGTCTGCACCTACGCCTGCATGAACGGGCTGGTGCTGCCGAACCGGCAGATCTTCCTGGTCGACACGCACGTCAACTACGACCCCACGGCGGTGCAGCTCGCCGAGATCACGGTGATGGCGGCAGAGGAGATGGTCCGCTTCGGCCTGAAGCCCAAGGCCGCGTTGCTGTCGCATTCCAATTTCGGTTCGAGCAACCAGCCGAGCGCCGTGAAGATGCGCGAGACGCTGGAGCTGCTGCGCACGCAGGCGCCGTGGCTCGAAGTGGACGGCGAAATGCACGGTGACGTCGCGCTCGACGGCGCGGCGCGCAGTCTGATCATGCCCAACAGCACGCTGGCCGGTGACGCCAACCTGCTGGTGCTGCCCAACATCGACGCAGCCAATATTTCTTACAACCTCCTCAAGACGGCAGCGGGCGGCAACATCGCAATCGGCCCGGTGCTGCTGGGCGCGGCCAAACCCGTGCACATCCTCACGGCCAGCACCACCGTGCGTCGCATCGTGAACATGGCCGCCCTCACCGTGGCAGACGCAAATGCGGCGAGATAAGGCCTTATCAGACAGCTGGCGCTAACTTGCTTGTCAAGTCGGAGCCGGGAATAGCCCTTGGCGGCTGCCCAAAAATTGGGCAGCCGCTTGCGTTTTGGAGCCAGATAAGTCACACTACCGCCTGTTAATTTCCGGGTTTACCCGGAGGTACGCAGGGTCCGGGATAGCCCGGTCCGGCGTCGCAAGGTCACCGAAGAAGGTCCGTTCATGGTGCGCATCGCCGCTTTCAAGTTTGCGCTTACTAGCTTCTTGTTGGCAGCAGCATTCACCGCCCCGCTGGCGCAAGCCCGGACGTGGACTGACCGCCGCGCCGACAGCAGCCCAGCCACCGTACGAGTTGCTGAGTTGCCCAGTGAAGGCCGGACGACCTTTGAACTGATCCGCGAGGGCGGACCGTTCCGGTATGAAAAGGACGGTGCGGTGTTCGGAAACCGGGAGCGCATGCTGCCGGCGGAAAAGCGGGGTTTCTACCGCGAGTACACCGTCACCACGCCAGGATCGCGCGACCGGGGCCCCCGGCGCATCGTGTGCGGCGGACCCGCGAGGGCGCCACACGCTTGTTATTACACCGCTGACCACTACGCCAGCTTTCGAAAGATCGTGGAGTGACCCCCAAATGAAGCGGGATGAATTTGTGACTATGAAAAGAGGCACGGAGATGGATATGCCACTTCGTACGGAAACCACCGAAAACGCGCTCAAGAGCGTGCGGACCAACATCGTGCAGTCGATCCGGGCCTTCCGGGTCCAGGACTTGCAGGACGCGGCGAGCACC
>JBDSWB010000122.1:0-16880 GCA_039926915.1 Ramlibacter sp.
ATCACCGGCGTCATCCTCGCCGGAGGTCGCGGCTCGCGCATGGGGGGGGTCGACAAGGGCCTGCAGAATTTCAACGGCATGCCGTTGGCCCTGCACACGCTGATGCGGCTTTCACCCCAGGTCGGCGAGGCCATGATCAACGCCAACCGCAACCTGGGCGCCTATGAGGCGTTCGGCGTGCCGGTGTGGCCCGACGTCCTGTCCGACTACGCCGGGCCGCTGGCCGGCTTCCTTACGGCGCTGGAGCGCTGCGAAAGCCCGTGGCTCGTGACCGTGCCTTGCGACACGCCGCTCTTCCCGCAGGACCTGGTCGCCAGGCTGGCGCAGGCCGCCAGCGAACAGGGCGCCGAAATCGCCATGGCCGCTGCCCGCGAGGAAGACGGCCAGTTGCGCGCCCAGCCTGTGTTCTGCCTCTTGCGCGTCGAGCTGATGGAGAGCCTGGTGAAGTTCACCCACGGCGGCGGGCGCAAAATCGACGCCTGGACCGCACAGCACAAAACGGCGCTGCTGCCTTTCGACGCGCCGGACGACGACCCCCGTGCCTTCTTCAACGCCAACACGCTGGCCGAACTGCACCAGCTCGAGCGCTCGTGAAAAGCATCGCGCAGATTGCGGCCGAACTGCAAGGTTATGACCCGCAGGCGCTGAGCGCAACACAGGTCGGCGAGTTCCTCGCACGCCTGGTCGAACCGGTCACGCAGGTCGAGACTGTCGGCATTTTCGACGCGCTGAATCGGGTGCTCGCGCAGGACCTCGTCTCCCCGATCAGCGTCCCCCCGCATGACAACTCGGCCATGGACGGCTTCGCGTTCGACGGTGCGCAGCTCCAGGATGGCGGCCCGCTCAGGCTGGAAGTCGCGGGCACTGCGCTGGCCGGCAAGGGCTGGCAGGGAACGGTAGGCCACGGCCGGTGCGTCAAGATCATGACGGGCGCAATCATGCCCGAGGGCCTCGACACCGTGGCGCCCCAGGAGTTAACCCAACCGGCCGGCGACGGCCACATCGCCATACCGCCGGGGCTTCTTCGACCTGGCGACAACCGCCGCTTCAAGGGCGAAGACCTGATGGAAGGCCAACCGGCGCTCAGGCTGGGCGATCGGCTCACGCCCGCCGCGTGCGGTCTCGTGGCCAGCCTCGGCATCGGCTCGGTCAGCGTCTTGCGGCGGCTGCGCGTCGCGTACTTTTCGACCGGCGACGAAATACTCAGCCTGGGCCAGCCGCCGCGCGAGGGCGCCGTTTACGACAGCAACCGCTACACCGTGTTCGGCCTGCTCACGCGCCTGGGCTGCGAAGTGATCGACATGGGCGTGGTTCGGGATGATCCGGCCTCGCTGGAAACAGCTTTCGCCGATGCCGCCATGAAGGCCGACGCCATCATCACAAGCGGCGGCGTGAGCGTCGGCGAGGCCGACTACACCAAGGCCATGATGAAGAAGCTGGGTGACGTCGCATTCTGGAAAGTCGCCATGCGGCCGGGCCGCCCCATGGCGGTCGGGCGCATCGGCAACTCGGTGATGTTCGGCCTGCCGGGCAACCCCGTGGCCGTGATGGTCACCTTCCTGGCCTTCGTACGCCCTGCCCTGCTGCGAATGATGGGTTGCACGGTCACCCATCTCCCCTTGCTGAAAGCGCGCAGCCAGGAAGCGATTCGAAAGAAGCCAGGACGGACGGAATACCAGCGCGGCAGCGTGACGGCCGGCGGCGAAGGATTGCTCCATGTCCGCACCACCGGCAACCAGGGGTCCGGCGTGCTCAGCTCCATGGTGCAGGCCAACGGCCTGATCGTCCTGCACCACGCCCAGGGCAGCGTCGCCAAAGGCGAAGAGGTCGACGTGATGATGTTCGAAGGCGTGGTCTGAACCGGACGGCCCGGCCGCTCACCCGGTGTAGTCCATGCCGTCGCACATACCGCCGGTGAACCGCAGCACCACCTGGAAGTTGATCCGGCGCCAGAACAGCAGTTCGCGGCCATTCCCGGCGGGTTCGCGCCGGTTGGGCTTGCCCACATGGCGAAGCACCTCTTCGAGCGACCGGCCGGTGACCTGTCCCAGTTGCTCGAACTTCCGGCGCAGCGCGATCGACCGCACCACACCGGCATAGGCCGTCGCGAAAGTCGCGAACAGCGCGACGATGGCCAGGATGATGAGTTCGGTCACGGCGCGGCCTCGCCAATCCGCAGCACGGCGATCGGAGGCAGGTCACGCGACAGGCATTGCCAGGAACGGCCCTCGTCCTCGCTCACCCAGAGGCCGCCGGTGGTCGATCCCATTGCCAACGTCTTGCCGTCGGCGCCGACGACCAGTGAGTGCCGGTACACCAGGTGGTACGCATCTAGCTGCGGCAAGCCTGTGCCCTGCGACTGGAAAGTGGCTCCGCCATCGCGGGTCTCGGTCACGACCATGGCTCCTTCCGGCGCCACACGCTGCGCGTCGGAGCGAGCCGGGACGAACCAGGCGCGGTGCGGGTCGGTGGGGTGGGCCGCCACGGCAAAGCCGAAGCCGCTCGGCTGCGGGGGGGCAATCGGGTTCCATTTCAGGCCGCCGTCGGTGGAGCGGAAGATTCCGCCGTGATGCTGGCACCACAGTACATAAGGATGGGCAGCGCATTGGTCGATCCGATGCGGGTCCTGAATGTTGGGGTCTTCGCGCCGTTCCGGCGGCATGAAATCGGACACCATGCCCGTCGACGTGTTGCTCCAGCTCGAGCCGCCATTGCGGGTCTGCCACACCCCGCCGCAGGAGATCGCAACCGTGACGTGCGACGGATCGCGAGGATCGACCAGGATCGAATGGATACCGGGGTAGTCGTAGCCTCCGCCAAACCATTCCTTTCGCTCGGGCCGCTCCCAAAGGCTGGTCACCAGTTGCCAGCTGGCGCCGCCGTCCTGCGAGGTGAACAGGCCCGCCGGCAGGCACCCGGCCCAGAGCCGGCCGTCGGGCGCCGCTTCCAGCGCCCAGACCTGGTCCACGCTCCACGGCATGGGATCATCTTTCCAGGGGCCTTCGGTGGGCTTGACGGAAAACGCGGGCGCGGCGACTTCTTTCCAACCCTCGCCGCCATCCGCGCTCTTCCAGAGCTTCACACCGAAATGTCCCAGCCGCAGCGCCGCGTACCAGGCGCCGCCACGCGGATCCACCACGAACTGGCTGACCGGCTCGCCGCAGAAATGCGGCTTGCCCAGTTGCCAGCCCGCCCCGGTGCGACTCGCGACGAAAAGTCCCTTGCGCGTTCCAACCCACAATGTCTGCATCTCAACCTCCCGAAAGCGCCTGGATGACCATCACCTGGTCCGCGGCGCCCAGCGGCTGTCCCAGGTCGGAGCGGCTGGCGATCATCTGCGCGTTGACGAAAACCGCTACGTGCTTGCGCACCGCGCCCTGCTCGTCAAGCACGTAGTTCTTCAGCGCGGGCGCGGCGGCGAATGCCGCCTCGAGCGCTTCGCGCAGCGAAGCGGCCTGGACAGCCTGCGGCGGGCAGGGAACGTGGCGTGTCAGCGCCGGCGCGAATTCGACGAGAGGCATTGCTCGTGGTTCCGGCTGTGAACCTGCGCGGCCGCTACTTCGCCACCAGTTCGCCGTGCGGCGGGAGGTCGTCGCGCGTATCGGCCTTGTTCGCGCCCGGTACTTTGCGCCGAGCGAACAGCATGTACATGGTCGGCACCACAAACACCGTCAGCACGGTGCCCAACGACATCCCGCCCACGATGACCCAGCCGATCTGGATTCGGCTCTCGGCGCCCGCCCCTTGCGACGTGGCCAGCGGCACGGCGCCCAGCACCATCGCGCCGGTGGTCATCAGGATCGGGCGCAGCCGCTGCGATGCGGCCTTGACGATGGCTTCCACCATCTCCAGGCCCTGCTCGCGCAACTGGTTGGCGAACTCGACGATCAGGATGCCGTGCTTGGTGATCAGGCCCACCAGCGTGATGAGGCCGATCTGCGAGTACACATTGAGCGAGCCGCCCGACAACTTGAGCGCCAACAACGCGCCGATCATCGACAGCGGCACCGACAGCATGATGACCAGCGGGTCCACGAAGCTCTCGAACTGGGCCGCCAGCACCAGGAAGATGAACAGCAGCGCCAGCACGAACACGATGGCCAGCGCGCCTTGTGAGGACTTGAACTCGCGCGAGGTGCCGTTGAGGTCGGTCGTGTAACCGGGCTTCAGCACCTTGGCGGCGGTGGCGTTCATGAAGGTCAGCGCCTCGCCGAGCGAATATTCCGGCGTGAGGTTGGCAGTGATCGACACCGAACGGCGCTGCCCGAAGTGGTTCAGTTCGCGCGGGCTGACGCTCTCGCGCACCTTCACCAGCGCCGACAGCGGAATCATCGTGTCGCTGCGTCCCCGAACGTTGATTCTGTCGATGTTCTCGGGCGTGCTGCGGCCGCGCGCCTCCGTCTGAACGATCACGTCGTACTGTTCCGCATCACGCTTGTAGCGCGTCACCTGCCGGCCGCCCAGCATGGTTTCGAGTGCCTTGGCGATGACCTGCACGCTGACGCCCAGATCGGCCGCCTTGTCACGGTCGACCTCGATGCGCAGCTCGGGCTTGTTCAGCCGCAGGTCGACGTCGGGCGAGACGATGCCGGGGTTCTTGGCGATCTCGTCCAGCATCGCGCGCGTGACCCGGTTCAGGTTCTCATAGCTGTCCGAGGTCTGTATCACGAAGTTGACGGGCCGGTCTCGGAAACCCTGACCCAGCGAGGGCGGCGTGATCGGGAAGGCGTTGACGCCCGGCAGCGCATTGAACTTCGGGCCCATCTCGCGGGCCAGTTCCAGCGTGGTGCGCTTGCGCTTTTCCCAGTCGACGGTGCGGTACACCACGCTCGCCTGCGACACCGTGGGATTGCCGACGTTAGCGAAAATCCGGTCGAACTCCGGGTACTGCTGGCCCAGCTTTTCCAGCGCCTGGGCATAGCGGTTGGTGTATTCCAGCGTCGAGCCGTCCGGGGCATTGACCGTGGCGAGGATGGTGCCGCGGTCTTCCAGCGGCGAGAGCTCCTGCTTCATCGTGGGCCAGATAGCCGCGATCGAGATCGCGCTGACCAGCATCACGGCAATCACGATCCAGCGCGCCTGCAGCACCCGACCCAGAATCGGCGAAGTCTGCCCTGCGGCCGGTTGCCAACGGGCCAGCAGAACCCAGCGCAAGGCGCGGGCATAGCGGTCGGACAGGACGGTGAGCCAGCGCTCCATCGACCGGTCGAACCAGTTCGGGTTGGGGTTGTGCTTGAGCAGTTGCGAACACATCATCGGCGTGAGCGTCAGCGCCACGAAGCCGGAGACCAGCACCGCGCCTGCCAGCGCCAGCGCGAATTCCACGAAGAGCCGCCCGGTGCGCCCGGGCGTGAAAGCCAGTGGCGCGTACACGGCCACCAGCGTGAGCGTCATGGTAATCACCGCGAAGCCGATTTCGCGCGCTCCCTTGATCGACGCGGAGAATGGATCCAGCCCTTCCTCGATGTGCCGGAAGATGTTCTCCAGCATCACGATGGCATCGTCCACCACCAGGCCGATGGCCAGCACCAGCGCCAGCAGCGTCAGCGTGTTGATGGTGAACCCGAACAACGCCATGAGCGCGAAAGTGCCCACCAAGCTCACCGGGATGGTCACGATCGGGATGATCGAGGCCCGGGCGGTGCGCAGGAACACGAAGATCACCAGCGCCACCAGCAAGATGGCTTCACCGATGGTGCGGTACACGTTCTTCACCGAGCGGTCGATGAACACCGAGTTGTCGTTGGCGATCTCGATTGAGATGTCCGCCGGCAGGTCGGCCTTGAGCTTGGGCAGCATCTCCCGCACGCCCTGCGACAGGGTCAACGGGTTGGCCGTCGCCTGCCGGATAACACCAGCCGAAATCGCCTGCCGGCCGTTCAGGCGCACCGAGCTGCGCTCGTCGGCCGCACCCTCCTCCACCCGCGCCACGTCCCTCACTTTCACGGGGAAGCCGTTGACGTTCTTGATCACGATCTCGCGAAATTGCGCGGGCCGCACCAGGTCGGTTTGCGACGTGACACTGAACTCGCGCTGCTGCGACTCGATGCGGCCGGCCGGCAGTTCGAGGTTGCTGCGCGTGATGGCTTCCTCCACCTCCTGCGTGGTCAAGCGGTAGCCCGCCAGCTTGTCCGGATCCAGCCACACCCGCATGGCGTATTTGCGCTCGCCGAATATCCGCACATCGGCCACCCCGGTCACGGTCTGCAGGCGCGACTTGACGATGCGGTTGACCAGGTCGTTGATCTGCAGCGGGCTGAGGGTGTCGCTGGTGAAGGCCAGCCAGATCACAGGGAACGCATCGGCCTCCACCTTGGCGATCACCGGCTCCTCGATCTGCTGCGGCAGACGGTTGCGCACGCGCGAGGTGCGGTCACGGACTTCGGCCGCCGCCGCGTCGGCGTCCTTCTCCAGGCGGAAGCGCACAGAGATCTGGCTTTGTTCAGCCCGGCTGATCGAGGTGATGACGTCGACGGCGTCGATGCCGGCGATGGAGTCTTCGAGCGGCTTGGTGACCTGGGTTTCGATGACCTCGGCCGACGCGCCCGGGTACCTGACGCTGACGGTGACCACCGGCTCGTCGATCTTGGGGTATTCGCGCACCGCGAGGCGATTGAAGCTCACCGCCCCGATCAGCACCACCAGCAGCGACAGCACAGTGGCAAAGACCGGGCGTCGGATTGCGATTTCAGGCAATTGCATGAGGCTGTCTCAGGATGGGAGGGGGCGTCAGCGAATCGCCGCGCGGCCACGCGCCGCGCCGCGCGGCTCGGTGTTCGCAGACGCCACCAGGCAGGGATTGGGCCCATCGAGCTTGGGAGGCGGAAGCTTTGCGGAAGCGCCGGGCACGGGCCGGGTACCGGCTGCGGCTGAGGCGGCGGGTGCAGCGGCCACAGACGCGGCCGGCTCCGCGGCAGCCGCCGGTGCGGGGCCGTTTGCGGACGCCGAAGCTGCCAGCGCGGGACGCCCGCCGCCAGGACGGTTGAGGTCGATCACCCGAACGGGCATGCCGTCCTTCTGGACCCGCTGCTGTCCGGCGGTCACGATCGTGTCGCCGGCCTGCAGGCCGTCCGTGATTTCAACGCGACCCGGCCGGCGGATGCCGACCTTCACTTCGACCCGCTGCGCAATCTTGGTGTCCTGGTCGGGCCCATCCACCAGCCGGATGACGAATTGGCGTCCGGCCTGCGGCAGGATCGCTTCCTCGGGAATCACCTTGGCGCTGTCCCGCTGGCCGAACACGGCCGTGATTCGGGCGAACATGCCGGGACGCAACTGCAGCTGGCGGTTGTCCACGCAGCCGCGCACGCCCACCGACCGGCCGTTGGCTTCGACCAGCGGGTCGATGGCCTGGATCACGGCGGCGTACTTGCGGCCCGGCAGGGCATCGAGATCCACCAGCGCCGTCTGGCCGCGCCGAATCTTGGTCTGGAAACGCTCGGGCAGGCGGAAGTCCACGAAGATCGCGTCCATGTCCTCGATGTTCACGATGTCGGCGCCATCCTTCAGATAGTCCCCGACGCTGATGTTGCGAATGCCGGCTATGCCATCGAAAGGGGCGACGATGCGCAAGCGAGCAGCCGTCGCGCGCGCCAGTTCCAGCTTGGCCTGGGACACCTGCAGGTTGGCCGAGCTTTCCTCGACGGAACGCTGGCTGATGAAACCTTGCCCCACCAGTTCCTGGTTGCGCTTGTGGTTGGCCTGGGCGATCGAGAGTTCGGCCTGCGCCTGCTGGACCTGGGCCAACGGCAACTGGTCGTCCAGCTGGACGAGCAACTGGCCGCGCCGGACTCGCTCGCCATCCCGGAAATTCAGCTGGGTGACCCGGCCACTGACCTCCGGCCGCAGAATCACGCTTTGCCGTGACCGCAAGCTGCCCACCGCCTGTGTGTCGTCCGTGATCTTCATGACCTCGACGCGCGCGACTTCCACAGCCGGGGCCCGAGCGGGCCCACCCGCACTGCCTGCCGGCAATCCGGCGCCGCCGGCACTGCTGTCGGTCTTGGCCGAAGCGGGCTTGTTCTGGTACCACCAAGCCGCGCCGGAGGCGGCGACGATGCCGACGACGGCGACCACGGTGTAGATTGCTTTCGATGCCATGAAAAATCCGAAGGCCGCCGGCCGAGCGCCGTCACGGATTGTTACCTGAACCCAACCCGCCAATGTAGCAGCAGCGAGACGCAAAGGCATTCGCGTTTCGCCTAGCCCCTGCTGCGCCGTGGCCCACGGCTGCGCGGCATTTACGCACGCTTTACATTGGCGGCGGCATCCGACCCATGGCCACTTCCACACCGAGGTTGGCCAGCACGTCCGCCCGCTCGTTGCCCGGGTCTCCGGTGTGTCCGCGCACCCACTTCCACTCAATGGCGTGACCGCTTCGATTCACCAGCTCGTCGAGCGCCTGCCAGAGCTCAACGTTCTTCACTGGCTGCTTACTGGCCGTGCGCCAGCCCTTGGCCTTCCACCCCGCGATCCATTCGGTCATGCCCTTGAGCACGTACTGGCTGTCCACGTTCAGCGTGACGGCGCAGGGCCGCTTGAGCGCCCGCAGGGCCTGGATGACGGCCATCAATTCCATGCGGTTATTGGTTGTGAGTTTTTCGCCGCCGAACAGTTCCTTTTCGGTGCCGCTGGAATTCAGAAGCACGCCCCAACCGCCGGGCCCGGGGTTGCCCTTGCAGGCACCGTCCGTATAGATCACGACCGGGTTCACGGATTGGCTTTCATCAAAGGGGGTTCTTCCAGGTAGGTGGGGTGGCCGCGATTGGCCAGGGGCACTGGAGCGGTGGCGATGCCGGCAGAAGGCTTCCACGCCGGTCCGATCAGCTTGATGCCGCGAACGCGTTTCACCGCCACCAGGAAGTAGACCGCGCCGAAGATCGGCCACCAGCGTTCGCCGACGCCGTCGATCCAGTCGTAGCGGTCCAGCCACTTCTCGCTCTTCATCGCCGGCCGATAGCAGCCGAAGCTGCCGGACTCGACCTCGAAGCTCAGCAGCCTGAGCCAGTCGCGCAAGCGCCAGTAGCCAATGAAGTCTCCCGCGTCGGGCAGGAAGAGCTCGCCGAAGCCCAACCGGCGATACAGGTGGGCCCGTCGCTGGCGCAGACCCCACAGGCTGGCAGGATTCAGGCAGCAGATCACGACCTTGCCTTCAGGAACCAGCACCCGTTCGACCTCGCGCAAGGTGGCGTGCGGGTCAGTGTTCAACTCGAGCGAATGGGGCAGCACCACCAGGTCCAGGCTGTTCTCCTGAAACGGCAGCGCGGAGAAGTCGGTGACCATCGAAGTTTTGGGCAGAGCCGCATCCGGCGGGCAAGGCTCCCGGAGAGCCAGCCATTTGTGCGGCATGCGGTTGGCCTGAAGCGCATCAAGCTCCGGCAATCCCAACTGCAGCGCGTGATACCCGAAGATGTCAGCGACGGCACGGTCGAATTCCGCCCGCTCCCAGGCGAGCAAGTAGCGGCCAGGCGGGGTTTCGAACCACTGCTGCATTCCTATAATCTGGTCGCTCATGAATTTGATTCCGCTGACGGGCCTTCCGAGACTTGCCTGCAGCGCGACGAACTGCACCTGAAGGCGATTCTAGTCACGGTGGAATTTGAATACACATCGAATCGATTGCAAAGCTCGGACAGGCCGCGGAACCCGCTATCCTCGAACTGATCAACTACAGTCGGCCCTGCGGAGACACTGGGGCCGAGCGGGCGCAGTGCCCCGAGGACGAGCGGCCTTCACGCCCCGTCCACCATTGGAAAAACGAGTACAAATGAAGTTGTTTTACGCTACCGGTCTTTCCATCCTCCTTCTGCTGGCAGGTTGCGCCACGCCACCGCCCGCCGATCCGGTGGCCTCCCCCGCCCCTTCCCGGCCTGCCGCCGCCGTCGCCGCCGCCACGGCCATTCCTGGCGGCCCATTGCAGCCGATCACCGCGTCCCAGGCCGCATCGCGTGGCGTCGCCCAGTTGCAGCCACCGGCGGACCTGTGGGAACGTATCCGTCGCGGCTTCGCGATGCCCAACCTGGACAGCGACCTCGTCCGCCAGCAGGAGCAGTGGTATGCGAGCCGCCCCGAGTACATCCAGCGCATGACCGAGCGCTCGCGCAAGTACCTGTTTCATGTCGTCGAGGAACTGGAGCGGCGCAACATGCCGACCGAGCTGGCGCTGCTCCCGTTCATCGAGAGCGCGTTCAACCCGCAGGCCGTTTCCAGCGCCCGGGCCGCCGGCATGTGGCAGTTCATGCCCGCCACCGGGCAGTATTTCGAATTGAAGCAGAACGTCTTCCGCGACGACCGTCGCGACGTGCTGGCCTCCACCCGGGCCGCCCTGGACTACCTGCAGAAGCTGCACGGCATGTTCGGCGACTGGCACCTGGCGCTTGCCGCCTACAACTGGGGCGAAGGCAGCGTCGGCCGCGCCATCGCGCGCAACCAGAAGAGTGGCCTTGGCACAACGTACGTCGACCTGAACATGCCGAACGAGACACGCTTCTACGTACCGAAGCTCCAGGCCGTCAAGAACATCGTCGCCGGCCCTGACGCTTTCCGCACGGAACTGCCGCTGATCGAGAACCATCCCTACTTCCAGACCGTCACCGTCACGCGCGACATCGACGTCCAGCTCGCCGCGCGGCTGGCGGACGTGTCGATCGACGACTTCAAGGCCCTGAACCCTTCCATGAACCGTCCGGTGATCCTTGCTGCAGGCACGCCCGAAATCCTGCTGCCCTGGAACAACGCCACTGTGTTCCAGCGTAACTTCGAAGCACACGCGGCCGGACAATACGCGAGCTGGACCGCCTGGAGCGCCCCGGCAACGATGAGTGTGTCCGAGGCGGCAAAACGCATCGGCATGAACGAGTCCGACCTGCGCAGCGTCAACCCCATCCCACCGCGGATGCTTATCAAGGCGGGCTCGGTGCTGATCGTGCCCCGCTCTTCCAAGATGCAGGCGGACGTCACGAGCCACGTCGCGGACAACGGGCAGCTGAACCTCCAGCCCGAGAACGTCACCCGCCGCGCCACCGTGAAGGCCGGAAAGCACGACACCGTCGCTTCCGTCGCGAAGCGTTACCGGCTGAGCCCCGCCCAGGTGGCCGAATGGAACAGCGTGAACGCCACTGCGGCGTTCAAAGTAGGCCAGCAGGTGGTGGTGTTTCTCCCAGTCCACACGGGTCCCGTAAGGAGCGCGAAGGCGTCCGTCCACAGCGCCAAGCCTGCGGCGCGTCCCACCGCCAAACGCACCGCCAAGCCATTGCGCCGCTGAGCGATTCGTCCAGCGGCAACAAAATGGGTTACCACCGCCTGAAGCGTCCGCGCGGCCTCTTCAGAGCTTCTCTGTCTCGCCCAGGCGCGGCTGCCACTTCATGAGCCGCTTTTCGATCCGACCGACCAACCCATCGAGCACCAGGGCAAACGCGGTGAGTACCGCGATCCCCGCGAAGACCGTGTTCACGTCGAACGTGCCCTCGGCCTGCAGGATCAGGTAGCCCACCCCCCGGGCCGAACCGAGGTATTCGCCCACCACGGCGCCAACGAAGGCCAGGCCCACAGAAGTGTGCAGACTCGAGAAGACCCAGCTGGTCGCGCTCGGCAGGTAGACCGTCCGCAGCAACTGCTTCTGGTTCGCGCCCAGCATGCGGGCATTGGCCAACACCACGGGGCTCACTTCCTTTACGCCCTGGTAGACGTTGAAGAAGACGATGAAGAACACCAGCGTCACCGCCAGCGCCACCTTGCTCCAGATGCCCAGGCCGAACCACATCGCGAAGATCGGTGCCAGGATGACGCGCGGCATCGAATTGGCCGCCTTGATGTACGGATCCAGGATGGCGCTTGCGGTGGGCGCGAGCGCCAGCCACAGCCCCGTTACCAGCCCGAGCGCGGTGCCGATGACGAACGCCAGCACGGTCTCCAGCAGCGTGATGCCGAGGTGCTGGTAGATATCGGCGCGACCCGGCACGCCATCGGGAAACAGCGAGGTGGGCTCAAACGCGAAGGGCATGAACCAGGACCAGATCCGTCCCGCCACCTTGACCGGCTCGCCCAGGAAGAAGGCGTATTGTTCGTTGCGCGACACCAGCTGCCAAGCCAGCAGGAACGCGACGAGCATACCCACCTGCCAGTAACGCAGGGTCTTGCTGGACGGCTTGATTGCAGCCCACATGATCAGGCCGCCTTCTTCAGCTGCTGCGCGTAGCCCTTGAGGACTTCGTCGCGCAGCACGCTCCAGATCTGCGTATGCAGTTCGACGAAGCGCGGTTGCGTACGCACTTCGGCCACATCGCGCGGGCGCGGCAAGTCGATCTGGAACTCGCCAATCGGACGAGTGGCCGGCCCGGCGGACAGCACGACCACGCGATCGCTCATCGCGATCGCCTCGTCCAGGTCGTGCGTGATGAACAGCACCGCCTTCTTACTCGCGGCCCAGAGGTCCAGCACCTCGTTTTCCATGAGCTGGCGGGTCTGGATGTCGAGCGCACTGAAGGGTTCGTCCATCAGGATGATGTCCGGGTCCAGCGCCAGCACTTGAGCCAGCGCCGTGCGCTTGCGCATGCCGCCGGAGAGCTGGTGAGGGTAGCGGTCGCCGAAGTCGCCCAGCCCCACCCGCTCCAGCCACGCCTGCGCCTGGGCACGGGCCTGGTCGTCGGGCACGCCCCGGTACTGCAAGCCCACCATCACGTTATCGATGGCGCTGCGCCACGGCATCAGGGCCTCGGTCTGGAACATGTAGCCGGCTCGCCGGTTGATACCCACGAGCTGCTCACCGAAGACCTTCACCTCGCCCGAGGAGGCATCCAGCAGGCCGGCGCCGATGTTGAGCAGCGTCGACTTGCCGCAGCCGGTGGGCCCGACCACCGACACGAATTCGCCTTCGCGGATGTGCAGCGTGGTAGCCGCCACCGCCGTGTACCGCTGCGCCGGCTCGTCCGGCGAGTGGAACGTGACGCTGATGTCGTTGAGTTCCAGCGCGAGACGCGTCACGCCTTGAACTTTTCCTTAGCCCGGCGCGCAAACTCGTTGGTGTAGGTTTTGGCCAGTTCTATCTTGTCGGCCTTGACCGAAGGCTCAAAACTCGCGAGAGCCTTCAACGCCGTCCGGGCGCCTTCCTCGGGGAGGATGCCATCCAGCGAGATTGCCTCGCGCACCTTGTTGAATGAGGCGAGGTACAGCGCCCGGTCGCCCAGCAGGTAGCCTTCCGGTACCGTCTTGATGATGTCGCTTGGGCCGGCCGTCTGTAGCCACTTCAGACCGTGCACGATGGCATTGGCCAGCGCCTGGCAGGTGTTGGGGTTCTTCTCGATGAATTCGACATGTGTGTAAAAGCAGGCGGCCGGCATCGGCCCGCCAAACACGTCCAGCGTGCCCTTGAGGGTGCGCGTATCGCTGATGATCTTCACATCGCCCTTCTGCTCGAGCATGGTCATCACCGGGTCGGTGTTGCTCATGGCGTCGATCTGGCCGGACCGCAGCGCAGCCAGCGCACCGGCCGACGTTCCGACGCCGACATAACTCACCTCGCTCGCCTTGATGCCCGCGCGCGACAGCACCAGGTTCGCCACCATGTTGGTCGACGAGCCCGGGGCGGATACGCCGATCTTCTTGCCGCGCAGGTCGGCCAGCGACTTGTAGTTGGGCATGGCCTTGGTGGACACGCCCAAGGCAATCTGCGGCGCCCGGCCTTGCAGCACGAAGGCCTGGATGTGCTGGTTCTTGCTCTGCATGTTGATCGTGTGCTCGTACGCGCCGCTCACGATGTCGGACGACCCGCCCACCAGCGCCTGCAGGGCGCGCGCGCCACCGGCGAAGTCGGAGATTTCGACATCCAGCCCTTCGGCCTTGAAGTAACCCAGTTGCTCCGAAATCGTCAGGGGCAGGTAATAGAAGGCGGCCTTGCCGCCGACCGCGATCGAGACCTTGTTTTTCTCGAGCTTGTTTTGCGCGCGCAGCGACGGCGCGGCGATCGACGCGGCGACCAGCGACAGCGCCGACGCGAAAGTGCGCCGGGTGATGGCAATTTTTTTCATGCGAATCCTCTCTTGCTCGCATCGAGGTTAATCACGGAAATGCTGCACCGCATTGGGAACATCCCGTGCGGGTTTCCACGTAAGTTATTTACTCCGCTGCCCGCCGAAAGCGCACAGGCGCCGCGCCGGAAAGGATCTCAGCGGTATCCGGCGAACAGAATGCCTGCATTCACCAGCAGCGCCAGTGTCCAGAACGTTGAACGGGCGGTGGCCAGGCCCGCCACGTACATGGCGATGTAAATGATCCTCAAGGTGACGAACAGCACTGCGAGGATGTCGACGCGCGTCTGCGCCGCACCGAGCTGATGGGCGATGATGACCGCGCCGATGAAGAACGGCAGCGCCTCGAAGCTGTTGGCCTGCGCTGCGTTGGCGCGTGCCCGCCAGTCGGTCTGGCCGGCCAGCCACACGCGGGGATCGCGGTTGTCGTAGCCGCCTTCCTTGCGCGGCCGCTCGAAGCCCCTGGACTTGGCCAGCCACGCGCAGGCCAGCGGCAGCAGCACCGCGATGAAAACACACCAGTAGGCCACGGTAAACCGCACAATTTGCATCGACATCCCCTTACCGCCTGTCGACCAGAGCGTGCGCGATGGTCCCCAGATCCACGTATTCGAGTTCGCTACCCGCCGGAACGCCCCGCGCCAGCCGCGTGACATTCAGCCCGCGCGCCTTCAGCGCCTCGGAGATCACATGGGCCGTGGCCTCGCCTTCGGCGGTGAAATTGGTGGCGAGAATCACTTCCTGAACCTCCCCGTCCATGGCGCGCGCAAAGAGTTTGGCCAGGCCGATGTCCTTGGGCCCGATGCCGTCGAGCGGGCTCAGCTTACCCATCAGCACGAAGTAGAGGCCTCGAAACGCGGCAGTGCGCTCGACAGCAGCCTGATCGGCGGGGGTCTCCACCACGCACAGCTTGCTGCGATCGCGCCGCGGGTCCTGGCAGGTCGCACAAACCTCGTTTTCGGTAAAGGTGTGGCAGAGGGTGCAGTGTCGTACCAGCGTGGCTGCCTGCTGCAGCGCCTGGGCCAGCACCTGGGCGCCCGGCCGGTCGTGCTGCAGCAGGTGGAAGGCCATTCGCGACGCCGACTTCACGCCCACGCCCGGCAGGCGGCGCAGGGCTTCGATCAGCGCGTTGAGGGTACTGGTATCGGCCAACGCAACGCCTTCAGAACGGGAGCTTCATCCCGCCCGGCAACCCCGGCATGCCGGCCGTGAGCTTGCCCAGCTTCTCCTGCGAAGTCTCTTCGGCCTTGCGCACGGCCGCGTTGAAGGCGGCGGCGACCAGGTCTTCCAGCATGTCCTTGTCGTCGGCCAGCAAGCTCGGGTCGATGGTGACGCGCTTCACCTCGTGCTTGCAGGTCATGGTGACTTTCACCAGGCCGGCCCCCGATTCGCCGCTCACCTCGATGAAGGCCAGTTCGTCCCGGGCTTTCTTCAGGTTGTCCTGCATGGCCTGTGCCTGTTTCATGAGGCCGGCGAGCTGTCCTTTGTTGAACATGGGAGATCCTTTTCTGTATTCGGTGGGAACGGCCGGGGCCGTCCGCGAGGTCAATGGGTGGGCTTGATGCTTCCGGGGACGATTTTCGCGCCAAACTCGCGCATCATCGACTGTACGAAGGGATCGTTGTGGATGATTTCCTCCGCCGCCCGCTGCCTTTCTGCCGCGGCGGTGGCGATGCGGCGAGCCGGGCTGTCCGTGATGGTGCCCACTTCGACACTCAGGTTCACGGCGTGGCCCGCTGCATGCAGCGCAGTTTTCAGGCGGTCGCGGCTGGCGGGCTGGTTGAGGGATTCGCGCTCGACCCTGAGCATCCAGTGGCCTTCGTCGCGGCCCACCAATTGGGATTGCAATGCCAGTTCCCGCACCAGGGCCATGACCGCCTCCCGCGCCACGAGCTGGGCCACCACGCCGTGCCAGAAATCGCCTTCGGGCGTGGTCACCAACGCGGCAGCGGCAGCCGTGACCGCATCGCGCGCCGATTCCGGCTGCAAGCGCACCGGTACGCCCACCACGTCGCCGGCAGGACGCCCTTCGGCCGCGGGCGCGGCATCCGGTCTTTGGGGTGGCCGCGGCACGGGCGGCTCCACCACCGGGAGCACACGCCCTGGCGGTGCGCCGACAGCAGGCACCGCGGTGCGTGGCGGGGCCGGCGCCAAGCGGACGGCACCGCGGACCCCGTCATCCTGAGTTTTTTTTTCCGCCCGCTCGCCTGGAGCCCGCTCGCCTGGAGCCCGCTCGGATCGCGGCTTGAATGCCAGCAGCCGCAACAGCACCATCGTCAGGCCAGCGTATTCATCGGGCGCCAGTCCAAGCTCCGCGCGGCCGTGCAGGCACATGCTGTAGAGCAGTTGGGTCTCGTCGGCGGGCATCAGTTCGGCCAGTCGCGCAATGGCTGCGGTTTCGCTGTCGCCATCGTCGGCCGCGGACGGCACGGCCTGGATCACGGCCATGCGTTGCAACACCGCGCTCATCTCTTCCAGCGTCGACGCGGCGCTCAGGCCCAGCGTGCGCAGGCCGTCAGAAACGTCCACCACGATCTTGCCGTCGCCTTGCGCCAGCGCCTCGATCAGCCGCATCACATGGCCGCGGTCGACGCTGCCCAGCATCTGGCGCACAGCTGCCTCTTCGAGCTTGCCGCCTCCGAAGGCGATCGCCTGATCGGCCAGCGAAAGCGCGTCGCGCATCGAGCCGCGGGCGGCCCGGGCCAGCAGTCGCAACGCCTGCGGGTTGGCCGCGATACCTTCGGAGTGGAGCACGCGCACCATGTGCTCCTGCATGGTTTCGGGCGCCATGGGGCGCAGGTTGAACTGCAGGCAGCGCGACAGCACGGTGACCGGCACCTTCTGGGGATCGGTGGT
>JBDSWB010000123.1:0-4822 GCA_039926915.1 Ramlibacter sp.
AGCTGGTGCCGCTGGCCGACGGCGTAGTCGTTGGCGTCGTGGGCGGGCGTGACCTTCACCACGCCGGTGCCGAATTCCGGGTCGACGTAGTCGTCCGCGATGATGGGGATGGCGCGCCAAGCCGCAGGCGTATCGCCCGACAGGGGCAGCTTCACCTGCATTCCCACCAGGTGCCGGTAGCGCTCGTCTTCGGGATGGACCATCACCGCGACGTCGCCGAGCATCGTCTCGGGCCGGGTTGTGGCCACCACCAGCGCGCCGGATCCATCCACCAGCGGGTAGCTGATGTGCCAGAGGAATCCGTCTTCTTCCTCACTGGTGACTTCCAGGTCGCTGACGGCGGTCTTGAGTTCCGGGTCCCAGTTGACCAGGCGCTTGCCGCGGTAGATCAGGCCTTGCTCGTACAGCTGGACAAAGGTCTGCGTGACGATCTGCGAAAGGTCGTCATCCATCGTGAAGTATTCGTGCGACCAGTCCACGCTGTCGCCCATGCGGCGCATCTGCGTGGTGATGGTCTTGCCCGACTTCTCGCGCCACTCCCATACCCTGGCCACGAAGTTCTTGCGGCCCAGGTCGTGCCTCGACTGACCCTGCTCCTGCAACTGTCGCTCCACCACGATCTGCGTCGCGATGCCCGCGTGGTCGGTGCCGGGCACCCACAGCGTATTGAAGCCGCGCATGCGGTGATAGCGGGTCAGGCTGTCCATGATCGTCTGGTTGAACGCATGACCCATGTGCAGCGTGCCGGTGACGTTGGGCGGCGGCAGCTGGATGGAAAAAGCAGGCTCGCCTTCGTGGGGCTCGCCGGTCCCGCGGTAGCCCGCCTTCGCGTAGCCTTTGTCTTCCCAAAGCGGTCCCCAACGGGCCTCGATGGCGGCGGGCTCGAAGGACTTGGACAGGCTGCCCAGTCCGGGTTGCAGTGGCGTGTTGTCGCTCATAGATAACGAAAAACGGCACCCGCGGGTGCCGTTGGATGACCGGGTGGGGAAAGCCCGATTTTACTTGGGCATCCGGGCGGCCGCGTCCATGCACTCCTTGAGCACTTTGGCGTCGCCCACCTGATTGGCCAGCAGCAGGATCAGGCGCGCGTTGAGCAGCTCGGACTCGTCCCTGGAAAGGCCATGGTGGGCGTCGAGCAAGACTTCATAGAAGCCGTCGGCATCCTGAAGGTGAAGGGCGGTTTTCATCATGCGTCGTCTCCGGCGGCGCCCAACGCCTTGGCCACCGCGCGCACCAAGTGGGCATCGATGGACTCCCCAGTGGCGGCTAGATAACTGTCGGGGCGCACGAGAGCCCAGGCGTGGCCGAAGACGTGACATGCGCCTTGCAGGTGGCCGTGCGGGTCGCGCACATGTTCGCGAACGCGGGCGGGCCCGCCGGTGCCGAGCACCTGCACGCAGCGCAAGGGCGCCGTCCGGTAGAGGGCTCGCAGGCGCTCGAGCGATCCGGGCCGGGTGTCGCCGAAGAGAAGCAGCAACAGGCGTCCATCCGCCCAGCGAAGCAGGTCATTTACCGTGCCGCGGGTGCCGTCGGCCCAGTGAAAGCCGACATTCTGAACCGGCAGCCCGCCAGTGCCATCGCAGGCGCTGGAGGCGGTATACGGATTGGCGATCGCCATGCGGCCAGTGTTGACCAGCTGGCGGGCGAACACGTACTGCCTGGCCAGCCCGAGAGCCGCGTCACGAAAGGTCTTTTCAATGCCGGCCGCCGGGCGCAGGAAACGCGCTGTGCGGTTGGTCACTTTCACGTTCTGCAGGGCCGCCTCGTGCCGTTCATCGTGGTAACTGTCCAGCAGGGCGGGCGCGGCCCGGCCTTTCATCACGGCCGCCAGTTTCCAGCCCAGGTTGTCGGCGTCCGCCACGCCGGTGTTGCCGCCGCGGGCACCGAAGGGGCTCACCACCTTGGCCGCGTCCCCCATGAAGAAGACCCGGCCATGGCGCATGCGGTCGATGCATTCGCTGCGATAGGCATAGGGGCCGACCCAGACGACTTCGACTTCGCAGTCCGTACCGAACTGCCGGGCCAGCCGGGCGCGCACCACGTCCTCCCGGCTGACGTACTCGGGGTCGGCGTCCGGGGGCATCTGGTAGTCAATGCGCCAGACGTTGTCGCCCATCAGGTGTTGCCAGACTGCACGGTTTTCATTGAAGGGCGCCTCGATCCAGGTGTGTCGCTCCACCGGCGGATGCTTGGTGAACCGCACATCCGCGATGCACCAGCGGTCGTCGCCCTTATTTGCTGTGACCGAAGCCCCAGCCCAACTGCGCAGCGGGCTGCGTGAACCTGTCGCGTCGATCACGTGGTCGGCGCGCATCCGGTAGTCCCCGGCTGGGGTCGTGACCGTCAGTGTGGCGAACTCGTTGTCCTGCTCGAAGGCCGTCACGCGGCTGCACCAGCGCAACTCGACGTGGCCGAGTTCGTGAATCCGCTCGACCAGGTAGCCCTCGATGTAGAACTGCTGGATGTTGATGAAGGGCGGCTGGCTGGACAGGTTATAGGCGCTTTGCTGGCGCAGGTCGAACGAGTAGACCTCGTCATTGCCGGCAAACGTGCGCCCCACGCTCCACTGGATGCCCTTGGCCGCAATGCGGGCGTAAATGCCCAGGCGCTCGAAGATCTCCAGCGATTTCTGTGTGTAGCAGATGCCGCGCGAAGAGGCCCCCTTGACGCCGACGGTGTTGTCTTCGTCCAACAGCAAAGCCCGCACGCCGTAGTGCGCCAGTGAGCAGGCCAAGGTGAGTCCCGCCAGGCCGCCGCCGACGATCACGATCGGGTGGCGACTGACCTCGCCGGATCGAACCTCGGGCGGCTCGACGAAGGGGTATTCGGGAAGCACGTAGCCGCTGCCCTGCGTGAACTCGTAACCGTTGGGCAGGGCCGTTTCGGCGTAGCTGGCCGGCATCTCGTCTCCTCGATGGCCTCGGTTACTTCCTGGTGCTGACCTCTGGCCGGTCGTTCTTCTCGGGCTTGAGCGGCTCGTTGGCCGTGCCGGCGACGCGGTCCCTGCGCCATTGCTCCTTGCGGGCGGTCCATTCATTGAGGCGCGCGTGGGCGGTCTTGCTTTCCTGCAGCATCTGGAATTCGTCCGCCAGCTGGGCAGTGAGTTCGAGGCGCACGCCGTTCGGGTCGAAGAAATAGATGCTGTGGAAGATGTGGTGATCGGTGACGCCCAACACCTCGATGCCGTTCGCTTCGAGCCGCGCCTTCATGTCCAGCAGGGCCTGTTGCGAGTCCACCCGGAACGAAATGTGGTTCACCCACAGCGGGGTGTTCGGCGAGGGCAGCGCCGCTTCGTCATTGCCGAGGTCGAAGAACGCAATGAACGAGCCATCCTGCAGGCGAAAGAAGAAGTGCGTGTAGGGGCAGTATTCACCGGTGCTGGGCACATGGTCACTTTGGATGATGTGGTACAGCGGAAGGCCCAGGATGTCTTCGTAGAAGTGCCGGGTTTCCTCGGCATCCTTCGCCCGGTAGGCGAAGTGGTGAAGCTGGTGGATCGGGGGCGGCGCGGGCAGCGCGCTGGCTTTCATGACGGCGGCCATGGGCTCTCCTGTGATTTACCAATGCGTAATGCATTTACTATAACGTAATGACGGCTTGACTTCCAGCACGATTCGGCCGCGCTAACACTGAGCTATCGAGTCTAATAGCTCTATAGTCATAGTCAATTCGTCGCGTTTGGGGCATCCAGTTAGACGATGCACCGCAACTACCCGGCGCACGTGACGATCGTGCCGGAGACTCTTGCCTCCCTGGCCGGCGACCTCAGGTAAGTATCAGGTTGGAGGGAACAGATCCACACGGTCTGTGATGATGCCGTCAGTGCCCAGGTCGATCAGGCGTTTCGCGGCCCACTCGTCGTTGACCGTGTAGCTCAGGCACCGGAAGCCCGCGCCCTTGGCCTGGGTAACGCTGCTCTTGTCCCACAGCGCATGGTTGCAGACGATGGCCACGCAGTCCAGCGACAGCGCCGTCTCGAGCCAGCCTTTCCAGAGTGTGTCGAGCAACAGCCCGCGCGGCAGGTTCGCAGCCGTCGCCATCGCGCCTTCCAGCGCCTCCGGCCGGAAGGATGTCAGCAGCGGCGGAATTGGCGCGTTGTTCCAGAGTCGGTCCGCATGGCGCGCGACCACTTCGCCCGTCACGCGTTCGGCGCCAGGGGTGGGCTTGATCTCAATGTTGAGCAGGTAGCCATTCGCCATGCAGAACCGCGAAATGTTTTCCAGCGTGGGAATCGGCTCGCCGGCCTGCGCTCGCGAGTGCCAGCTGCCGGCGTCCAGGCGCGCGAGTTCACTCCACGGATGGTCGCCCGCCGCCTCGCTCGGTGCGGGACCGAAGATCTCAGCGCCGTTGGTCGTCCGGCTGAGCGTGCTGTCATGCAGCAGGAAGGGCACGCCATCGGCGGCCAGCTTGGCATCGCACTCGAACATGCGGTAGCCGTGCTGCGCTCCCAGGCGAAACGCCGCGAGGGTATTCTCCGGCGCCAGCTTGCCGGCGCCGCGGTGCGCTATCCAGCGCGGGTATGGCCACGGTTCCATGTTCAAAGCCGCTTGCCGGTGTCCACATTGAACCAGTGAACGCGATCCTGCCGAGGAGTGATCCGGATGGTGCTTCCGGCTGAGGGCGCGGCATCGTGTTCTTCGGTGCGCACGATGAGCTGCTCGCCGCCCACGGTGGCGTAGACGAGGCGTTCGGCGCCCAGCAGTTCGCAGGTGACGACGGTGGCTTCCCAGCCTTCATTGCCGATGTCCAGGTGTTCGGGGCGGATGCCCATGATCGATCCGGGGCGCCCACCGGGCGCGTTCTTCATCAGGTTCATCGGCGG
>JBDSWB010000124.1:0-18798 GCA_039926915.1 Ramlibacter sp.
GCCGGCGTCGATCCACTCCAGCGCCTGCGCGCCCGATGCGGCGGCTTGCGTTTGCAGGCCCCAGCCGCGCGTCTGCAAGGTGAGGATCTGCCGGTTGGTGGCGTTGTCGTCCACCACCAGCAGGCGCTTGCCCACCAGGTTGGCCGGGCGCCGGCTGACATAGGGGCTGGGCCCGGGCGGCGTCTGGATCGGCAACTCGAACTGGAAGTCGGAGCCCTGGCCGTCGACCGATTCGACCCAGATGCGCCCGCCCATCAGCTCGACCAGCCGGCGGCAGATGGCCAGGCCGAGGCCGGTGCCGCCGAACTTGCGCGTGGTGGAGGTGTCGACCTGGCTGAACACCTGGAACAGGCGGTCCAAGCCATCGACTGGGATGCCGATGCCGGTGTCGCGCACCGAAGCGTGCAGCACCGGCGGGCCGTTGTCGGGCAGGCGGCGCGACAGCCTCACCACCACCTCGCCCTGGCTGGTGAACTTCACCGCGTTGCTGACGAGATTGGTGAACACCTGGCGCAGCCGCGTGACATCGCCCAGTACCAGGCGGGGCACGTCGTCCTCGATCCAGTACAGCAGGTCGAGCGACTTCGACGACGCCGGGCCGCTGGCGAGGTCGAGCGCGCTTTCCACGCAGTCGGCCAAATTGACGGGCACGTGCTCCAGCGTCAGGTGGCCCGACTCGATCTTGGAAAAATCCAGGATGTCGTTGATCAGGCTGAGCAGCGCATCGCCGCTGGATCGGATCGATTCGGCGAATTCCTTTTGCTGCGACGAGAGCGGGCTGTCCAGCAGCAGGTCGCTCATGCCGATGACGGCGTTCATCGGCGTGCGGATCTCGTGGCTCATGTTGGCCAGGAACTCCGCCTTGGCCCGCTCGCCGGCCTCGGCCGCTTCCTTGGCGGCGACAAGCGCGGCCTGTGCTTCCTTGCGCACGGTGATGTCGCGCGCGATCCCCAGCATGCCGATGCAATTGCCCGCCTCGTCGCGCATCGCCACCTTGACGATCTCCGCATGATGGAAGGTGCCGGGCGGCGGGTCGGCGATGCGGTCCTCGTATTCCAGCGGCCGGTCCATCGCCATGGCGACGAGATCGCTCTTGCGGTGGTGCGCGCCGATTTCGGGGCCAAAGACTTCATGGCTGGTCTTGCCGACGACGTCTTCCTCGCGCAGGCCGAAGCGGCGGCGGTAGGCCGGGTTGAACAACAGGAAGCGGCCGTCCGCGTCCTTCAGCCAGATCCGGTCCGGCAGGTTGCTCACCAGCGCGCGCAGCTGCGCCTCCTTTCGCGCCAGCGCCTCTTGCGCCGCTGCATAGGCCGTCATGTCGGTCAAAGTGCGCACCACGCCGCCGTCGGGCAACGGCTGGGTTCGCACTTCCAGCGTGAGGCCCCCAGGCGTTCGGCGCATGTAGCTTTCCGGGCCGCGCACCGGCGACACGTTCTGCGACACGTAGCTGCGCGCGGCCGGGTCCACCAGCTTGAAATCGGGGCCGAAATCGCCCCGGGCGATCTGCAGTTCCAGCAGGTGGTGAAGGGTCGGGCGCGTGACCAGCAGGGCATCGGTGAAACCCGACAGCTCCAGGAAGCGGCGGTTCCACATCACTACGCGCTCATCCGAATCCATGGTGACGAGGCCCTGGCTCATGCACTCCAGCGTGATCTGCAGGGCGCGCGACTTCTCGGCCAGCTCCTGCTGCGCCGCGACGTAGTCGGTGACGTCCGAATAGGTGCGCACCAGGCCGCCGTCGGGCAGCAACTGCGTCGCGACTTCGATCACCCGGCCGGCGCGGGTGCGGCGCAGGTAGCGGCCTGCGATGTCCAGCCCGGCGCCCGCGGCGGCCGAAGCATCGTCAGTGGCGAACGACGCCTTGGCGTCGTCGCTCAGAAATTCCTGGTTGAGCCCGAAGTCGCCGCGCTTCTCCTGGAAGCGGAGGATCTCGCGCATGTGCGGCCGCGCCGCCAGCATTTCCGCGGGCAAGTCCAGCAGTTCCAGCAGGCGCTGGTTGTACAGCACCACGACGCCGCTGGCGTCGATCTGCGCGATGCCGCGGCCGGAGTTGTCCAGGGTGAGCTGCAGCGCCTGCTGGGCTCGTTTGCGTACAGTGATGTCCTCGACAGTGCCTTCGTGGTACAGCACCGTGCCGTCGGCGTTGCGCACCACGTGCGCGTTCTCGCTGATCCAGAAAGTTTCGCCGTTGCCATGGCGGCGCATTTCGGACTCGAACTCGCGCACCGAGCCTTGCGCTTCCAGCAGCGCACGGAACTCGGCACGGCGGCTGGGCTGTGCGTACCAGCCTTCGGCGCTCGACTTGTTGGTGGCCAGCATCTCTTCCTCGGTCTCGAAGCCGAAGATGCGCACCATGGCGCGGTTGGCGCGCACCTGGCGGCTGCCCGCATCGGTGCGGTAGGCGCCGATGGGCAGCAGCTCGAAGAGCGTAGAGAAGTTGTCGCTCCAGTTCATGCTGCAAGTATCGTACAGGCGGCGTCGCCGCATAATCGCAGCACGCAAACTAGGGGCTGATTGCCATGCTGATACTGATCCTCGG
Organism: Ramlibacter sp.; assembly: GCA_039926915.1. Taxonomy (GTDB): domain Bacteria; phylum Pseudomonadota; class Gammaproteobacteria; order Burkholderiales; family Burkholderiaceae_C; genus Ramlibacter. The sequence continues at coordinate 2,540 of JBDSWB010000124.1, forward strand.
TCTCGTCCTGTTCCTGGGCGTGCACTCCACGCGCATCTTCGCCGACGGCTGGCGCACCGCCATGATCGCCAGGATGGGCGCGCTGCCCTGGAAAGGCGCCTACACCGTGGTGTCCATCCTCAGCTTCATCGTGCTGGTGATCGGGTTTCGCATGGCGCGCCAGGACACGCTGGTGCTGTACTCGGCGCCGCGCTGGATGATGCATGTGACGGCGCTGCTGATGGTGCTGGCGATGATCCTCTTCGTCGCCGCCTACATTCCGCGTAACTGGTTCAAGGCGAAGCTTCATCATCCAATGATGCTGTCGGTCAAGACCTGGTCGATCGCGCACCTGCTGTCCAATGGCGTCGCCGCGGACGTGGTGCTGTTCGGCGCTTTCCTCGCCTGGGCGGTGCTGGGCTTTCGCGCGGCGCGCCAGCGCGACAGCGCCAACAACACGGTCTACCCGCCCGGCAATGCCGTCGGCACCTCGCTCACCGTGGCTGCCGGCCTGGTGGCGTGGTCCGTGTTCGCGCTTCTGCTGCACGGGCCACTGATCGGCGTGCGGCCGCTGGGCTATTGATGCAGGTTCACGTGCTGCGGCTGGCGCCGGGCGACGACTTGCGCGCGTCGCTGGAGGCGGTGTTCGCGCAATTGGGCCGGCAGCACGGCATCGCCGCCGCCTGCATCGTTTCGGCGGTCGGCAGCCTGTCGCATGCGGTGCTGCGCTACGCCGACAAGTCGGGCGGCAGCGAAGTCAGCGGGCCGCTGGAGCTGTTGATGCTTTCGGGCACGCTCAGCACCAGCGGCGCGCACCTGCATGGCAGCGTGGCCGATTCGAACGGCACCGTCAAAGGCGGGCACATTCTGCCGGGCTGCATCGTGCGCACGACGGCGGAGGTGGTGATCGCGCTGCTGCCCGGCTGGGAGTTCCGGCGCGAACTGGACGAGGCGACGGGGTTCAGGGAGCTTTTGCCGCTCGCCACATGACCGCCGTTTCGTCGGCGGGCGGCCTCAGCAGCCGGCGTTGCGCAGGGCCGGCGCCTGCAGGTCGGCGAATTCGAAGGAACGTGGCAAGCCGAGCTGCGAACCCTTGGGCCGGTAGGTGCCGTCCGGCTGCTTCACGAACAGTTGCTGGCCGGCCAGCAGGCGGCGCAGCACCGGCTCGAACTGGCCGAGCGCCCCGGGACTCAGGCAGGCGGCGACGACACTGCCGGGATCGAATAAGTCTTGGATGTACTGCATGTCACTCCGGTGCAATCTCTGGCGGGCTCCGTGCCTGTCGTTGGACGTTGGCTGGACTGGATTTTGCGCGCTGCAGCAAATTGTGGAAGTCAGGACCGCGACAAAGACGGTTTTTGGGCCGGTGCGGTGACCAATTCGTTGTTTGGACGCAAAAAGCGGCCAGTTCCGGGGCGGTTACAGTGCGCCATGAACAGACTCTGGGTCCGCGCCCTGCTCCTGGTACTCGCCGGCGCCGTCTTCTTTGGACTGGTTGGCCTGGTGATGTCCTGGGCGCCCGACCAGCCGGTGGACGAGCTGAAAGTGCGCTGGGCCCGGCCCCCGTCACGCTTTATGGAGGTGAACGCACAGCAGGTTCATTTCCGCGACGAAGGGCCGCACGACGACCCGGCCCCCATCGTCCTGCTGCACGGCACTTCAGCCAGCCTGCACACCTGGGACGGCTGGGCCCAGGCCCTGCGCGACAAGCGCCGGGTGATCCGCTTTGACCTGCCCGGCTTCGGGCTGACCGGGCCGAACCGCCAGAACGACTACTCGACCGAAACCTATGTGCTGTTCGTGCGCGCCATGATGGACAAGCTGGGCGTGCGGCGCTTCGTGCTGGCCGGCAATTCGCTCGGCGGGCAGATCGCGTGGTCGGCCGCCGCGGCGATGCCTGACCGCGTGGTGGGATTGATCCTGGTCGACGCAAGCGGCTACCCGCCGGAGACGGTGACATCCACGCAGTCGATCCCAATCGGGTTTCGCCTGGCTGCCATCCCCGGCCTGCGCCTGCTGACGCACTACCTGCTGCCGCGCGGCGTGGTCGAGAGCAGCCTGCGCAATGTCTACGGTGACCCGTCGAAAGTCACTTCGGAGCTGGTGGACCAGTACTGGGCGATGGCGCGCCGCGAGGGCAACCGCGCGGCGCTCGGCCGGCGCATCGAGCAGGGCTACACCGGCGATGTCGCGCAGCTGAAAAGCATCCGGGCGCCCACGCTGCTCCTCTGGGGCGGCAAGGACCGGCTTGCGCCGATCGACTTCGCGCACTGGTTCGAGCGCGACATTCCCAATTCAAGGCTGGTGGTGTTCGACGACCTGGGCCATGTGCCGCAGGAAGAAGACCCGGCGCGCACCGTGGCCGAGGTCAAGCGCTTCCTGGTGCCTTGAACCCCCAGCTGCGGGTGTTGAGCACCTTCTCCAGTTGGGCCAGCATGCGTGTCCAGCCCAGGCGGGTGCGATCGGCATTGGCATACGTTTCGGGGCTGTCGCCCAGGTCGTGCGTGAGCACGACTTCGCTCAGCTGCGGGCCCATGGTGACGAAGTCGATGGTCACGCGCGTGGGCGCGTCCGAGTAAGGTTCGACACTGAAGTCGAACGTCAGTCGCCCGGGCCTGTCGATCTCGACATACACGCCGCGGTGCTGCGCGTCGAAAAAACTTTCGTCACCATCGGCGACGGGCCGGCGGTCGGTGACAGTGAAGCTGCCGCCCACGCGCGGTTCGATCTCACAGTGGAGCACGTTGCCGGTGCGGGTGGCGAACAGGAAGCGGGCGGCGAGGGCCGGGGTCACCCACGCATCGAACACGCGCTCGGCAGGCACGTTGTAACGATGCGTCACGCGCACGATGATGTTGTTGGGCATCTGACGGTTATCTTCCGCGCGCCCCCGGGTGTCAAGCCCGGTAAGTCGGACACCAGCGAGATCGACAGCTAGTGTGAAGTCGCGCCGTCCACTTGCTTCGCATTGGTTCGATGGTCACCGAAGACGGCTTGGTAGCACGACAACCAGGCCTTGTCGTCCGCGGCAGGGGCGCGCTCGCGCGGCAGGCCCGGCCCGTAGTGCAGCCGTTGCCCGTCCCATTCCACCGAACGCTGCGGCGTGAGGATGGCCCAACGCGGCTGCGGGGTGCGCTTGGCAAACCAGGGCGCCACCGCCTCGACGATGTGGTGGTGGGGCTCAAACCAGCTCAGCTGGAACGGTTCACCGGCGTCCGCCGCCACCGTGTGAAAGCGCAGGAAAGTTTTCATCTTGTGCATGTCGCGCCGTACGGCCTGTCCTATCTGGTGCGCGTGCAGCATATCGGGGTCGAGCGGGTTGTTACGCAGGCCCGGCTCGTGCACCAGGCGCCACAGTAGCCGGTACAGCAGGGCAAAGCGCTGCGGGTCCTGGTGCAACACGACGACCTCGCACAGGCGCAGGAACGAAGCGGGCACGATAGCGGAGGCGGCTTTGGGCACGCCCTGGGGCCGGCTGTCGGCTGCCAGGGCCGGATCGGCGAATGGGTCGCAATGACGAGCCGGGGCGGCGTGCCATTCCACGGACTCGGGCGGCACCTGGTGCGCCAGCAGCACACGGGCTTCTTCGCGAAAGCCCGCGAGGTCGATTTCGCTGGCCAGCCGCGCGTCCATCAGCAGGCTTTCGGCGGTGATGGCTTCATGGCGGCGCCCATGAAGTCAAAGGCGCGCGAGCGGCGCGGGCCAGCTTCCTGGCGTGGGTTTCCATCACCAGGCAGATGAACGCGGCGGCCACCAGCGGCGCGATGTAGTAGATGGCGCGGTAGCCCAGCAGTGCAGCCAGCAGCCGCCCGTCGGACACCTGATGCGAGAGCAGCGCGATGAAGACGAATTCGAAGACGCCCAAGCCCGCCGGCACGTGGGCCACCACGCCCGCGATGGCACCCATCAGCAGCACCGTGAGGACATCGGTGTATGCCACGCGTTGTTGCAGGAGAACGTAGATCACGCCGGCCATCAGGCTCCAGTTCACGCAGGACAGGGTCAGCTGCAGCACGGCCATGCGCCAGGGTGGCAGGTACAACTCGTGACCGCGCACGGTCCAGGTCCGGTCGCCCGAACGGACGCAGGCCACGATGTAGCCGAGCGAGATCAGCACGAGCAACGCGCCCACCCATTGCAGCCCGTGGTTGCCCATCTTCCAGCCCGGCGGCAGTTGCAACGGGTGGATGAAGAACAGCAGGCCGGCAAGCAGCATGTAGCCCAGCCAGTTGGTGAGCATGCTCATCGACACGATGCGGGCGATGACGCCCTTGCCCAGGCCCAGCCGCGAATAGAGGCGATAGCGAAATCCCACGCCGCCGACCAGCGAACCGACGCACAGGTTGAAGGCATAGCTCACGAAGTTCACCGCCATCACGGTCAGGGTCGGCAGGTTGTGGCCGGTGTAGCGGCGACCGATCAGGTCGAAGCAGCTGTACAGCAGGTGGCTGGCCGCGGCCAGTAGCACCGCCGCCGCCAGGGCGGGTGCCGGCGTATTGCGTACCGAGTCCAGCACATCGTCCCAGTCGATGTGGCGGGCGTAACGCACCAGCAACCAGGCGACGGCCAGGAAGAACAGCAGCGACAGCGCGCGCTTGGCCCACGGCCACCACGGGGGGCTCGCCACCGGCGAAGCAGCCGCGCGCGGCCCGGGCTTCACCAGCGCGTTGCGAGGCAAGGTGCGCGAGACCATGGCTCACACCTTGCCGCTTTCGCCGCCGTACGCCGGCTCGAGCCGCTTGCCGAGCGCGGGCAGCAGCCGCGGTACGTGGCGCGGCAGCCAGGTGGCCCAGGCGGGATAGCAGCGTGTGAAGTGGTAGGCCAGGAAGTGGCGCGCAGTCTGCCAGCCCGTGACCGGCGGCAGGTGAGAGCTGTCGATCTGCCTGCAGCTGTGCTGCATCAGGTTATCCAGACTCCTGGCGAGGTCCGCGTTGAATCCGCGATCGCGGATGATGACGTTGGCTTCCAGATTGAGCGCCAGGCTCAGCGGGTCGAGGTTGCTGGACCCCACGGTGGCCCACTCGTCGTCCATCAGCGCCACCTTGCCGTGCAGCGGCCGTGCGCTGTACTCGAAGATGCGAACGCCCGCGCCGAGCAACCGGTGGTAAAGAAGCATGGCGGCGGTCTTGACGATCGGCATGTCGGGCTCACCCTGCAGGATGAGGCGCACGTCGACGCCGCGTTTGGCGGCCGCCCGCAGTTCTCGCATGAAGCGGTAGCCCGGGAAGAAGTAAGCGTTGGCGATCACGACCCGGCGGCGGGCCGCACGCAGGGCGACGCGGTAGTGTCGCTCGATGTCACCCATGTGGTCGCCGTTGTCGCGCACCACCAGCATCGCGGCGGCTTTGCCGGAGGCGTCGAGCTGGTCGGGGCTGGTGCGCATCTGCTTGCGCCAACGCCACCAATGCCGCTGCCGCTGATAGCGGTGGCCCTGGGCCAGTGCGGCGTGGGTGAAGCGGTGGATCTCGGCCACCAGCGGGCCGCGGATCTGCACCGCGTAGTCCTGCTTGGCTTCGGGCCCGAAGTCGGCCAGGTGGTCGGCCGAATAATTGATGCCGCCGACGAAAGCCACCTGACTGTCAACGACCACGATCTTGCGGTGCATGCGGCGCAGCATGTTGATACGCCAGCCGAAGATTCGCTTGCCGGGATCGAAAACATGGATGCGCACGCCCGCCCGGGTCAGCTTCGAGACGAAGGCATCGGACAGGTCGGACGAACCGAAGCCGTCGACGGTGAGATCCACCTGCACGCCGCGCGAGGCGGCCTCCAGCAGGGCGTGTTGCAGCTGGACGCCGACCTTGTCCTCGAACAGGATGAAAGTTTCGACCACCACTTCCTTGCTGGCGTTGGCGATGCATTCGAACACGCGCGGGAAGAACTCCTCGCCGTTTTCGAGGAGCTGGATGGCGTTGCCTGTGATCCAGCGGCTGTTCATTCGAGGCTCCTAGAGGTGGATCTCGGCGGCGAGCGGCGCGTGATCCGACAGGTGCGACCAGGGGCGGCGCGGCAGCACCACAGGCAGGTGCACCGACGCGTTGCGCACGTAGATGCGGTCGAGCGCGAGAATGGGAAAGCGCGCGGGGAAGGTCTTGGCCGGCTCGCCGTAGGCGGTAACGAACACTTCCTTGAGGCCGCACTCGCGCCACAGGAGGTCGTGCGCGCGCCGCCGCCAGTCGTTGAAATCGCCGGCCACGATCAGGGGCGCCTCCAGCGGAACTTCGGTGCGGATGATTTCACAGAGCAGCTCCAGCTGCTGCAAGCGGTGCGCTTCGGCCAGCCCTAGGTGGACGCAGATGGCATGCACATCCAGGCCGTGGCCGGGCACCCGCAGCACGCAATGCAGCATGCCGCGCTTCTCGGGGCCGGCGATCGAGACGTCGTGGTTCTGATAGTGGACGATCGGGAACTTGGACATCACCGCATTGCCGTGGTGCCCTCTCGGGTAGACCATGTTGCGGCCGTAGGCGTACTGCGGCCAGATGCTGTCGGCGAGGAACTCGTAGTGCGGCCCGTCGGGACCGCCGTCCGTCTTCTTGCCGTTCTCCTCGTGGGTGCCCATCACCTCCTGCATGAACACCACGTCGGCGCCGACCATGCGCACGGCGTCTCGCAGTTCCGGCAGGATGAACTTGCGGTTGAAGGTGGTGAAGCCCTTGTGCGTGTTGACTGTCATCACGGTCAACGGCGGGGCGGTGGCCAAGGTGTCGGTCATGGGTCCCGGAAATCTTTGAGCAGGCAGGGTTCCTTGTACTGCCGGGCTCAGTCCCGGGGTGTAGGACGCGATGCAGACTTCTTGTCGCCTGCAGGGGCGAAGGGCTTCGCTTACGGCGCGCGCCGTGTCATGTCGATGTTGCGCGCAGTGGCAAGCAGTGTGGCGCACAGCGCCTCGTCGCCCTCATCCGCCACCGCGAAAACATCGGCCGCGCACACGGTCAGCAGTTTGCCGGCGTCGACGACGCGTCCGCGCGCGCGCAGCAGCCTGCCGCGTGCCGGCCCCACCAGCTTGAGCGTCGCGTCGATGGTGGCGTTGGCCCAGCCGGCCGGCAGCAGCGAGCCGGCCGCGGAGACAGCGGCGAAGTCGGCGATCGCGAACACCGGCGTCGCCTGCAGCTGCCCCGGGCGGAACGTGAAAGGCTCGGCGACGGGAATCTCCAGCTCCACCGAGCCGCGCTCGAGGCGGGTGAAGCGCAGGCCGAGCGTCTGTGCCATGGGCATGGCCAGCACCAGCTGGCGAAGCTGTTCGAGGGGATCGTTCGCGATGTTCATGACGGTTTCTCTCGGTGGGGGGAAGTTCGGGGCTCGGGCCACGGCCGGGTCGCTGGCGGCGCGGACGCCCTGGCGCGGCGGTGGCGCGCTTTCTGCTCGCGTAGCCAGCGCACGTGATCCACCACTGCGGCCCGCTGGGCATTCAGCGCATCGATCTCCCGATCGATGTCGACGATGCGCTCGCGCATGGCTGCGATCATGTCGTCGAAGCTCAGGTGGCCGGCACGGTAGTCCGGCAGGCGTGCAGCGATGGCCTTGAGCGGAAAGCCGATCTTGCGTGACATCGCGATGAAGATGACCTCGCGCCGCGCCGATTCGCCGTAGTCGCGGTAGCCGCCAGCCGTGCGTGCCGGGCTGAGCAGGCCGAGGCGCTCATAGTGGCGCAGCGCATGCGGGGTGACGCCGGTGCGTTGGGACAATTCCGAGATGCGCATGGCGACAGCTTAGAAAGCTTCGCGCTGCACGAAGGTTGCGCAGGTGACTCGCACGCTGACGCGCAGGCGACTGCCGGCCCGCCTTGCCCTGTAGGACGGATTCCATTTTTGGCGGCGTCGAAGCCCTGGTTCCTGGAGAGAACGTTTTAAATCCGCGCCATATCGCGCAGCTCTGACCCGCTTATTTGGGGCGCGGGTCTTTGAGGCCGTGCGGCCCGGGGTGCAGGCGCCCAGCCCGCAGGTCCTGCACCGCCGCGGCGACCGAACGGGCTACGTTGCGCACCTCGTCCTGCACGGCGGTGTCCTTGTCGAGCGCGTCGTGGCTGGTCGCGTACGGCTCGTAATAGCCGATGAAGCGTTCCAGCGCAGAGTGGCGGCCCGCGTCGATAAGGCCCATCCAGTCGAGCCAGTCGCACACCGCACGTCGCACGTCGGTCACGCCTGCCACATCGCCATGGACCACCACGCCATAGGCGCGGCCGGCGAGGTGCTTGGGATAGTCCCAGCCCTTCAGTTCGAGCGCCTTGGCTTCCTGCGCTTTCTTGCCGTGCGTGCTGGTCGGGTCCGGGTTGCCGCCGTCGGCGCAGACCAGGCGGTCGATCATCAGCTTGAGCGGGCTGGCGACCTGGTACCAGTAGACGGGCGTCATCAGGATCACGCCGTGGGCGCGCACCCAGGACTCGTAGATGTCATTCATCCAGTCCCCGGTCTGGCGCAAGGCATGGTTGGGGTAGCAGCTGCAAGGCCAGTGGCAAAGCGGCATCGCAGTGGACGCGCAGCCCTTGCATGGGTGGATGTGCCGGTCGAAGTCTGAAGTGACGCGGCTCAGGTCGAGTACCTCGACTTCCAGGTCCTGCTGTTCCAGCACCTCTCGAGCGATCCCCACAAGCCGGAAGGTCTTGGAGATCTCGCCGGGACAGGTGCCGTCGTTGCGCGACGAGCCGCAGACCAGCAGCACCCGCGAGCGGGTGCCGGGCTGTGACCATTCGTGCTGCGCAGCCACGAGCTTGTCGCGGGCCGCAATCCACTCGACGGACAGTTCATAGCCCGGGTCGGCATGGCCGGGCCCGGCCATGCGCGTGAGTGGCGCCTTGCGCCCTTCTTGATAGGCGTCCCAGGCGATGTCCTCGATGCGCGTGATTGCATCGCTTTCAGCCCGCCAGACGGGGTCGAAGAAGGCCTGCATGAAGCGCTGGTGAAACTCGTCGCGCGCGATTGGGGCCGGCGCCTGGCCTGTGCGAACTGATGTCATGCGGTCAGTCTAGGACCGCACGGCAGCCACCGGAACTCAGCAGAAATCGCTCGCGCGCATGTCCTACAGGTGGCGCCAATTTCAGCGCATCAGCCGCCACCACCGTGATGGCCGCGGTGGCCGCCTCCGTGACGGCCGAAGCGCAAGCCTTCGGTGTCGAACACCTTTTTCTGCTCGGGCGACAGCGCCGCGTAGATCACCTTGGTGGCGTCGGCGCGCTTGTCCATTTCAGCCTGGTGTGTCGAGCGGAGCGCGCGCATGCGGTCGATGCGTTCGGGCGTCGTCAGCTTTTCGAACTCACCGGGCTGCGGGCGCTGGAAATGGGTGGGCTTGAGCGCCGCCGTGTAGGTGGCCCACGCGCCTTCCTGGGCGGGCGTGACCTGCAGCTTCTGCTTGAGCGCGCCCAGCCGTTTGGCCATGCGTTCCTGCCTGCGAGCCGGGTCCATGCGGCCAGCATGGTCGCGCATCATGCCCGGGCCGGCGCCGGGGCCCGGACCGGACGGTGGCGTTTGTGCATTGGCAGCGACACCCAGGGCGGCCAGCATGGCGGCGATGACGATGTGCTTGGGAGCGAATTTCATGGGCGTCCTTTTTTCCTTGAAGCAGCCGGGCCCGACATGGACCGCAGGTTGAGTGTCAGTGTGGTGCCGCGATGTATCTCGGCCATGGCCCGCCGGTAGCTGATGTGTAAAGCCGATGGGTAGGCGCGGCGGGCGGGACTGTCGGAGCGGGACTACGACAGGTGGCCGCTCCCGGCCACAGCCGGCTGTCGGCCGCGGCGTGGTGCGCTCCACGATGCAGGCCCAGCGCGAAGCCGACCTGGCGCAGGCCCGCGAGGATGCCGCGGTTGAACTCTACCGGCGCGGTGCGGCTGGCCTGGTCGGCAACTGAACTGGAGCGCCGGCTACTTCGGGCTGGCGTCCGCCCTCACGTCCTGCGGGCTCAGGGGCTCAGCCCAGCCGGCAGGCCAATCGCGTTCGCCCATCGCCGCCGCCAGCGCCACCTTCTGCTTGCGCGACAGGCCGCGTAGCCCCAATGCCACCCACTGTGCGCGAGCCAGGTTGATCTGCCCGGTCTGTGCCCAATGCTGCGCCTCGGCCGTGGGGTTGTGCAGCATGGCCGACAGCCAGGAGGCCTGCCCCGGTGTCAGCTCATGGGCCCGCACACCGAAATAATGGTCCGACGCTGCCTCCGCCCCGCAGAGGCGGGCGCCCCATGGCGCGTTGTCGAGGTACAGGCGCAGGGATCGGGCAGTCAAGCCGCTCGTCGCCCTGGCAACAGTGGATCAGGTGGCCGAGCGCGCGCTGCATAGCCTGCATCGCCTCGCCGATGTTCACCGGCCAGGCCAGGGCCGCGGCGTTCATGCCCGCCTCACGCGGCCACCGCGTAGCCTTCTTCGGCAATCGCGTGCGCGATCGCATCCCGGGGCTGCGTGGTTTGCACTTCGACCTTACCGCCGGCGAGGTCAACCCGAACCTGCGCTTGCGGGTCCACCGACTTGACGGCTTGCGTGACGGCGCGCTCGCAGTGCCCGCAGCTCATGCCCTTGACTTCGAATGTGATGTTCATGCTGTTCCTTCGCCTGGGTGTTTTAACGAGCATAGCGTGAACCTTGCCACCATGAGAGGGTCAAGGACTGCCTTCAATCCCCTTTCCCGCGGGAGGTTGATCCAGGTCAAGACTTGACCTTGCCATGATGGCAAGGTCCAACCTATCGGCATGAACACAGCCACCGCACCCACCCTCGACCTCGGCATCGGCATGGCCAATGCGCTGCTGCTCAAGCGCTGGCGCCCGCGCGGGGCTTGACTTGCGTGTGCGGACCGCGCTGCTGGTCAGGCCAGCGTCGGGTAGTCGGTGTAGCCTTTGGCGCCGCCGCCATAGAAGGTGCTCTTGTCGGGCACGTTCAGCGGTGCGTTGTGGGCCAGTCGCTTGACCAGGTCCGGATTGGAAATGAATGGCTTGCCGAAGGCGACCAGGTCGGCGCCGTTGGCGAGTGACTGTTCCGCGAGTGCCTTGTCGTAGCCGTTGTTCACCATCCACGCGCCCATGCCGCCCGCCGCCCGGTAGGCCTTGCGCAAGGTCGTGTAGTCGAACGGCCTGTCGGCAATTTCACGAGGTCCGCCCGTCGATCCTTCGATCACGTGGAGGTAGGCCAGGCCCAGCGGCGCGAGCTCGCGCACCACATACTCGAACAGCGCCTGCGGGTCTTCGTCGTCGACGTCGTTGGCGGGTGTGACGGGCGAAATGCGCAAGCCCGTGCGGCCGCCACCGACTTCGCCGACCACTGCGCGCATCACCTCCAGCAGCAGGCGCGCGCGGTTTTCGATCGGGCCACCGTAGTCGTCCCGGCGCTGGTTGCTGCCGGTCTTCAGGAACTGGTCGAGCAGGTAGCCGTTGGCGCCGTGCACTTCGACGCCGTCGAAAGCGGCCGTGGTCACCGCGTGCCGGGCAGCATGGCGGTAGTCGTGCACGATGCCGGGGAGTTCCGAAAGTTCGAGCGCCCGCGGCTCGGACGTGGGGGCGAACGAGCCGGCGCCGTCCTTGATGAGGAAAGTCTTGGTCCTGGCGGTGATGGCGGACGGCGCGACCGGCATCTGCCCGTGGGGTTGAAGGTCGACGTGCGACACCCGGCCCACGTGCCACAGCTGCACCACGATCCGGCCATGCCGCGCGTGCACGGCCTGGGTGACACGCCTCCAGCCGTCGAGCTGCGCGCTGCCGTAGAGGCCGGGCACGTCGGCGTAGCCCTGGCCCTGGGCGCTGATGGCCGTGGCTTCGGTGATGAGCAAGCCGGCGCCGGCGCGCTGCGCGTAGTACTCCGCCATCAACGCCGTGGGGATGGCGTCCGGTGCGCGGTTGCGGGTCAACGGCGCCATGACGATCCGATTGGGAAGGTGCAGGCTTCCGGCCTGGATCGGAGAGAACAGCGTGGGCATGAAATAGGGCCTTGAATCTTGCGAGGAGTGTTCACTGCAGCGTAGTCACTAACCAGAAGCCTTGCAGCCCCCATGGCATGGCTTTTTGCGCTAGCGCAAATTTCGCCCCGTCCGGGCGCGACAATGACGCATGCCTCGATTCCTCAAATGGCTGCTGGTCTTGCTACTGGTGCCGGTCTTGCTGCTGGCCGCTATCGGCCTGGCGCTGCAACGCTGGGTCGGCAGCGACGATTTCCGCGAGCGCGCGAGCCAGCGCCTCTCAGCGACGCTCGGCGTGCCGGTCGCACTGGGCGCCATCGGCGTGGAGATGTGGCCCCTGCCCGCAGTCGCGCTGGAGCGCGTGAACGTCCAGACCCGGCCGCCGTTGACGCTGGGTCGCATCGAAGCTCGGCCGGTATGGATGGCGCTGCTGCAGCGGCGTCTGGAGATTTCCACCTTGATCGTGCGCGAGGGCGTCATCCCGCAAAACGCCGTGGTTGCGATCGCTGCGGTCATGCAGAAGACGAAGCGTGCCGGCGTGAGCCCAGGTGAAGCAACCGGCGGGCCGGACAGCATGAAGTTGCTTCCGCGGCGTACGGTGCTCGATGGCGTGACCTGGCTCGACAGCCGGGGCGCGGCCGTGACGGTCGACGCGCAGGCGACCCTGGACGACGACGGCCTGCCCCATGTGGTGGAACTGAAGGTGCGCAAGGGCCGTTTCGATGGCGCGAAAGCGTCGCTGCAGCGCCAGGCGGACCATTGGGCCTTGCGCGCCGATGTGGGCGGCGGCACGGTGACGGGCAAGGTGCAGGTCCAGCCCGCCGCGAAAGGCGGCTCGAAGCTGCAGGGACAGTTCGAAATCGCCGGCGTGGAAGTGGCGGCCCTGACCGCGCCCAGCCGGCCGCTGACCGGGCGCCTCGACGCGCATACGACGGTGTCGGCAGACTTTCGGGACATCGGCGAACTGACCGATGCGATGCGCACGGATACCCGGTTCACCGTCCGCAGCGCCGTGGTCCACGGCCTCGACCTTGCGCGCGCGGTGCAGTCCGTGGGCCTGAGCCGCGGCGGCGAAACCCGGCTCGACACCCTGTCCGGCCATGTTTCAACCCAGGGCCATGCGGCGCAGTTGAACAACCTGGTCGCGACTTCGGGCGCGCTGACTGCTAGCGGGCAGCTGGCGCTGGCGCCGAACCGCAGCCTGACCGGGCGCATCTCGGTGGACCTTGCTTCGGGGGCTGCGGGTGGCGCGATCGGCGTGCCCTTGGCGGTGGGCGGCACGCTTGATGAACCGACCGTCCAGCTGACACGCGGCGCGCTGATCGGCGCGGCCATCGGCACGGCGGTGGCACCCGGACTCGGCACCGGCGCGGGCGCCAAGCTGGGTGACGCACTCGGACGGATCTTCGGCAAATAGCCTGCAGTCCTACACACTGCCGCGCCTGCTGCTGATCGCTCGATGCGGGAGCGTTCAATAGCATCTGGCTGGCGCATCGACGCGCTGAAACCAGACGGACCCCGAGATGCATCTTTCCACGGTCGAGACGATTCTCGAATACAACGTCAAGACGCCGACCCATTTCTGTTTCAACATTGAAGCAGCCCACTGGCCGACGCAGAAGATCCTGAGCGAGCGGTTGGCCTTGCCGTCCGGCATCGCGATGCACAGCTTCGTCGACGAGGGCAGCGGCAACCGGTTCTTCCGGTTCGACGCTCCGCCGGGACCTTTGAGGGTCGACTACAAGGCGGATGTCGAGGTGCACTCTGAACTTGTCAACGAGCACTTGCCGGAAACGCCGGTAGGCGAGATCCCCGATGCGGTCTTTCACTACCTTCTGCCCACGCGGTTTTGCGAGTCCGACTTGCTGGGGGGCGCCGCGCGGGAGTTGTTCGGCAACGAAGCCCCCGGTATTTCGCGCGTACGCAAGATCGTCAAGTGGATCCAGGCGTCGATCCAGTACCGGCCCGGCAGCACCATCGCCACCACGACAGCCCAGGAAGTGTTTGCGCAGCGCGCCGGCGTCTGCCGCGATTTCGCGCACCTGGGCATCGCGTTCTGCCGCGCGCTCAACATCCCGGCTCGCATCGTCGTCGGCTATGTCTGGTTCGACGAGCCGCCCCAGGATTTCCATGCGACCTTCGAGGCCTGGATCGACGGACGCTGGGTGCTGTTCGACCCCGCCGGCATGGCGCCGGTGGACCGGCTGGTGCGCATCGGCACCGGACGCGACGCCAAGGATGTGGCGTTCAGCACGTTCTTCGGGATGGTGGAGATGACGCGCATGGAGTTGCGCGTGTTCGAACATGAGCCACGCGAAACCGCGCACAGCGGCGCGGCGGTGGTCGAGCTCGCGGCCGTCGGTGCCGCTTGACGCCGGCGGCGCCTCAGTCCTTGTAGCTCGGGTCGATTCGGTCGAGTTTGCGGATCAGCGCGGGCCAGGCCAGCGCCCCTCCGCCCATGCCGCGCGTGACGGCTTTCACGACCTCGGCCACGCCTTCGATGATTTTCGGGTTGACCGTGAAGAGGTCACCGCCGGCCTGGGCATCGAGCTGAATGCGGCAGGTGTTCTCCAGCGTGTACATGTTGAGGAAGGCATCCGCGATGGTCCTGCCGCAGGTGAGCAGGCCATGGTTGCGCAGTACGAGCATGTCGGCGTCGCCCAGGTCGGCCTGCAGGCGGGCCTTTTCGTCGTCGCGCAAGGCCACGCCTTCGTAGTCATGGTAAGCGAGCGAGGCCAGCACGAAGGTGGACTGCTGCGAGATCGGCAGGATGCCGCACTTCTGCGCGCTCACGGCGATGCCGGCTCGGGTGTGGGTGTGCAGCACGCATTGAACGTCGTGCCGGGCTTCGTGCACGGCGCTGTGGATCACGAAGCCCGCCGGGTTGACCGGGAACGGCGATGCGATCACCTTGTTGCAGTGCGGGTCGACCTTGACCAGCGATGACGCGGTGATTTCGTCGAACATCAGGCCATACGGGTTGATCAGGAAATGGTGTTCCGGCCCGGGCACGCGCGCAGTCACGTGCGTGAAAACGAGGTCGCTCCAGCCGTAGAGGGCCACCAGCCGGTAGCAGGCGGCGAGGTCGACGCGGGCTTGCCACTCGTCGGCGCTCACGACCTGCTTGAGGGATGCGATTTCCATGATGTGTCTCCTGCTTGTCCTGAATCCGGCGTCCGGGCTGGTCGAAGGAGGGGTTGGTTACCGATCCAGCGCCGCTTTGTAAATCGTATTGCGCGGCTGCGCCAGCAGGCGGCGCAGCATAGGCTCGAACTCCGACAACGGCAGCGTCTCGCCGTTCGAGTCGAACGCGGGGCTGTCGTACAGCGCGCAGAACTCCTCGGTGCGCGTGAAGTGCGGATGGCCCCGGAATTGCTCACGCATGTCGCGGTCCATGCCGACATGATGGAAGAAGTAGTGGCCCTGGAAGATGCCGTGCTGCTGCACCATCCAGTGATTCGCGTCGCTGACGAAGGGCTTGAGGATGGCGGCGGCGATGTCGGGGTGATTGAACGAGCCGAGGGTGTCGCCGATGTCGTGCAGTAGCGCGCACACCACGTATTCGTCATCGCGCCCGTCACGCAACGCACGCGTCGCTGTCTGCAGCGAATGGGTGTAGCGGTCGACCGGGAAGCCGCCGTAGTCGCCTTCAAGGAGGCGCAGGTGGGCCATCAGGCGGTCCGGCAGGCCCTTGGTGAACTGCATGAACTCGCCGCCGATCTGCTGCCAGTCGGCCTGGGTGCTGTCCTGCATGCGGGTGAAGCTGGCGCGTGCGTTCATGGTCGGAAGTCTCCTGTGGAGCTGCATTCTTGGCCCGGGCTTGACGGGCAACTGTCAAAATATTGACAATTGTGGACACGCCCTGTCCCAGATGCGTCAATGAAGTCCACGCTCGAGCTGCTGACCCCGCTGTCGGCCAACCCCTGGTTCGGCGCCCTGCCCTTGCGCGAGCGCCGCGCCATGCTGTCGGCCGCCGAACTGCTGAGGCTGCGGCCGGGCGAGATGCTGTTCCGCCAGGGCGACGCGGTGGCACCGGGCCGGGGCGCGTTCTATGGGCTGGTGAAAGGCGCTTTCAAGATTTCCAGCCTGCGCGAGGATGGCAAGGAAGCGATCCTGGTCGTGCTGGAGGCGGGCAACTGGTTCGGCGAGATTTCGCTGATCGACCGCTTGCCGCGCACGCACGACGCCACGGCGCTCGGGCCGGCCGAGGTGCTGGCCTTGCCGCGCGCCGCGTTCGACGTCCTCATGAAGCGGCCTGCCTTCGCGGAAGCAGTGTGCCGGATGCTGGCGGCGCGTACTCGCTCTCTGTACGGCATGGTCGAGGACGCGACGCTGCGTTCGACCCGCGCCCGGGTTGCGCGCCGCTTGCTGTTGCTGGCGCGGGGCGACGCAACACAGGCGCGCGAC
>JBDSWB010000125.1:0-8731 GCA_039926915.1 Ramlibacter sp.
CCGCCGGCCGTGCGTAACTGGAACTGGCCCGACATCGCCGATGCGTTCTCGCAGGGCACGGTGGCGACTTACCTCGATGCGCATTCGTCGGCCGCGGTGCTGAACGATCCGGCCAAGTCCAAGGTGATCGGCAAGATCGGCTTTGCGCGCTGGCCGCGTGGCCCGAACGGCAAGCGCGTTACCTCCATCTGGAACTGGGGCTTCCCCATCAACGCGGCGCTCACCGACAAGCAGAAGAAGGCGACCTGGCTGTTCATCACGTGGGCCACCTCCGCCGAGACGCAGGCCCGCACCTCGTGGAAGTTCGCGGGCGCGGCGAAGCGCTCCGGCGTGAACCGGCTGTCGGCATGGAAGTCGGCGGAGTTCTCGCAGGCGCTGGGCGGAGCGGGGACCAACTTCATTGCGGCAGCGCTCGAATCGCTGGAGCAGGACACCGACGTTGAATGGCGTCCGCGCGTGCCGCAGTGGCCCGCCATCGGCGAGACCATGGCCACCGCGATCCAGTCCGCGCTGGTCGGCCAGAAGAAGCCCAAGGAAGCGCTGGACGAGGCGCAAGCGCGCATCCAGCAGCTCCTCAAGGGCTGAACGCGCGTGTCGCAGGCGGCAGCGTACGTCCCGCAGGCGGGTGATACCCTGGCCCGGCAGGAGCGGCGCTTTGCGCTCGCGCTGCTCGGGCCCGCCTTGGTGGTGCTGCTCGTGACGACCACTGCGCCCTTGTTCTACCTGGCGTGGACCAGCCTGCACCGCATCGACCTGGGGATGCCCTGGTTGTCGGGTTTCGCGGGCATCGACAACTACGTGAAGATGGGGAGCGACCCGCGCTTCTGGAATTCGCTGTGGCTGACTCTCGTGTACACCGGCTCCACCGTCGTGCTCCAGGTGCTGCTCGGCATGGCGCTCGCGCTGCTGGTGCTGCAGATTCCCAAGGGGCAGGGCGTGCTGCGCGTGGCGGCAATTCTGCCGATCGTGCTGGCACCGGTGGTGGTCGGCCTGTTCTGGCGCACGCTGGTGTTGTCGCCGGAGTTCGGGCTGGTTGACCTGGTCACGCGTGCGCTCGGGTTGGGCAGCCACAACTGGCTGGGTGATCCGCAGCTGGCGCTCATTTCCGTCATCGCGATCCATACGTGGCAATGGACGCCATTCGCATTTCTTGTGTTGCTGGCCACATTGGCCACGTTGCCGCCCGATGTGTACGAGGCCGCACGGCTCGATCGCGCCAGTGCGTGGCAGCGCTTCGTTCACATCACGCTGCCGCTGGTGCGTCCGGCCATCACGATGGTGGTGATCATGCGGATGATGACGGCGTTGTCCGCGTTCGCCGCGATTTTCGCCGCGACCGGGGGCGGCCCGGGTTCCTCCACCGAGATCCTCAATCTCTACGCCTACCGCACCTCGTTCACCGAGCTGAATCTGGGCTACGGTGCGTCGCTCGCGATGGTGCTGCTGGGCATCACGATCGCCATCTCTTACTTCATGTTCCGGTTGCGGAGGGCGCGATGAACGGCGGGTCGCTGCGCAAGATCGCGCTGTGGGCAGCGGCGGGCATGCTGCTCGCGGTGTGGGCGTTCCCGGTGATCTGGGGCCTGCTCACCTCCTTCAAGACCGAGCGCGACGTTCTGGCCTACCCGCCCGTGTGGCTGTTCAAGCCGACGCTGGACAACTACCGCGAAGTGATCTTCGGCACCTCGTCGATATTGCCCAACCTGTGGTCGAGCATCGTGCTCTCCAGCGCCTCCACGCTACTCACCATGTTGTTCGCCGTGCCCGCGGCCTATGCGCTGGCGCGCCTGAACTACCCCGGAAAGAAGTCATCCGGCTTCTACGTTCTGGCCACACAGATGCTTCCGCCGGTGGGTCTGATCATTCCCTACTATCTGGTGCTGCAGAAAATCGGCATGCTCGACAGCTACAGCGGCATCACGGTGATTTACCTCACCTTCTCGCTGCCATTCGCGGTGTGGCTGATGGTGTCGTACTTCGAGGACGTGCCCTTCGAGATGGAAGAGGCCGCATTGCTTGATCGCGCGGGCCGCCTGAGAACGCTCTGGTATGTGATCCTGCCGCAAGTGCGCGGGGGCATGGCGGTTACCACCGTGTTCGTTTTCCTCAACGCGTGGAACGAGTTTCTCTTTGCCGTGGTGCTGGGCGGCAACCGCGTGCGGCCGGTCACGGTCGCCATGTTCAATTTCATTTCCGTGGAGCAGACCCAATGGGCGCGGCTGGCGGCCGGGGCGATGCTCGCCATGGCGCCCGTCATCCTGATCGGGCTGGTGGCCCAGGGTCACATCGTCAAGGGCCTGACTGTGGGCGCCGTCAAGGGAGGTGGCCGCCGATGAGTCTGTCAGCACATGTCCGCATGGAGGGCATTGTCAAGAAGCACGGAAGCTTCACCGCCCTGCATGGACTCGACCTGGAGATTCGCCCCGGCGAGTTCTTCGCTTTGCTGGGCCCGTCCGGCTCAGGCAAGACCACGACCTTGCGCATCCTCGCGGGCCTGGAGCCCGTCAACGAAGGCCGCGTGTTGATGGACGGCGTGGACGTCACCCACGCCCAGCCCGGCCAGCGCGATGTAGCGATGGTGTTCCAGAGCTACGCGCTGTATCCGCACATGACGGTGGCGGGCAACATCGGCTTTCCGCTCAAGATGGTTGGCATGCCTGCCGCGCAGGTTGAAGCCGCTGTGCGCGAGGCGGCAGGCAAGGTAGAGATCGGCCATTTGCTGGACCGGCGGCCGGGGCAGCTCTCGGGTGGTCAGCAGCAGCGTTGCGCACTGGCGCGCGCGATCGTGCGCCAGCCGCGACTCTTCCTGCTCGACGAGCCGCTCTCCAATCTCGATGCCAAGCTGCGGCTGGAGACTCGCGCCGAGCTGCGCAAGTTGCAGCGATCGCTCGGTGTCACTGCCGTGTATGTGACGCATGACCAGGAAGAAGCCATGACCGTTGCCGACAGCATGGCCGTGTTCATGGAAGGCCGCATCGTCCAGGTCGGGACGCCGCACGAGATTTTTCGCCGGCCCGCGACTGTGGCGGTGGCGGGCTTCATCGGGACACCGCCCATGAACTTGCTGCCCGGCACCCTCTCGCCGGCCGGCGTCGAAGTCGCAGATGCGCTGCTGGCCGTGCCAGCCGACGTCGGGGCGGCCGGGCCTTCCGAGGTGACGGTGGGCATCCGGCCCGGCGACCTGCACATCGGCCCGCAGGGCATGCCGGCACGCGTGGAGTTCGTCGAGGATTTCGGTGACAGCAGCATCGTCAACCTGGAAGTCGCGGGCCGGCGCGTGAAGCTGCGGGCCGGGGAACTCCCGGGGCTGGCCGAAGGTGATCTGGTTCGCCTCTCCTTCGACGCGCAGGCCGCGCACCTTTTCGACCGGGCCACGGGCCGGCGGCTTTGACGCCTTCAATTTGCACGAACAAGAGGTCACCTCCATGGCAACCAAACCCAACATCGTTCTCATCCTCAACGACGACATGGGTTATTCCGACATTGGCTGCTACGGCGGCGAAGTCCAGACGCCCCACCTCGACCGGCTGGCCGCCGGCGGCCTGCGCTTCTCGCAGTTCTACAATACGGCGCGCTGCAGCCCGTCACGCGCCTCGCTGCTCACGGGGCTGCATCCGCACCAGACAGGCATCGGGGTGCTCACCTACGACTTCGGCCCCGAAGGGTATGCGGGCAACCTGAACCATCGTTGCGTGACCATTGCCGAGGCGCTGAAGTCCAGCGGCTACCGCAGCTACCTCAGCGGCAAGTGGCATGTCGCGGGCAACCTGACGCAGCCCACCGACAGCTGGCCAATGCAGCGCGGCTTCGACGGCTTCTACGGAACCATCATCGGCGCGGGCAGCTTCTACGATCCCAACACGCTGACGCGCGGCAACCAGAACATCGAGCAGGAGGCCCGGGCCGACGGCTTCTTCTATACCGACGCCATCAGCGACCAGGCCGCGGAGTTCATCCGCGGCCACCGCAAGGAACATCCGGACAAGCCGTTCTTCCAGTACGTCGCCTACACCGCGCCGCACTGGCCGTTGCATGCACACGACGAGGACATCGCGAAATACCAGGGTCGTTTCGACAAGGGCTGGGACGCTCTGCGCGAGGAAAGGCTGGCGCGGCTGGTCAAGTCCGGCGTCCTGGACAAGGCCTGGGGCCTGTCTGAGCGCGACCCGACCCAGCCGCCGTGGACCCAGGCCGAACACAAGGCGTGGCTGCTGCGCTGCATGGAGGTGTACGCCGCGCAGATCGACCGCATGGACCAGGGCATCGGCCGCATCATTGGTGAACTGGAGCGGGGCGGCGAGCTCGACAACACGCTGGTCATTTTCATGTCAGACAACGGGGCTTGTGCGGAGGACATTCCCGAGGGGGTCACGGTGTCCGAACTGGTGAACAAGCTGATGATCGCCAGGGCCAAGACCCGTGACGGCGAGCCGGTGTACTTCGGCAACAACCCGGCGCGCATGCCCGGACCGGAGAACACGTACCAGAGCTACGGCACGGCCTGGGCCAACTTGTCGAACACACCGTTTCGCCTGTACAAGCACTGGATCCACGAAGGCGGTATCTCGACCCCGCTGATCTTCCATTGGCCCGCCGGCATCGATGCCCGCAATGAAGTCCGGCACTCGCCGGGCTACCTGCCCGACATCATGGCAACGCTGCTCGACGTGACCGGAACCGCCTATCCCGATCAATGGCAAGGGCACCCCATCGCGGCACTGGAAGGACACAGCCTGCGCAGCGCTTTCGCCGGCGAGCAGCCGAGCCGACCGGCGATGTTCTGGGAGCACGAAGGAAACGCGGCGGTGCGCATCGGCCAATGGAAGCTGGTGCGCAACTATCCCGCCGCATGGGAGCTGTACGACATGGCGCGGGACCGCACGGAGCTGAACGACCTCGCCGCGCAACACCCGGACCGCGTCAAGGACATAGCGGCGCAGTACGACGCCTGGGCGCGGCGCTGCGACGTGATCCCGCGCGAGAAGATCCTGCAGTTGATGCGCGAGCAAAAGTCGCCGCCGGCCTTCTGGGAGAAGGAAGAAAACTGACGGCGAGGCGACCCGAACATGGACGGAAAGCCCTGCTGCATGCCCTTCCGCCCGGAGGCGGACGCACCGGCGCCGCCGCTGCGCGTGGAAGACGGCCCCTGCCGCGTGACCAACCTGCTGCCGCTGGCCGGCGGGACCTTCGTCATGGGCACGGACTCCGATGAAGGTTCCGCGGCCGATGGCGAAGGCCCCGCGCGCTTTGTGACACTGGGCGCTTTTCGTATTGCCGACGCCGCGGTGACCAACCTGCAGTTCAGCGAGTTCGTCCGCGCCGCCTCGTACATCACCCAGGCCGAAGAGCACGGTTCGTCTTTCGTATTCAAATTGCAGGTGCCGTTGCCGCGCCGGGAGGCGATCCGCGTCCAGCCTTCCGGCCTGCCCTGGTGGCTGTCGGTCAACGACGCCTGCTGGCAACGGCCCGAAGGCCCGGGCTCCCACATCCGCGCCCGGATGCATCACCCGGTGGTGCATGTTTCCTGGCACGACGCCAAGGCCTATTGCCGGTGGGCGGGCGCGCGCTTGCTGACCGAAGCCGAATGGGAATTCGCCGCGAGGGGAGGCCTCGTGCAGTGTCGCTACCCGTGGGGCGACGAGCTGGCACCGGGCGGCGTGCCTCGCAGCAATGTCTGGCAGGGCGATTTCCCCGACCTGCCGGAACCGGGCTGGCAACCCACCACCGCGCCGGTTCACGCGTTCGGGCCGAATGCCTACGGGCTGTACAACATGTCGGGCAATGTGTGGGAGTGGTGCGAGGACTGGTTCTCTCCCGCCTACCCCTGCGAGACCGCGATCGTCGATCCCTTGCAGGACCGGCCTACCGGCCTGCGAAGCACGCGCGGCGGCTCATTTCTTTGCCACGACTCCTATTGCAACCGCTACCGAATCGCCGCCCGGGGATCGAACACACCCTCCAGTTCCGCGAGCAACTGCGGCTTCCGTGTCGCCGGTGCCTTCTGAATCCGGCCCTGGACGCGGTGTGTGACACTCGACGGGTGGAAGAATCCGAAGCTTCGTCGCCAGGCGTGTCGACCGCGGCCAGCCCGCCCGTCCCCGGCCTGGCCGCCGGGCTCGCGCTCGCCGTAGGCGGCGCGATCGCATTCAGTGGCAAGGCCATCATCGTCAAACTGGCCTACCGTTACGGCGTCGACGCAGTCACCCTGATCATGCTGCGCATGCTGTTCGCGCTGCCGATTTTCGCCGTGATGGCCTGGTGGTCCAGCCGCGGCAAGGCGCCGCTGTCGCCGCGCGACTGGCTGGGCGTGGCGGGACTGGGTTTCAGCGGCTATTACCTTTCGAGTTTCCTGGATTTCGCAGGCCTGCAATACATCAGCGCCTCGCTTGAGCGGCTGATCCTTTACCTCAATCCCACGCTGGTCATGCTGCTCGGCTGGCTGCTCTATCGCAAGAGTTTCCGCCCGGTGCAACTGGCGGGCATGGCCGTGAGCTACTGCGGCGTCTTCCTGGTGTTCGGCCATGAAGTGCGGCTGGACGGCGGGCAGGCAGCACTGGGCGCGTCGCTGGTCTTCGCGAGCGCCGTCACCTACGCGGTCTACCTGGTCTATAGCGGCCAGCTGGTGCAGCGCCTCGGATCCCTGCGGCTTGTGGGGCTGGCCACCACGGTGGCCTGCCTCTGCTGCCTGCTGCAGTTCGCGTTGCTGCGGCCCTTGTCCAGCGCGTTTGCGGTTGCGCCTGAAGTGATCTGGCTGTCGGTGCTGAATGCGACCTTGTGTACGGCGGTGCCGGTGCTCATGGTGATGATGGCCATCGAGCGCATCGGCCCGTCACTGTCGGCCCAATCCGGAATGATCGGGCCGATGTCCACCATCCTCATGGGCGTTTTGATCCTGGGCGAGCCGTTCACCGCATGGAT
This sequence comes from Ramlibacter sp., assembly GCA_039926915.1. Classification (GTDB taxonomy): domain Bacteria; phylum Pseudomonadota; class Gammaproteobacteria; order Burkholderiales; family Burkholderiaceae_C; genus Ramlibacter. Next base: position 6,919 of record JBDSWB010000125.1, read on the forward strand.
CGCCGCCGGCACGGTGCTCGTGATCGCCGGGATCTTCGTGTTCACGCGCGCCGGCTCGCGCCGGCAGCCCTAGACCTGCGCGCATGGGACTAGGGGCGAATTTCACGCCCGACCTCTGCAATTTGGAGAAAACGCTACTCAATCACGCGGTTGTCCGGGACGCGGCGGCGGACTTGACCGGGATCTTGCCCGCGGGCGCGGACGGCCAACCGGCGGGCGGCCCGCTCTCGAGTTTCGTGCGCAACTGCGGTGTGGCGCAGGCAGCCGCGAAGCTCACCGTCACGTCCGAGCCCGACGTGCCGGCGAGTGCGAAGCAGGCCTGGCCGAGCTTGAGGTTCAAGGGCCGCAACACGGCTTCCTGGACCAGGTCGGGCGCGCTTCCCTCCGGCAACTGCAGCTCGAAGCGGCCGGCCTCAGGCATGGCCTGCGCATCGAGAACCGCGCGCATGCCGCGCAGTTCGCGAAGCACCAGCGGACTGTCGGCCACCGGCAAGCCGGTGACGATCAGCGAGGTTTTCTGCGTGCGGAAGTTGAAGTGCTGAAGGAAGAAGTTGCGAGAAAACTCATCGCCCACCAGCTTGCCGATGTCGGCCAGCGCCTGGTCTTCAGAGGCCCAGCTTTGGCCGGACGGCAGGCGGGTGCTGAGGTAGACCTCCTCGCCGGTGGCCACGTCGATGGCCTTGAGCGTCCACGACGTGAGGGCCGTCTTGGTGATGGTGAGGCCCGATGCGGCAAGCTTCATCGACAACTGCTTGACCTTTACTTCGCCGCGGATCGCGAAGTCGGCGGCCTGGGCCTTGCCCGACGCAGGCGTGTCGCCCTCGGCCGCCCAGACGCGGAAACCGAACGACTTGATGCGCTCCTTAACCACATTCTCGGCCAGTTGCGAGCGGTCGCGCGCCAGGTTGCCTTCCGGGTTGGCGATAGCTATGCGGATGGAAATTCTCGGGTCGCCCTTGTTGCGGATGAACTCCACTCGCTCCTCGCGTGAGAGCTGGTTGAGCGACTTCTGCACTTCCCGCAGGTTCACCACCGCACGCGCCTGCATCTCCACCAGGCCCGCCTTGCCGTCGCTCGCCGCGCCTTCCTGAAGTACCGTGCGAATGAACGCCCCCGAGTTGGACAGCAGCTTCTGCTCGATGAGGGGCCGGTTGCTGTCCAGCGAGCCTTGGTCCACGTACAGGGCGACTGCCTTTTCGACCAGCTGGCGCTTGACGTCGTTGCGCGCTTCGGCCTGGGCAGCGGCAAGGTCGCCTTTGAACCGCGCGTCCTGCGGATCGACCAGGCCGACGGCACTGATCACCATGGTGCCGGCTTCGACGGGAGGTGCCATGGGCGTCGCCACCACGGCGGCAGCGGGCGCGCTCGTTGCAGCAGGGGCCGCGGGGGTGACCGGGCCTTGCGCTACCGGCGGTGACGCCGTGCGACTGGAGGAGAGCAGGATGTAGCCGCCCGCCATCAGGGCCACGATGGCCGCCGCGCCCACGGCCCAGAGGCCGGCAGAGCGGGGCCGCGAAGTCAAGGGCACCGGCGTCGCAGCAGCGGGCGGAATGATCGGGGCAACGATGGCCGGCGCAACGGCAACCTGCGACACCGTCGAGGCCACCACCGCAGCCTTCAGCGCTTCGGCGAATTCATGGCCGCTCTGGAAACGCTGGTCCGGTGCTTTCGCCAGCGCCTTCTTCATCACCGAATCCAGCGCGGGCGCCAGCGAAAGGTTCAGCTCGGAGGGGGGAACCGGCTCTTCCCGCAGCACCTTGTACATGATGGTTGTCGTCGACTCGCCGGTGAACGGCTTTTCGCCGGTCAACAG
>JBDSWB010000126.1:0-7190 GCA_039926915.1 Ramlibacter sp.
CCCAGGTGGCCCGCCAGTCGCTGCAGGCCGCTGAGTCGGGCCTCGCGGCGGTGCAGAACGCCATCGGCGGTATGAACTCGATCCGCGACCAGATCCAGGAAACCTCCAAGCGGATCAAGCGGCTGGGCGAGTCGTCCCAGGAGATTGGCGAAATCACCGAGCTGATTTCCGACATTACCGAACAGACGAACGTGCTGGCGCTGAACGCAGCCATCCAGGCGGCGTCCGCCGGTGAAGCCGGGCGAGGCTTCTCGGTGGTGGCCGAAGAAGTGCAGCGACTGGCTGAACGGTCCGCCGATGCAACGCGCCAGATCTCGGCGCTGGTGAAGGCGATTCAGACCGACACACAAGACGCGGTGGCCGCCATGGAGCGATCCACGCAGGGTGTGGTGGAAGGCGCGAAGCTGTCCGACAACGCAGGTACCGCGCTGACCGAGATTGACCAGGTGTCGCGGCGCCTCGCCGAACTGATTGAGCAGATTTCCGCCTCGGCGTCCAAGGAGGCCGAATCCGCCAACGTGGTGGCCGGCAACATCCAGCACATTTTTGCGGTGACGGAGCAGACGGGAGAAGGCACGCGCTCCACGGCACAGCAGGTGCGTGAACTCTCACGCATGGCCGAAGAACTCCGCCAGTCGGTGTCGCGGTTCAAGATTGCTTGATGACTCCCCCCCGAAGCGCCTTCGGCGATGCCCCCTCGGGCGTTGCCCTCTCCCCCTTGAGGGGGCGCCACCAGTGGCACGGCGAAGCCGGTTCCACGGTGGCGCCCGCAATGCACTGCACGAGTGAGTAATGGAAGCAACCACCGACATTGATATCGCGACCAATGACCTGGGCCCGTTGGCGTGGGTGCTGGATGAACTGCGAAAGTCGCTCGATTCCGCCTCCGCGGCGCTGCGGCGATTCGTTCGCGACACGGCGCTCGCCCGTGGTTCGGACATGGCATCGGTCGATGGCGGCCATTTGCGTATCGCGCGCCAGCAACTGCATCAGGCGGTCGGGGCGCTTGAGATGGTCGGTCTCGGCGCGCCCGCGCACATGCTGCGCTGCATGGAAGCGGCCGTCCAGAAGTTCATCGAAAAACCCGAGCTTTGCACCGAGTCCGCCGCCGCCAAGGTCGAGCGGGCCGGTTTCGCGCTCACCGAATACCTCGAGGGCGTGCTGTTGGGCAAGCCTGCTTCCGCTGTCGCACTCTTCCCCCAATACCGCGATACGCAGGAACTGGCGGGCGCCGACCGCATCCACCCGGCCGACCTGTGGTCGCAGCAGTGGCGCTGGAACGATCCGCAGACGCCGAAGGAAACTTCGGCCAAAGTCTATGACTCCGCGGTGCGTGCGCGCCTGGACCAGACCGTGCTCAAGGTCGTCAAGACCGGCGATGCCGACGCCGCGCGCGATCTCGCCAAGGTCAGCCTGTCGCTGTCGGCCACCCAGAGCGCGCGCCAGCCCAAAATCTTCTGGAAGATCTGCGCCGGGTATTTTGAAGCGATGTCACTGGGCTTGCTGCCGCTCGACAATTATGTGAAGCGCGCCTCTTCGCGCATCCTGTTGCAATACGCCTCGCTGGCCAAAGGCGAGCTCGGCGTCTCCGACCGCCTCGCGCAGGACCTGGTCTTCTTCTGTTCCCAGGCCGTGCCGCCAGCGGGAGCCCAAGCGCCGTCGTTGCAGGCGGTGCGCCTGGCCTGGGGCCTGGACCGGTTCCAGCCTGTGGATTACCAGACCCCCCAATACGGCCGGTTCGACCCCGTGCTGCTCGCGCAGGCTCGCAAGCGGATCGTCGCCGCCAAGGAAACATGGTCCTCGCTTTCGGGCGGTGATGCCGGAAAGCTCAAGGGCCTGGCCGACCAGTTCCACCTCGTGAGTGACTCGCTGGTCAAGCTGCATCCGCCCAGCGCGCCGATGGCCCACTCGCTGTCCGAAGTGATCGATGCCGTGGTGCGTACGGCGCGCGCGCCAGGCGCGGAACTCGCGATGGAAGTCGCCACAGCGGTGCTCTACCTGGAGGCCGCTTTCGAGGATCTCGACCCCGCCGACGCGCAACTGGCGGTTCGCACCGCTCGCCTGGCCGAGCGTCTCGACACCGCACGCAACGGCGGGCGGCCCGAAGCGCTGGAACCCTGGATGGAAGAGCTGTACCGCCGCGTCAGCGACCGCCAGACCATGGGCAGCGTGGTCGGTGAGTTGCGCGGCACGCTGGGAGAGCTCGAAAAACTGCTCGACCAGTTCTTCCGCAACCTGCAGGACAAGACGCCGCTGCGCGATGCGCCCGGCCACTTGTCGCAAATGCGCGGCGTGCTCTCCGTGCTGGGCCTGGACCAGGCCGCGCAGGCCGTCCTGCGCATGCGCGAAACCGTCGAGGAAATCATCGTCACGGAGATCGACGAGGAGCGGGCCCGCTCCGCCGGGACGTTCGACAAACTAGGCAACAACCTGGGCGCCCTCGGTTTCCTCATCGACATGCTGAACTACCAGCCGGCACTGGCCAAGAAGCTGTTCGTCTATGACGACAGCACCGGCGAGTTGCGGCCACTGATGGGACGCACCGGGCACACGTTCGCCGAAGCGCCGGCCGACAGCGGCGAGGAACTGTCGCACGAAGTGCATGCCGTGGTCAGCCAGGCCGAGCCCGGCGTATCGGCCGAAGACCTCACGGCGAGCCTCGACAGCATTGCCTCCCGCGCCGCGCTGGCGGACCAGCCGGCCATTGCCGCCACGGCCCGCGAAGCGTCCGCTGCTGTGGCTGGCCACGACCCGACTGCGGCCGCCGCAGCCCTGACGAGCCTCGCAGCCGCAGTCCAGCCGCCTGCGGCGACGCAGCCGCCCGCCGCCGAGCTCGACATCGAGGAAGATGACCTGCGCGACATCTTTCTGGAAGAGGCCCGCGAAGTGGTCCAGAACGGCCTGGCCGCCATCCAGGCGCTGGCCGCGAACCCCGGTGACGTGTCCGAACTCACCACATTGCGGCGCGCGTTCCACACGCTCAAGGGCAGTTCGCGGATGGTGGGCCTCACCGAATTCGGCGAAGCCGCCTGGTCGCTTGAGCAGGTGCTGAACACCTGGCTGGCCGACCAGAAGCCGGCCGGCGACGACCTGCGCATCCTGACGGGTGAGGCGATGCGCGGCTTTTCCCGCTGGGTGGAGGACATCGCGACCAACAACGATGGCATGTGGAAAGTCGGGTACTTCCGCACACCCGCCGATGCCCTGCGCAATGAACATCGGCTGGTGGCGCTGGCATTACCACAGCATGAGGCCCCGGCAGCCGCCGCGCCGCCCGAAGCTGAAGCTCTTCTCCCGATCATCGAACCCGTGGCAGTGGAGATGGCCGCCCTTGAGATGCCGGTCATCGAGCCCGGGCGGGTCGAGCTTGAGATGCCCCAGGCGGGCGTCGCCGACTTCGTGATCGAATTGCCTCCCGCCGAAGAGCCCCAGCCACCCGAGTCAAATAATTTTGGCGCCACGCAGGTGATTCGCGCAGACGCGCCGGATGTCGCCGAGATCCATTCCCATGAGCTGCCGGCCGATTTCGAATTCGAAGCTTCGCCCACGCTTGTCCTGCGGGATGTGCCGGAAGCCTCGGCCGCTGCCGTCGAGATCGAAGGCATCGACTTCGCCAGCCTCTCAGCGGTATCGGGCCTGTCCCAGGGCGCGACGGCCGACCCGTCGCCTGCGGCACCGCCGGCCGACACGCCCGCCGTCACGGGACTGGAAGTCAGTTTCGAGGATTTGCCGGAGGACATGGCCATTGACCTGGCCGACTTCAACCTGCCCAGTGCGGACGAGCCCGCGCCGGTCGTCGGGGTCGAAATGGAGACTGGGGAGCCTCCCGAACTCATCGACGACCAGATCAAGGTCATCGGCTCGCTTCGTATTGGCATTCCCCTCTACAACGTGTACCTCAATGAGGCCGACGAATGGTCGCGCCGCCTTGCCACCGAAGTGACGGAGTGGTCGCTGGAGCTGAACCATAAGGTGCCCGACTCCACTGTGGGCCTGGCCCACGCGCTGGCCGGCAGTTCCGCGACAGTCGGCTTCCATGCTTTGTCAGACATCGCGCGTGCCCTTGAGAGCGCGCTGCTTCGAACCCAGTCGATTGCCTACGGCACGCCGCAGCATGGCCAGGTCTTCATCGAAGCGGCCGAGGAAATTCGCCGCTTGCTGCACCAGTTCGCGGCAGGATTCCTGAAGGAGCCCGACGGCAGCATTGTTGAATCGCTGCAGGCGCTCAAACTGATCGTGATTCCCGAGCGGGCCGACATGCCCGAAGAAGATCCGTTCGGCGATTTCGGCGATGCAGAACCGCCGCCTTCGAGCGAACCGGCCGCCCTGGCTGAACACGCGGCGCCCGAAGCCGTGCCCGTGCCTGAGCGCATGCCCGTGGCTGAACCCATTGCCTTCGTGCCGCCAGTGGTCGATGCGCCCGTCGCGCCGCCTAACGTGTATTTCGTCGAGCCTGCGCCGGTCAATTTGCCCACTGGCCCGGTGCGGCTGGTCAGCGCGCGCAGCGATGTCCACTTCGAGCAGGAACAGGACGACCTCGACGTCGTGGATGCGCTCGACCCCGATCTGTTCCCCATCTTCGAGGAAGAAGCGATCGAGCTGATGCCGCAACTTGGCGGCGCGATGCGCCAATGGAGCACGCGTCCCGATAATCGGAGCGCTCGAGACGAAGTGCTGCGCGCCTTGCACACCCTCAAGGGCAGCGCCCGCCTCGCCGGCGCCCTGCGCCTGGGTGAGTTGGCGCACCGAATGGAGTCCGAGATCGAGAGCATCGGTCCCGAAGGGGCCGGAGCGTCCGATCTCGAAGCCTTGCTGCAGCGCTTCGACGGCATGCAGGCCAATTTCGATGGCGTGCGTGCGATCGGCGGCCTGTCCGCGGCGCCGCCGGACGAAGCCGCAGAAACCGCTGCGGAGAAACCGCCCGAGGCTGCGGCCCTCGCGCCGGAAGCGGCTGCTGCCGCGCCTCGGGCCAAGCGCTCCATGCTGGCGATGCCGGCTACCACCAACCTGGTCCCACAACGCGCCGCGTCGAACCAGGCGGTTCGAGTGCGCTCGCAGTTGCTCGACCGTCTGCTCAACCAGGCCGGTGAAGTGATGATCACGCGTTCGCGCCTCGAAGTCGAGTTGCGGCAACTGCGCGGATCGCTGTCCGACCTGACCGGCAACCTGGACCGCCTGCGGGCCCAGCTGCGGGACATCGAGTTGCAGGCCGAATCGCAGATGCAGTCGAGGCTGGCGCAGGCCAAGGACTCGGCCGCCGGCTTCGACCCTCTGGAATTCGACCGGTTCACCCGCGTGCAGGAGTTGACGCGCATGATGGCCGAGTCGGTGAACGACGTGGCCACCGTGCAGCGCAACCTGCAGCGAACAGTGGAGTCGACCGAAGACGACCTGATCGCTCAGGCGCGACAAACTCGCGAACTGCAGCGCGACCTGCTGCGCACCCGCATGGTGGAGTTCGAAGGCATCTCCGACCGTCTCTACCGCGTGATCCGGCTGGCCTCCAAGGAAACCGGCAAGCAAGTCAAACTGGACATCACTGGCGGCTCCATCGAAATGGATCGCGGCGTACTGGACCGCATGACGCCTGCGTTCGAGCACCTGCTGCGCAATTGCGTGGCCCATGGTATCGAGGAGCCGGCGGCGCGAGCGGCGGCGGGCAAAGACCTGTCCGGCTCCATACTGATCGGCCTGCACCACGAAGGCAACGACGTGTCGGTAGAGTTCAAGGACGATGGCGCCGGGCTGAACCTGGCCCGCATCCGGGAGAAGGCAATGCAGCAGGGACTGGTCCCGGCGGGCCAGGAACTGAGCGACCAGGATGCCGCGCAGCTGATCTTCATGCCGGGCTTTTCGACGGCGACGCAAGTCACGGAACTGTCCGGCCGCGGCATCGGCATGGACGTGGTCCGTGCCGAAGTCAACGCCCTGGGCGGTCGGATCGAGACCAACACAGCGGCCGGCAAGGGCACCAGTTTCAAGCTGGTGCTGCCCCTGACCACGGCTGTGACGCAGGTTGTGATGATCCGCACCGGCAACCTGTCCGTGGGTGTCCCGGCGAACGTCGTCGAAGTCGTGCTCCGTGCGCCCGCCAAGGAAGTGCAACAGGGCTACAACACCGGGTTCTACGAAATGGGCGGCGAGCAGTTGCCGTTCTTCTGGTCGGGCGCTCTCTTGCAATCGTCCCAGCGCAGCCTGGCACCGCAGTCCAAGACGATGCCGGTCGTGGTGTTCCGCAGCGCGTCACAGCGGATCGCAGTGCACGTGGACGAAGTGCTGGGCAATCAGGAAGTGGTGGTTAAGAACCTTGGGCCTCAGCTGGCCCGGCTGCCCGGCCTGGCCGGCATGACGGTGCTGGCATCGGGCGCCGTGGTCCTGATCTACAACCCGGTGGCCCTGTCGGCGGTGTACGGTGACCTGGCGCGTCAACTCAGCGCGGACCAGGCGCAGCCCGAAGTGCTGGAGCAAACTGCTGCGGCCCAGGGCTCGCACATGCCGGCGATTCCGGCCCAGCCCGAGGCACCGCTGATCCCGCTCATCCTGGTGGTCGACGACTCGATCACAGTGCGGCGCGTGACGCAGCGGCTGCTGCAGCGCGAAGGCTACCGCGTGGCAATGGCCGCCGATGGCCTGCAAGCGCTGGAGCGACTCGCCGACGAAAAACCCACTGTGGTGCTGTCGGACATCGAGATGCCGCGCATGGACGGCTTCGACCTCGCGCGCAACATCCGCGGCGACGCGCGCCTGAAAGACCTGCCGATCATCATGATCACGTCGCGGATCGCCGAAAAGCACCGTGAGCACGCCAAGGAACTCGGCGTTGACCACTATCTGGGCAAGCCGTATTCGGAAGAAGAGCTGCTTAGCCTGGTCAAGCATTACTGCAGCGCGACACTGCTGGCCTGAAGCGAGCGCTTCAGGCCTTATTTTTCCTGACCACCGCGTAGCGTCTGAGCGTGCGCTCACGCGCCTCATCGTGCAGCGCGATGCGCGCCGGGTAGTCTTTTCCAAGTTCGATACCCGCGGCAGCCCATTCCACCGGGCCGGCAGTCCACGGCTCGTGCAGCTTGTCCGGTGGCAACCCGGCCAGCCCAGGCAGGTAGCGCAGGATGAACTTGCCCTCCGGGTCGAACTTGCGGCTCTGGCTCACCGGATTGAAGATCCGGAAGTAGGGCTGAGCATCGCAACCG
>JBDSWB010000127.1:0-5943 GCA_039926915.1 Ramlibacter sp.
CCGGGCCAGGTTTCACAGCGGAGTCCGCGCAATCGCGTGGACCGCGACAGTGTGAGGCCCCGTCGGGCACCGCCTGCCGCGACGCGATGTCATCGCTCCGCAACTTGAACTCCTCGGGGAACTATGGCCTTTCCTCCGGCGGCACATACCAGCGCGTGGCCAACAGTTCCGCCTCCTCGTGCGCCTGCAGCCGGGCCCAATGCGCGTCGGCATCGGCGAGGAATAGATCGCGCGCAATGGCCTGGGCCACCCGCGTCGCGCCGATCGCCAGGCCCGGAATGTCACCCGCCAGTGCGCCGTGGCTCATCGTGCTGCCCCAGTTGAAGAGGTGGAGCCGCGCCAGCGCGTCCCGCAGTTCGCCGTCGGTCGACCTCAACTCAAAACCTGAGCCCAGATACGGAAAGCGCGCGGGCTCCGGATGGGCACGCGCCTGTTCGGGCGACACGTGCCGGGCCCAGGTATCGATGTGGTGCGTGTAGCGCGCCAGCTCCGGCCGGTCCAGCAGGTCGACGTCGAAGCCCGTGCCGAAGATCACAGCGTCGAATCGCATCACGCCTGCCGGCGTTTCGACGGCGACTCCCTCAGGCCCGGGGCGCACGTCGAGCCAGGTCTGGCCCAGGCGCAGATCGAAGCCTCTGTGCGCATCGCAGCGCCTCACCGTTTCCCAGGGCGGCGGCACCTGCTCGTCGAAGATGTAGGTGTAGAAGCGCCACTTGCGCGCATCGTCCAGGCTTTCGTAACCCCGCATGAAGCCGGTGAACGAGGTCCACTTGCTCTTGTTGATCTGCGGCAGGACGGGGCGCCGTGCGAAGAGCGCAACCTGCGCTCCCGCCTCCAGCGCGCACGCCGCATTGTCGAAGGCAGAGGCGCCGGCGCCCAGCACGCCGACACGTCGACCTGACAGCGATTCGAAGTCGATGGGGTCGGCCGAGTGGAAGACTCGGTCTGCAGCCAGCGGATCGTCCCGCCGCAGCGACGGATACAGCGGCCAGCGCGGCGCGCCACTGCCTTCGCGCCCGAGCGCCAGCACCGCCTTGCGCGCCCAGACGGTCTGCTCGCCTGTTGAAGTGGCCACGCGTGCCCGCACGAGCCCGTCTTCATCGTCCAGCGACAGCAGGCTCACCCCGTTGTCCACGGGCAGGCCCACTGTGTCTCGTACCCAAATCAGGTAATCGCGCCAGTCCAGGCGACCGACCTTGTGAAGGTCGGCCCAGCCGGCAGCGCCATGTTGCGCCTCGTACCACGCGCGAAAGGTGAGCGAGGGCACGCCCAGATCCGGCCCGGTGAGGTGCTTGGGGCTGCGCAGCGTGAGCATGCGCGCATAAGTGCCCCACGGGCCTTCGTCGCCGCGCGGCTGGCGGTCGATGATGCGGATGTTGCCCACCCCTTCGCGAATCAGCGCGTAGGCGGCGGTCTGGCCGCACATGCCGGCGCCGATCACCAATGCGTCGAGCACGGGCGAACCATCGGACGCACTGGTCGGAGGCACCCAGCTGGGCGGCGGGAAATTCAGGCGTACGAGGTCGGCGCGGGCGACCGCGGCAAGCCGCACCAGCGCGGCTTCGTCCCTGGCGCTGGCGAGGGACTGCGCGGGCACGGGAGGCAGGGACGGGGGCGTGTTCACAGGCTGATAATCCGGCTCATGACGATTCAACTGAACTGCTATTACAGCCTGTCTTCGCCATGGGCCTATTTTGCCGGGCCCAAGCTGCAGGACATCGTGCGCCGCCACCATGTGAAGCTGGAGCTCAGGCCCTATGATTTCCAGGCCGTGGTCACGCAGACCGGCGGCATCCCGATCCGCACCCGGCCGGCGCCGCGCCGGACTTACCATTCGGAAGAGCTGGCGCGCTGGCGCGACTACCTGGGCATGCCGATGAACATCGAGCCGCGCTTCTACCCGCAGGCCCTGCCCGCCGATCCCGACTGGAACAAGTACGCGGGCTGGATGGTGATCGCGGCGCAGCAGCAAAAAATGGATGCCTTTGTGCTGTCGCACGCGCTGCTGCGCGCCTTGTGGGCGGAAGAGCGCGATACGTCCCAGCGGGACGTTCGCATCGAGGTGGCCAACGAAAACGGCTACGACGGCGTGGCGCTTCACGCGCTGGAGCAGGCGCCGGCCACGCTGGCGCAGTACCGGGCGTACAGCGACGAGGCGGTGCGGCTGGGCGTTTTCGGCGCGCCGACCTTCGTCCTGGACGGCGTGCGCTACTGGGGCCAGGACCGGCTCGATTTCGTCGACCGTGCACTGGACCGGCTGCGCCGATAATCGCGCCATGAAGATCCGTTTCACCAAGATGCAGGGAGCCGGCAACGACTTCGTCGTGCTGGATGAAACGCGCGCCCTGCTGGGCCTGACTTCCGGCCAGTACCAGTTCCTCGCGGACCGCCACTTCGGGGTCGGCGCCGACCAGGTGCTGTCGGTGCGGTCTTCACCCGGTGCGGGCATCGATTTCGAATATGTGATCCACAACGCCGACGGCGGCGAAGTGGAGCAATGCGGTAATGGCGCGCGCTGTTTCGTGCGCTATGTGCGCGACAAGGGGCTCACGTCTGGCGAGAGTGTGCGAGTGCAGACCCTGTCCGGCGTGATCGAGCCGCGGCTGAACGCCGACGGCCGTGTGACTGTGGATATGGGCGCACCGGTGTTCGAGCCGGCCGCGATTCCCTTCGACACGGCGGGCCTGTCGCCCCTGGCCGAGGGCCAATGGGAGAAATGGCACCTGGCGCTGGGGACGCGCGCCGAATCCGCCATCGTTGGCGTGGCGATCGTGTCGATGGGCAATCCTCACGCGGTGCAGGAAGTGGCCGACGTGGACGAAGCGCCGGTGTGCACCCAAGGTCCGCTGGTCGAGAACCATCCGCGCTTTCCCAACCGCGTGAACGCCGGCTACATGCAGGTGGTGAGCCGCTCACGTGTGCGCCTGCGGGTGTGGGAGCGCGGCGCGGGCGAGACAATGGCCTGTGGCACCGGGGCCTGTGCGGCCGTGGTGGCCGGCATCCGGCTCGGCCGGTTCGACGGCAAGGTGGATGTGGAAACGCGCGGCGGCCTGCTGACCATCGAATGGGCCGGGGAAGGGCCTCAGGGGCCGGCGCCGGTGCTGATGACGGGCCCGGCGGTGCCGGTGTTCGAAGGCGAAATCGAAGTACCTGATTCACTATGAAAGCCGATGGCATGAACCCGATCACCGAAGACGACATCGCCAATTTCCTGGCCAACACCCCCGACTTCTTCACGCGCCATGCCGAGCTGCTGGCGGCGGTGCAACTCACCAGCCCGCACGGCAACCGTGCGGTCAGCCTGCAGGAGCGGCAAGCCGAAATGCTGCGCGAGAAGATCAAGGCGCTGGAGCACCGACTGATGGACATGGTGCGCCATGGCAACGAGAACGTGATCATCGCCGACCGCCTGCATCGTTGGTCGCGCATCCTGTTCCAGTGCCAGTCGAGTCGGGCCTTGCCCGCGACTATCGCGGCCGAAATCCTCAACCAGTTCATGGTTCCACAGGTGGCCATCAAGGTCTGGGACGTGGACAGCCGCTATGGCGTGGAAGTTTTCGCTGAAGGCGTCAGCGCCGACGCCAAGGCCTTCGCTTCGTCGCTGACGCAGCCGTACTGCGGGGTCAACTCAGGTTTCGAGGCGGTGAACTGGCTCGACGATACCGCGATGGCGATGTCGCTGGCACTGATCCCGCTGCGCGAAGGCGCGGCCAACGGCACCGGCCCGGCATTCGGGATGCTGGTGCTGGCCTCGCCCGATCCCCAGCGCTTCCAGAGCGGCATGGGAACCGACTTCCTGGAGCGCATCGCCGAGCTGGCGAGCGCGGCGCTGACGAGGCTGCGGCCGAGGTAAAATTTCATGGCCGTCGATGGAGCACTTGTCGAGAAGTACCTCGAACATGTGCGCGTCGAAAAGCGGCTGGCGCAGCGGACGGTCGAGCTCTATTCGCTCGACCTGCAGAAGCTGCAGGACAACGCCACCGCCTCCGACGTTGCACTGACCCAGGTCCAGAATACCCACATCCGCCGCTGGGTGGCGCAGATGCACGGCGCGGGCCGCAGCGGTCGCGGCATCGCGCTCATCCTGTCTGGTTGGCGCGGCTTCTACGTGTGGCTCGGACGCCAGGGCCTGGTCACCGGCAACCCGGTCCAGGACGTGCGCGCGCCCAGGGCCCCCAAGCCATTGCCCAAGGCTTTGAGCGTGGACGACGCGGTGCAGCTGGCAAGCCATCAGTCGGCCGATACCGATCCGTGGCTGGAAGCACGCGATGCGGCGATGGTCGAATTGCTCTATGGCTGCGGGTTGCGGGTGGGCGAACTGGTGGGCCTGGACGCAGTGGCCAGCTCGTCGGCGCGCGGCTGGGTCGACATGGACGCGGCCGAGGCCCATGTGCTGGGCAAGGGCGGCAAGCGGCGTTCAGTGCCGGTAGGAAGCAAGGCAGTGGATTCGCTGCGGCGGTGGCTGCAGCTGCGCGAGGAACCGCAGCTGCAGGCGCGGTCGCCGGCGCTTTTCACCGGCCGGCACGGCACACGGCTCACGGCCCAGTCGGTGTGGCAGCGCCTGAAGCGCCGCAGCCTGCTGTCCGGCCTGGCGACGCCGGTCCACCCGCACATGCTGCGCCATTCGTTCGCGAGCCATGTGCTGCAGTCCAGCGGCGACCTGCGCGCCGTACAGGAACTGCTGGGACACGCCAACATCACGACCACGCAGGTGTACACGCGGCTGGACTTCCAGCACCTGGCGAAGGCCTATGACGCGGCGCATCCGCGCGCCCACCGAAAGAAGTAGCGGCCTCAGCTGTTCAGCGTGAAGACGGCTCGCCGGGTGTCGGGAGACACGGCGGCCAGCATGGCTCCGAGCCGCGCGATCACCTGAGGCGCGTCGGCGCGCTCGGTGGGCACCATGGTCTGGCCCACCCGCACCTGCGCTACCCACGCGATCGGCTTGTTCTTGAAAGGCATCAGGCAGCGCGCCACCACGCTGGGGCCGGCCGACGCGGCGTCCTCCGCGCCGAGCGGGCCCTCGATGAGCATGCCGAAGCGGTGCTCCGACAGGCGCGCCACGCCGTCGATATCGCGGGCCGCCGAAAGCAGCCGCCCTGCCACTTGCAACGGCAGTTCCTCCGCCGAGCGGGCGCCGAAGTCGCGGCGTATCTGCTCGATGTTGATGATGTCCACAATCAGCACGGCGCTCTGGTGTTTGAGCCGCACCGAACGCGCCATCATCCGGGCGAGCCTTTCGGCGAACACGTCGCCGTTGATCAGGCCGGTCGCCGGGTCGATCCGGTCCAGGCCCTGGACGCGCCGCGCGTGCTCGCGCCGCTGCTGGCTGCGCACCATCAGGATCACCAGCAGGATCGGCAGTTCGATGGCGATGCCGGCCTGCATTCCATGCATCGTCCAGAAACTGACCGGGATCAGGCCGGCCAGGCGCGCCAGCGGAAACGCCGCGCCGATCGCCACCGGGACGGAGCCGGCCAGCAGGCCGAGCGCGTAGCGGTCGCCGCGGCCGGCGGCCCAAAGCACCGACGCGGTGCCGAGGACCGTGGCGATCACGATGTAGGGGACCATCAGGCGAAATCGCAGCGACGGCTCGATCACCGCGATGCCGGCGGCCACCGCCAGCGATAGCAGGGCGAGCACCGTCAGGAGCCCGTGCAGGCCGCGCGAACGCTCGGGCATTGACACCACCACCGAGAAGAACCAGATCAGCGAGCCCATGGCCAGCACTGGCAGCACCATGGAGGAAACGTCGTTCCACCAAGGCAGCTGGGGCCAGAGGTGCAGCCCGCCGATGCCCGTCATTGCCGCCTGGGCCAGGCCCATCAGCGCGACGGTCAAGGCGTAGAAGCCATAGGTGGTGTCGCGCAGGGAAATGGCGGAGAGGACGCCCAGAATGCAGGCCAGCCCGGCCAGGCCGAAATAGATGCCCAGGATCAGGGA
>JBDSWB010000128.1:0-28123 GCA_039926915.1 Ramlibacter sp.
GGGTTGAAGAAATGGATGCCGCAAAAACGTGGCTTCATCTCTTCAGGCAGCGCCTCGGACAGTTTGCTGATCGACAGCCCCGACGTGTTGGACGCCAGGATTGCATGCGGCGCGACGAAGGGCGCGATCTTGCGGTACAGGTCCAGTTTCCAGTCCATGCGCTCGGCGATGGCCTCGATGACGAGGTCGCAATCGCGCAGCAGCTCCATGTTCTCTTCGTAGTTGGCCTGGACGATCAGCGAAGCATCGTCCGCCACACCCAGCGGCGAAGGCTTTAACTTCTTCAGGCCCTCTACCGCCTTGGTGACGACGCCGTTCTTCGGGCCTTCCTTGGCCGGAAGGTCGAACAGGACGACCGGCACCTTGACGTTGACGAGATGGGCCGCGATCTGCGCGCCCATCACGCCCGCGCCGAGCACGGCGACTTTCTTGACTTGGAATCTCGACATGGTTGCTTCTCGCGATCTAGATGTTCTATATGGGAACGCCGTGGAACCGGCTTTGCCGGGCCACTGGAGTTGCCCCCTTGAGGGGGAAGGCGGCGCAGCCGAATTCGGGGGTGGGACTCACTGCACGCGCACCCACGTCTGGGTGCGCCCGAACGGGCCGAACGAGCCGCGCACCTCGAGCCGCTTGCCGCCGTCCACCGGCGTCAGCCGCAGCCGGTATTCGCGCCCGTTCTCGGGGTCGAGGATCTTGCCGTCTTCCCACACATCCTTGCCGTCGGTCTTTTTCGCGCCCCGGATGATTTCGAGACCGTCCATCGGCTTGTCCTTGCGCTCGTCCTTGCATTCTTCGCACCGGGCGTCAGGCTTGGCATCCTTCGACAGGCGGCGCTCGATGCGCCCGCTCATCGCGCCCGCCGTCTCGACGATGCGGATCTCGGCCTTGGCCTCACCCGTCTTGTCGTCGATGTTGCGCCACAGGCCGACGGGGTTCATCTGCGCGAACGCCGACACGCTTCCCAGAAGCAGCGCAAGTACCGGGGAGGCGCGGCAGGCGATTCGGAGGTGAGTCATCGTTATGCCAAGGCAAGGTCCGTGTCGATCAGGACTTTGCTGCCGGCGCGCGCGGTGCGCATCAGCGACGCAGTTTCCGGGAACAGCTTGGCGAAGTAGAAGCGCGCGGTCTGCAGCTTGGCTTGGTAGAACGGGTCGGTCGGTCTTTTTTCTGATTCCGCGGCAGCGATCTCGCGCAGCGCCGTCTGCGCCATGCGGGCCCAGAAGTAGCCGTGCACCAGGTGGCCGGCGACGCGCAGGTAGTCCACCGCGGCGGCGCCCACTTCGTCCGGGTTCTGCATGCCCTTGAAGCCCAGCTCGGTGGTGAACTTGTTCATCTGGTCGCCCAGGTACGCGATCGGGTTGATGAATTCGGCCATCTTTTCGTTCACGCCTTCTTCTTCCACCAACTGTGCCACCAGCTTGCCGAACTTCTTCAGCGTCGCGCCGTTGTTGCCCAGGATCTTGCGACCCAAGAGGTCCAGCGACTGGATGGTGTTGGTGCCCTCATAGATCATGTTGATGCGGTTGTCGCGCACGAACTGCTCCATGCCCGATTCCGTGATGTAGCCGTGGCCGCCGAACACCTGCATGCACGCGTTGGTGGCGATGTGGCCGTTGTCGGTGGAAAAGGCCTTCACGATCGGGGTCAGCAGCGAGAGCATTTCGTCGCTCTCCTTGCGCACCTTCTCGTCGGGGTGGTAGTGCGACTTGTCCAGCAGCACCGCGCAGAAGATCGCCAGCGCCCGCCCGCCTTCCGCGTAGGCCTTCGCCGTGAGCAGCATCTTGCGCACATCGGGGTGCACGATGATGGGGTCGGCCGGTTTGTCCTTGGCTTTGGGGCCGGACAGCGAGCGCATCTGGATGCGGTCCTTGGCGTAGGCCAGCGCGTTCTGGAACGCCACTTCCGTGAGGCCCAGCGACTGGTTGCCCACGCCCAGGCGCGCAGCGTTCATCATCACGAACATGGCCTGCATGCCCTTGTTCGGCTGGCCCACCATGTAACCCGTGGCACCGTCGATGACGATCTGCGCGGTGGCGTTGCCGTGGATGCCCATCTTGTGCTCCAGCCCACCGCAGTAGATGGCGTTGCGCGTGCCCAGCGTGCCGTCCTGGTTGACCAGGAACTTGGGCACGATGAACAAGCTGACGCCCTTGATGCCGGGCGGCGCGTCCGTCAGGCGCGCCAGCACCAGGTGGATGATGTTGCCGGCCATGTCGTGTTCACCGGCGCTGATGAAAATCTTGTTGCCGGTGATCTTGTAGCCGCCGTCGGCTTGCGCCTCGGCCTTGGTGCGCATGAGGCCCAGGTCGGTACCGCAGTGTGCTTCGGTCAGGCACATGGTGCCGGTCCATTCGCCGCTGGTCATCCTGGGCAGGAACATCTGCTTTTGCTCTTCGGTACCGTGCGTGTGCAGCGCGGCGTAAGCGCCGTGCGTGAGGCCCGGATACATGGTCCAGGCCTGGTTGGCGCTGTTGAGCATTTCATAGAAGCACTGGTTCACCACCAGCGGCAGCCCCTGGCCGCCATAGGCCGGGTCGCAGCTAAGGGCCGGCCAGCCACCTTCGACGTACTTGCGATACGCCTCCTTGAAACCCTTGGGCGTCGTGACCTCGTGGGTTTCCTTGTTCAGCTTGCAGCCTTCCTCGTCGCCGCTCATGTTCAGCGGGAACGTGACTTCCGATGCGAACTTGCCGGCTTCTTCCAGCACGGCGTTGATGGTGTCGGCGTCGGAGTCGGCGTATTTCGGGATCGCCTTGAAGTCGTCTTCGACCTTGAGCACTTCGTGCATCACAAACTGCATGTCGCGCAGCGGCGGGGTGTAGGTGGGCATGGGACTACTCCTTGGAACTCTTGGTGGATCGGGTGGATTTGGATGGCAGGCGGGCCGGCAGCGCGTCCTGCGCGCCGTACAGCTTGAGGATGTTGTCGAAGCCGGCGTTGGCGCGGGCTATCGAGCCGGGGTTCATGAGGAAGCGCGCCTCGTAGTGCAGCGCCAGGATGAGACCGTGGATCTCGAAGAGCAGCTGGTCCTCGTCCACGTCAGGCCGCAGGTGGCCTTCTTCCTTGGCGGAGACGACCGCGCGCCGCATGGCCGCGAGCCAGGTCTTCACCGAGCCGACCAGCGCATCGCGCACGGGGCCGGTGCGGTCGTCGAACTCGACGGCGCCGCTGATGTAGATGCAGCCCGAATCGATCTCGACCGAGGTGCGCTTCATCCAGTGGGCGAACAGCGACCGCAGCCGCGGCATGCCGCGCGGCTGCTGCATCGCCGGGTAGAACACTTCGTCCTCGAAACGCGAGTGGTATTCACGGATGACCGAGATCTGCAGTTCCTCGCGCGAGCCGAAGTGCGCGAACACGCCCGACTTGCTCATCTGCGTGACTTCGGCCAGCGCGCCGATGGACAGCCCTTCCAGGCCAATCTGGGTGGCCAGGCCGAGCGCGGCATCGACGATGGCCGCCTTGGTCTGTTGACCCTTCTGCAGTGCCCGGCCCTCGCCCGCGGGGCGGGGCGGCTTGATCGGAAGTTCGGTGACGGACATAGGCCTCGACAAAATAAAACGAACGGTCGTTCTATTTTGCATGAAATGGGTCGGCGGTCCAGCGGCGCCACAGGTTCTAGAGCGCGACGACTAGGGGCGTGGAGGGTAAACCCTGAGTCTCGCGGGGAAGCAGGCGCGAATTGTGCGTTCGACACTACCCCCTATCGCAATCCTTGTAGAGTCAGCAATGCCTCGGGCCTGTCGTTCTGCCAAAACCATCCGTCTGGGACTCACGAGCCTGCTGCTCGCTGCCTTCGGGGCTACAGCGCAGGCGCCCGGTGACCTGCGGGTGGCTGTCGTGATCGGCAACGCCGCCTACGTCGGCGGCGCGGAACTGGACAATCCAGTGAACGACGCGAGAGCCATTTCCGAAACGCTGCGGAAACTGGGCTTTGAAGTGGTGGAGCTGAGCAACGGCAACAAGGCCCAGATGGGTTCGGCGATCGCCGACGCCAGCTCAAAGATGAAGGGCCGCCAGGGCATCGGCGTGCTGTTCTACGCGGGCCATGGCTTGCAGCTGGACTGGAACAACTACATGGTGCCGGTCGACGCCAAGCTGAGCCGGGCGGCCGACGTCGAGCCGCAGACACTCAACGTCGGCTCCGTGGTTCAGCAATTCAAGGCGGCCGGCAACCGGATGAACATCATCATCCTGGATGCTTGCAGGGACAACCCGTTTGCCGGATACGCGTCCTCCAAAGGCTTGGCGCCGATGGATGCACCGCCCGGCACGTTCCTGGCGTACGCCACGGCGCCGGGTAACGTCGCCATCGACGGCGACAAGGCCACGGGAAACGGTTTGTACACCCGCCATCTGCTGGCCGAATTGCAAAAGCCTGCCACCAGCATCGAAGTTATTTTCAAACGAGTGCGCCTGAACGTCCGCAAGGACAGCGCCGGCCGGCAGGTCCCTTGGGAGTCGACCAGCCTGGAAGAAGAGTTCGTGTTCAACGAGGCAGGCAGGAACGGATTCACGCCCGAAGAATTCGAACGGCTCGCGCGCGAAGCCAGGCAAAAGGAGCAGGCGCTGCTGCAGCAAGCCGCCCAGGCGCACGAGAAGGAACGCCAGATCGCCTTGGCGAGCCTGGCGCGGCTGGCACGCGAGGCGGAGGCGGCCCGTGTGGCGGACCTGGAAATCGCCGTGAACCAGGCCCGCGAAAACGAACGACTCAAGCGGCTGTCAGCGGAGCAGGCGCGCGAGCAGGCCTTCGCGCGCCAGCAAGCCGAATGGATTCGAGTCAAGGACAGCCCGCGAGCGGAGGATTTCTTCGCATTCCTGAACCTATACCCGAGCGGACTGTTTTCGGAACACGCGCAAATTCAGCTGGACCGTCTGTCGAAAACCCATGTATCCGCCCAACCCGACAAGTCGGGCTTCGTCGCGACCAGCGGGGATGCTCAGCGTTTTCGGGTGGGCGACTCGTTCACCTATGCGGGTAAAGACCTGTACGGCAAGGAACACCGCCGCCGCCTGCGGGTGACAGCGGTCGGCGCCGACGCGCTAGAAATCAATCGCGGCGCGGCCGTGTGGGACCTGCAGGGGAACCTGATCAAGGACAGCGCCGGCGAGCGGTCGCCGGCACGTATCACTGTTCCTGCGGAGCTCAAGCTGGGAAAGCGCTGGGACACAGCCTATGAGATCACGCTGCCCACTGGCGGAAAAAATCAGGTGACTTACAGCTATCGGGTGGTCGCGCTGGAAAAAATACGCGTGCCCGCGGGCGAGTTCGATGCGCTGCGGATCGAAGGCGTCGGCTGGGACCTGGCCGGCACCCAATCGAACGCCGCCTTGGGACCAATGCCGACGCGGATCGAGCATGTCTACTGGCTCGATTCCCGCAGCCTGATGTTGCTGAAGGAATTCCGCCAGACGCGCGCCACAAGCCACAAAGGGGGCCCGCCGACCGGCTATGCAGAGGAGCTTCAGTCTTTCGCCCGCGCACCTGCCTGATGTGCCGGCGAACACACCAAGGCGAGTCGGCTCCTTAGAGGCTGTGAGCCTCGCGCTCCAGGTCGAAAGTCAGTTCTATTTTCAGGCCTGCAGGGTCGCCCAGGAACAACTGCATCAGACGCCAGCCGGGGACCGGCCGGGCTTCGAACGGCACGCCCATTTGCTGTAAGCGTTGCTTCGCGCTCTCAAGGCCCGTGGCTTTCAGCGAGATGTGGTCGAACTGCCCGGTCGGCTTGTCGCGCGCCATCGGAGGCGCGGATTCCGGCAGCGTCGCAGCGAGGTGCAGGATGGCCGCCTCGGCGCCGCCGTAAAGCCAGTAGCCGGGAAACGCGAACTTCGGCCGCGGCCCTTCGGTCAAGCCAATGGCATCAACGTAAAAGTCACGCGCCGCCTCCAGGTCGGAAGGACGCAGGCGGATGTTGTAGTGGTCGATGTGGGTAACGCGCATGGTGCCAATGTTATCTCTCCAGCGATACCGGGTTGAAACGGCTGCGCCATTCCTTTGTCTTACAGGCGCAAGGGCGGCTTGACGACAGCAAAACAGCGCTGGAGCCACTACCCTGAAGTGTCTAACAGCCCCCGCCGCTCGAACCGGCTTGTGAAATGTCCCTGATCAAGTCCCCGCCAGCGGGCGCAACCCTCGCGCGATTTCGCTCCCGCTTTGAGGCGTTTGTGCAATCTGACGAATTCCCGTGTGTCGGTGCCCGCTCCGCCATCGCGCGCGGGCGGGGCCGGTTCGGCCTTTACGGGCGCCTGGGTCACACCTGCAGCGCTGCGGCGCTGTGGCGAGACCTTGAGGCCTTTTCCGCGGAATTTCCAAATCCCGGCGAAGTGCCGGCCACCTTTGTCGCCATGTTTGAGGACACAGTCCCAGACGAAACCGAATTCGAGCAACTGATGTGGCGGCAACTGCAGGAGATTGATGCGCACGACCGGGCCGAATATGGCTGGTGTCCTTCGGTCAGCAGTGACCCATCGGACCCCAATTTTTCATTCAGCGCCGCCGGCCGGGCCTTCTTTGTTGTTGGCCTCAGTCCGGTCGCCTCCCGCCTCGCCCGCCGCGCGCCGATGCCGTGCCTGGTCTTCAATTTTCACGACCAGTTCGAACATCTCCGCGCGAGCGGCAAGTACGACAACTTCACGCGGGTGATCCGCGCCCGCGACCTCGTGTTGCAAGGTGCAGTCAATCCCGCCTTGGCACCATTCGGCGAGCAATCGGAGGCGCGACAATACTCGGGACGGGCGGCAGAGCCCGGATGGCGCTGCCCCTTCAGCGCCGGAGTCCGCGATGCCTCGTGAACACAGTACCGGCAAGCGCCGGATCGCGCCACAGAGCGGCGCCTCTTTCAAGATCCGCATGAGCGAAGTCTTGCGGGTGCGCGCGCCAGAGGGTGAACAGGTGGCAGACCTGTTTGCCTTCAAGGACGGCCACCTCGCCTGCAGCCTGTCGTCGGGTCGCAGCATCGACTACGCCGGAAAGATCTACCTGTCCAAGGGCGACGTGCTGTACTCGAACGACAGCCGGCGCATGTTCACCATTCTGGCCGACACGGTGGGCCGCCATGACTTTCTGCTGACACCATGCAGCCAGGAAATGTTCGAGATTCTCTACCGCTGCGAGGGCCACCACCCGAGTTGCTTCGAAAACCTCTGCCGCTCATTCGGTCCCCACGGCGTGCGGCCCGAGCAGATCTCGACCACGTTCAATATTTTCATGAACGTCAACGTCGATGACCAGGGTTGTGTGAGCGTGCATCCGCCCACCGTCATGCCCGGCGACTTTATCGAGCTGCGCGCCGAGATGAACATGGTGTGCGCGCTCACCGCCTGCTCGGCTGAACTGTCCAACAACGGATCGTTCAAGCCCATCGACTACGAAGTGATCACACGGCCGTGCAATTGACCTATCCGGCTGTCGCCGACCGGACGCGACGAACTGGCGACCGCCATAGCGCCATCGGCTCCCGCTCGTTCCGACTGGGCTGGACGCGCACGCCCCAAGAGCTCGCCGAGGCGCAACGGCTTCGCCATCGCGTGTTTGCCGGCGAAATGCGCGCTCGCCTCCGGGTGCCCGCAGGGGCGCCCGAAGGGCACGACATGGACGCGTTCGACCCGTTTTGCGACCATCTGCTTGTGCGAGCCATCGGCACGGCCCAGCACGACCAGGTGATTGCAACTTGCCGGATCCTCTCCCCTGAAGGCGCCGGCCGCGCAGGCAGGCTCTATACCGCGAGTGAGTTTGACCTCGAACCGCTGCGTGACCTGTTGCCACGAACGTTGGAGATGGGCCGCGTCTGCGTGGACCCTGAGTGGCGCAACGGGGTGATCATCATGGCGCTCTGGCAGGAGCTGGGGCAGCAGTTGGTGCAGAGAGGCCTGGACACCATTATCGGCTGCTCCAGCGTCAGCCTGGCCGACGGGGGAGCGCTTGCCAGGCGCATGTGGTCGGACCTGCGCCCTGCCTACCTGCTGCCGTCCATTCTGCAGGTGCGTCCACGCAAGCCACTGCAACTGGGGCCCGCCGGCCTCGATGGACCTGTCCGCGTGCCCGCGCTCATCAAGGGGTACCTTCGATGCGGTGGCAGACTGCTCGGTCCACCTGCACACGACGAGGACTTCAACACTGCCGATTTCCCGATGTTGCTCCGGCTGGCGGACATGCCCGCACGCTACAGCAAGCGGATCTTCGGTGGCTGAGATGGATGTCGTATCTGCTGGGCCGGAGCGGGTCGCCGCGCGCGTCGGCCGCCTGGAACGGCTGCCGAAAATGTTGAACCTGGTGCCGATGATCGCCCAATGGGCCTGGCTGTCGATTCTCTACAGGTCGGTCACCTTGCCGTCCGCAGCCAACCCGACCATCACCACCGGCGGCATGGTCGGCGAGGGCAAGCTCGAGTACTTCGACATCATGGGATCGACGGCCTTGAGCTTCGTCGCCAAGACGGCCTCCGTTGTGCCGCACGGCCAGGGGTCGCTCGAAGAGGCTCATGCAGCGATGGCAGCTGCGAATCTGGCCTACCCCGTCGTAGTCAAACCCGACCTGGGCTGGTGCGGTTTCGGTGTGCGCCGAATCGGCAACGCCGTCGAAATGTCCGCCTATCTTGAGGCCTATCCGAAGGGTGAGCGGGTCGTGATCCAGGAGTGGCTTGACCACCCAGGCGAGGCAGGCATCTTCTACATGCGCGAGCCGGGACAGCCGACCGGGCAAGTCATCGGCATCCTGCTTCGCCACTTCCCGCGCGTGGTGGGCGACGGATCGCGGACCGTCGCCGAGCTGATTGCAGCCGATCCGCGCGCGCGTCGTCTCGGCCGCGATGGCGCGAGCGAACCATGCTGCGATACCCGCATGGTGCCCGCGTCCGGGCAGACGGTTCGCATTGCCATCGTCGGGTCCACGCGCGTCGGCGGGCTGTACGAGGACGCGTCCGTCTGCATCACCCCACAGCTGGTTGCGGCCATCGACGCGATCGCGCGCGACATGAAAGACTTTCACGTGGGTCGTTTCGACGTCAAGTATTCGGACCTGCAGGCTCTCTCTGCAGGCACCGGTTTTCGCATCATGGAAGTGAACGGCGCGGGCTCGGAGGCGGTGCATGCCTGGGACCCTTCGCTGACCTTGAGGCAAGCCTATTCAATTGTGTTCGCCAAGCAGCGGCGCCTTTTTGCGATCGGCGCGGCCATGCGCCGGCTCGGCCACCGGCCCGTGGGCTGGTTGCCCCTCGCGCGCTACCACCTTCGCCAGCAAGCCCTGATCAGTCGGTATCCGCCTTCGAATTGAGCGTGCGGCCGCGCAGGGCAAGCAGCCAGAGCAACGCGACAGACAGGCTGAACGGCAGCAGGTTGTAGATTGCGCGGTAGAGCAGCAGCGCCGCCAGCAGGTCCGCACGACCCGCGCCCGATACCAGCGCGGTGATGCTGGCCTCGAACACGCCGATACCCCCCGGAACATGCGCGACGAGTCCCAGCGCCACGGCCGCGATGCAACCCACCGCGAAGTGGCTGAAAGATGGAGCAAGGTCCGCAGGCAACAGCACATAAAGCGCTCCGATCGCGGCCGCGCTTTCCGCGGCGCCGACGACCATCTGCCAGGCGGCGAGGCGCGCGCCCGGCATGGTTTGGCGCCACCGGAAAATGCGCAGTTCGCGCGGGCCGCCCCCCAACCAGCCGAGGAACAGCAGCAGGCACGCGCCGATCGCTGCGCCGGTAGCCGGCGAGGCGCCGGGTTGAACGCTTTCGGCCAGCGCCAGCATCGTCAGAAACCCCAGCCCCAGGGCCAGCCACGACAGCGACACCACGCGCGCCGCTTCGGCGCCCGACAGGCCGGCATCCAGGTAGATGCGCGCTCGCACGACACTTCCAGTGAGCGCGTGGAACCCCAGGGTGTTGGAGATCGCGTTGGCCGTCGCCCCCGCCAGGAGCGCCACATGAGGAGCAACGCGCCCGGGTGCAACGACGGACGTGCCGAACAGGTCATACGACGCGAGTGCCGCGAAGCTCACCAGGGTCAGACCCAGCGCACCCAGCAAGTGCCCCAGCGGCTGCGCCTCGAGCGCGGCTACAACCTCCGCGATCCCGATCTGGCTGAACTGGCTTCGTAACGCCCACCCTGTCAGGAGCGCGGCGGCCGCCAGAGCCAATGCCGCACCGACCGTGCGCGCCGAGGCGCGCGCGTGGACCGATGGCGGATTCAAGCCTTGAACGGAACCACCACCTGGCGCTGCGAGCCCAGCCCCTGGATGCCGAGCTCGATCACGTCGCCCTTCTTCAGGTACATGGGCGGCTTCATCCCGAGGCCGACGCCGGGTGGCGTGCCCGTGGTGATGACGTCACCGGGCAGGAGTGTCATGAAGTGGCTGACGTAGCTCACCAGCTTGGCGATGTCGAAAATCATGGTGCGGGTGTTGCCGGTCTGCATGCGCTTGCCGTTCAGGTCCAGCCACATGTCCAGTCGCTGCACGTTCTCGATCTCGTCGGGGGTGACCAGCCAGGGACCGATCGGCCCGAAGGTGTCGCAGCCCTTGCCCTTGTCCCATTGCGGCCCGCGTTCGAGCTGGTATTCGCGCTCGCTCACGTCATTGATGGTGCAGTAGCCGGCCACATGCGCGAGAGCGTCCTTCTTCGGCACATAGCGGGCGCGGGTGCCGATCACGACGCCCAGTTCCACCTCCCAATCGGTCTTGGTCGAGCCGCGCGGCAGCATCACGGAGTCGTTCGGGCCCTGGATGCAGCTGGTGGCTTTCATGAACACCACGGGCTCCTTGGGAATGGGCACGCCCGACTCGGCGGCATGGTCGGCGTAGTTCAGGCCGATGGCAATGAACTTGCCCACCTGCGCGACAGGACAGCCGAAGCGTGGCAGGCCGCGCACCACCGGCAGCTTCGCCGGATTGGCCTTGCGGATGCGCGCCATCGCCACGCCACCCAGATGCGCCGGGGCAATGTCCGGCACCACGCCGGAGAGGTCGCGCAGCTTGCCGTCCAGGTCGATCAGGCCGGGCTTTTCCTTGCCGGGGGCGCCATAGCGAACGAGCTTCATTGTTGTTTTCCTTTGGATGGGTCAATACGTTGAGCGGCCGCCGGAGAGGTCAAAGACCCCGCCCGTGGTGAATGAGCAGTCTTCGGTGCACAACCAGCAAACCATGGCCGCGATTTCCTCGGGCGTGCCGAAGCGCGCCATCGGGATCTTCGACAGCATGAACTGGATGTGCTGCTCGGTCATCTGCGCGAACATGCCGGTCTTCACCGCGGCGGGCGTCACGCAGTTGACGCGCACCCCCGTTTCGGCCAGCTCCTTGCCGAGCGACTTGGTGAGCGCGATCACGGCGGCCTTGCTGGCGCTGTAGGCGCTGGCATTGGGGTTGCCCTCCTTGCCCGCGACCGATGCGATGTTGACGATGCGCCCGTAGCCCTGCTTGCTCATCAGCGGAACGATCTCGCGGCAGCAATAGAACAGGCCGTTAAGGTTGATGTCCATCACCTCGCGCCATGCGTCGACCGGATAATCCCAGACCTTGCCGTTGGGTCCGGTGATACCGGCGCTGTTGACCAGCGCGTCGATGCGCGCGTTCTGCGCCAGCGTCGCCTTCACCGCCGTCTGTACCGACTCGTGTCGCGCGACATCGAGCTCGACTGCGCTGGCCTTCGCGCCCAATGCCTTCGCCGCGCGCTGCGCCGTGGCCATGTCGCGGTCCCACAAGGTCACGCTGCCGCCCGAAGCGATGAGGCGCTCCGCGATCGCGTAGCCCAGGCCGGTCGCGCCGCCAGTGACAACCGCGTGGCGGCCCTTGAAATCAAGCTGATTCATATCGTCATGCCTCCGTCGTTTGCGTAGAGCTGGCCGGTAACGAATACGGCTTCGTCGCTGGCAAGAAACACCACCAGCGGCGCCATCTCGTGGGCCTGGGCCAGCCGACCCATGGGCTGGCGGGCGATAAAGTTCTTGCGCGCCTGCACGGGGTCGTCATAGGAATTGATGCGGTCGGCCAGCGAGGGCGTGTCTACGGTGCCGGGCGCGATCGCATTGCAGCGGATGCCCTGGCCCACGTAGTCGGCCGCCACGCTTTTGGTGAGGCCTACCACCGCAGCCTTGGAGGCGCCGTAGATGAAACGGTTGGGCAGACCCTTCAGGCTGCCGCACACACTCGCCATGTTGATGATGCTGCCGCCCCCCTTCCCACCGTGATTCGCCAGCATGCCGGGCAGCGCGGCCTGGATCATCCAGAACTGCGAGCGCACGTTCAGGTTGAAGGCGAAATCCCATTCCGCATCGGTGGCGTCAAGGATGGTGCCGTTGTGCACGAATCCGGCGCAGTTGAACAGCACGTCCAGCGGCGGCAAGGTGGCCACCAGCTTGCCAATTGCGCCCTTGTCGAGCACGTCGAGCGTGGTGGCATGGATGCCCGGCACGCCGTCGTAGGCATCCAGGAGTTTGGGGTTGACGTCCGTCGCCCAGACCTGCGCGCCCTCCGCGGCCATCGCCAGCGCGGTGGCGTGCCCGATGCCTTGCCCGGCCGCGGTGACCAGGGCGGTCTTTCCTTTGAGTCTCATGAGCAGCTCCACGCACAACAGGCTCCGGCTTGAGGGTTTTGCCGGATGCCTGCGATGACCTTTGCCGCCATATTAATTGGTCTGGCCACTTGGCCAATTCTGGCTAACCCTTAAAGCCTTTCCAACATGCCATTGCAGACCGTCGAGCCGCAACGCCTGTACCGGCAGATCGCCGAGCAATTGCGCTCGTTGATGGCGGGCGGCGAGTTCACGCCGGGCAGCCGCCTGCTGGCCGAGCGCGACCTGGCCAAGCAACTGGGCGTGAGCCGCCCGTCGGTGCGCGAGGCGCTGATCGCGCTGGAAGTCGAAGGCTGGGTGGAGGTGCGCACCGGCTCGGGCGTGTACGTCCTCGAACGGAGCGGCCGGCCGCAGGGCGACGATCCCAAGGTGCCGCCCACCGAATGGGGGCCGCTGGAGCTGATCCGCGCGCGCCGCGTGATCGAGGGCGAAATCGCCTCGCTGGCGGCCTCGAAAGCCAAGCGCAAACATGTGCAGGCGATCCGGGAAGCGATCGACTTCATGCAGGAAGACGCTGACCGGGGCATCGCGCCGCTGGCAGGCGACCGCGCCTTTCACACCGCAGTGGCCCAGGCCTGCGACAACGTCGTTCTGCTGGAAACGGTGCAGACCTTCTGGGACGCCCGGCGCGGGCCGCTGTTCGAGCGGCTGGGCGACCACTTCGAGACCGCTCCCTCGTGGCGAATGGCCATCAGCGAACACGAAGCCGTGCTGGACGCGATCCGCGTCCACGACGGCGCGGCGGCCCGCGCCGCCATGCACGCCCACATGGACAAGTCCCATGCCCGATTCAGCGCGAGCTGGCGCCGCGCGAAAAGTTCCTGACCGCCCAGCAACAACCGCATCACTAGGAGACATCATGAACAAACGCCACACCCTCAAACTCGCCGCCGCATGCGCGCTGCTGGCCACAGCGGCCGCTCCCTTCGGCATTGCCCATGCCCAGACCAAGCTGAAGTGGGCGCACGTCTATGAGACCTCCGAGCCCTACCATAAGTGGTCGGTCTGGGCTGGTGAGGAGTTCAAGAAGCGTACCAACGGCAAGTTCGAGATCACAGTGTTTCCGGCGTCGAGCCTGGGCAAGGAAAGCGACATCAACCAGGGCCTGCAACTCGGCACCGTGGACATCATCCTCACCGGCGCCTCGTTCGCGTCCAACTCCTACCCGCGCCTGGCGGTGAGCTACTACCCGTTCACCTTCCGCGACGCGGACCACGTGATCAAGTACGGCAAGAGTGACATCTTCAAGGAGCTGACCGAGGGCTACAAGAAGGCGACCGGCAACACGGTGACGGCGCTGACTTACTACGGCGCGCGCCACGCCACCAGCAACAAACTCTTTACCAATTGCGACCAGATGAAGGGCCTCAAGATGCGCGTGCCCGATTCGCCGGCCTACACGGCGCTGCCGCGCGCGTGCGGCGCGAACCCGACGCCGATCGCCTTCGCTGAGGTGTACCTCGCGCTGCAGAACGGTACGGTGGACGCCCAGGAGAACCCGCTGCCCACCATCGAGGCCAAGAAGTTCTATGAAGTGCAGAAGAACATCATCCTCACAGGCCACATCTCCGACGCGCTGCTGACGGTCGTCTCGCCCAGCGCGATGGCCAAGATGTCGCCCGCGGAGCAAAAACTCTTCACGGATATCTCGATCGAGGCCGCCGAGAACGCCACCAACGACATCCGCAAACGCGAAGGCGAGCTGGTCGACGAATTCAAGAAGAAGGGCATCAACGTCGTCACGGTCGATCGCAACGATTTCCAGCAGCGCGTGCTGAAGGCCATCACCTTCGAATCCATGAAGCTGGACAAGAAGGACTGGGACCGCGTCACGGCCATCAAGTAGTGCCGCGCCGAAGCCGGTGACGCCGCCATGACGCACTCGATCGACGACATGCCCCCTGTGATGGGGGAAGACGGGCAGTTCCACGCGCAGGACGAAGCGGTGGACCTGTCCGCCACCAAGCCCGAGGCCTGGGTGGCCCTGGGGTTCTTCTGGGTCCTCGGGCTCACGGTGTTCTACCAGTTCGTCACGCGCTACGTGCTGAACGATTCGGCCGCCTGGACCGAGGAGATCGCACGCTACCTGCTGATCGCCACGGTGTTCACCGGCGCCACCATCGGTGTGGTGAAGAACAACCACATCCAGGTGGATTTCTTCTACCGCTACATGCCGCGCGGGATGGGCCGGGCCATGTCAACGGCGGTGGACATCATGCGCATTGCCTTCTTTGCGGCGGCCGTGGTGCTCACTTTGATGATGATGCTCAAGCTGGGCAGCAACTCGCGGATGACCATGGTCGACCTGCCGATGAACTGGGTGTACGGGGTGTGCCTGTTCGGCTTCGCCGTCATGGCCTTCCGCTCGGTGCAGGTGGCATGGATCCATCACAAGCGCGGCTACAGCGTGCTGGAACAGCCTGAGTCCGAAATGCAGGACCGCTGACGCGCCCTCGCACTTGCCTTTGCCCAGAACAAGAAAGACATGCCTTCATGCTGAAGATCATTTTCCTGTTGCTCATGAGCAGCGGTATCCCGGTGGCCATTGCGATGGCCGGCTCCGTGCTGGTCTACATCCTGTGGACCGGCAGCCTGCCCGCTTTCGTCGTGATCCACCGGATGGTCAGCGGCATCGACAGCTTTCCGCTGCTGGCCGTGCCTTTCTTCATCCTGGCCGGCAACCTGATGAACAACGCCGGCATCACCAACCGCATCTACAACTACGCACTCGCGCTGGTGGGCTGGCTCAAGGGCGGGCTGGGCCACGTCAACGTGGTGGGTTCGGTGGTGTTCGCGGGCATGAGCGGCACGGCCATTGCCGATGCTGCGGGCCTGGGCACCATCGAGATCAAGGCCATGAAGGACCATGGCTACAGCTCTGAATTCGCGGTGGGCGTCACAGCGGCATCGGCCACCCTCGGCCCGATCATTCCGCCGAGCCTGCCTTTCGTGATCTACGGGATGATGGCCAACGTCAGCGTGGGCGCGCTGTTCCTCGCCGGCATTCTCCCGGGCGTGCTGATGGCATTCCTCATGATGCTCACGGTGGCGTATTTCGCGCACAAGAATGGCTGGGGTGCCGACTCGAAGTTCGAGTGGCCGCGGGTGCTGAAGGCGCTGGCCGAAACGCTGGTCGTCATCGGCTGGCCGCTGATCCTGTGGCTGTTGATCGTGCAGGGGGGCCTCCCGGCGCAGGCCACGGTCGCGCTCGGCCTGGTGGTGCTTTTCGCGGCCGACAAGTTCTTCGGCTTCCAGGCTGTACTGCCCATCATGACTCCCGTGCTGCTGATCGGGGGCATGACCACCGGCATCTTCACGCCGACTGAAGGCGCGATTGCGGCCTGCATCTGGGCCATGGTGCTCGGCCTGGCCTGGTACCGCACGCTCACCTGGAAGATGTTCGTCAAGGTTTGCCTCGACACCGTTGAAACCACCGCCACAGTGCTCTTCATCGTCGCTGCGGCGAGCATCTTCGGCTGGATGCTGACGGCGACCGGCGTGACGGCAGCGATCGCCTCCTGGGTGCTTGAATTCACCAAGGAACCGTGGGTCTTCCTGCTCCTGGCCAACCTGTTGATGCTGTTCGTCGGCTGCTTCCTGGAACCCACCGCTGCCATCACGATACTGGTGCCCATCCTCGTGCCGATCTGCCAGTCGCTGGGAATCGACCTGGTCCACTTCGGTCTGGTGATGGTGCTGAACCTGATGATCGGGTTGCTGCACCCTCCTATGGGCATGGTGCTTTTCGTGCTCGCGCGAGTGGCCAAGTTGTCGGTGGAGCGAACGACGGTCGCGATCCTGCCGTGGCTGGTGCCGCTGTTGCTGTCGCTCGGCGTCATCACGTATTTTCCCAAGCTGGTGCTCTGGCTGCCGAAGATGTTTTTCTGAACCGATCGAGAGATGGACATGACGCCTTTCATCCGACTCCACCCCCAGGACGACGTCCTGATCGCCCGCTCTCAGCTCGTAGGCGGTGCCACCGCCGAGAATGTAGTGATCAAGGGACTGATCCCGCCGGGCCACAAGTTCGCGACGCGCGCCATCGCCGCCGGCGAGCCGGTGCGCCGCTACAACCAGATCATCGGGTTCGCAACCAAGCCCATCGCGGCCGGCGAGCATGTGCACACGCACAACCTAGGCGTCGGCGACAATGGCGGCGACTTTGCGCGCGACTACGCCTTTGGCGCCGACGTCAAGCCGCAGCCGCCCCGGCGTGAGGCCACCTTCATGGGCATCAAGCGCGCCGACGGCCGCGTGGCCACCCGCAACTACATCGGCATCCTGTCCAGCGTGAACTGCTCCGCGACGGCTGCGCGCGCGATCGCCGACCATTTCTCGCGCCAGAACCATCCCGAAGCACTGGCGGACTATCCGAATGTCGACGGCGTGGTCGCGCTCACGCACGGTACCGGTTGCGGCATGGACACCGAAGGCATGGGCATGCAGATCCTGGAGCGCACGCTCGCGGGCTATGCCACTCACGCCAATTTCTGGGGCGTTCTGGTCGTGGGCCTCGGCTGCGAGGCCAACCAGATCAACGCCTGGCTGGCGCACAGCAGCCTGCGCGAGGGCGAAACGCTCAAGGTCTTCAACATCCAGGACACCGGCGGCACGCGCAAGACCGTGGAAAAAGGCATCGCGCTCATCAAGGAGATGCTGCCCCGGGCGAATGCCGTGAAGCGTGAGCCGTGCAGTGCGTCCCACATCACTATCGGTCTGCAGTGCGGCGGATCGGACGGCTACTCGGGTATCAGCGCCAACCCGGCGCTGGGCGCGGCGGTGGACCTGCTGGTGGCCCACGGCGGCACCGCCATCCTGTCGGAGACGCCCGAGATCTACGGCGCCGAGCATTTGCTGACCCGCCGCGCCGTGAAGCGCGAGGTTGGCCAGAAACTGATCGACCGCATCCACTGGTGGGAGAACTACACCCGCGTCAACGAAGGCGAGATGAACAACAACCCGTCGCCGGGCAACAAGGCGGGCGGCCTCACGACCATCCTGGAGAAGTCGCTGGGCGCGGTGGCCAAGGGTGGCACGACCAACCTCGAAGCCGTGTACGAATACGCCGAGCCCGTGACGGACCATGGCTTCGTCTACATGGACACACCTGGCTACGACCCGGTCAGCGCGACGGGGCAGGTGGCGGGCGGCGCCAACATGATCTGCTTCACCACTGGACGCGGCTCAGCCTATGGCTGCGCGCCCTCACCCTCGCTCAAGCTCGCCACCAACACTGCGCTGTGGCAGAAGCAGGAAGAGGACATGGACATCAACTGCGGCGAGATCATTGACGGCAAGGCCTCGATCGCGCAGATGGGCCAGCGGATCTTCGAGCTCGTGCTGGCCACGGCATCGGGCGAGCTGTCCAAGAGCGAGAAGCACGGCTACGGGCAAAACGAATTCGTGCCCTGGCAAGTCGGCGCGGTGATGTGAAGTCCGACGCCCTCCCCCTCCCGGGGATGGGCAGCAGCGAGGGAACTTTAAAGATGGCAAGAACATTCCAGGCGGCGGCATTGCGCAAGCAGGTCGCGGCCATCATCTCGGCGGCCGGCAGCAGCGCCGAGGAGGCGCGCACGGTCGCCGACAACCTGGTGCTGGCGAACCTGAGCGGCCACGACTCGCATGGCGTGGGCATGGTGCCGCGCTACGTGGACGCGGTGCTCGAAGGTGGTCTCAAGCCCAACGCCAGCGCCAAGGTGCTGCTGGACGGCGGCAGCCTGCTGTCGCTGGACGGCCGGCGTGGCTACGGCCAGGTCGTGGGTGAACAGGCGATGGTGCTCGGCATGGCGCGAGCCAAGGAACTGGGCAGCTGCATCCTGGCGCTGGCCAACGCGCACCACCTGGGGCGCATCGGGCATTTCGCGGAGATGGCCGTCACGCACGGGCTGGTGGCGATCCACTTCGTCAACGTGCAGTCCCGCCCGGTGGTGGCGCCCTGGGGCGGCGCCGACGGCCGCTACGGCACCAACCCTTGCTGCATCGGTGTGCCGCTGAAGGGACGCGAGCCCTTCGTCCTCGACTTCGCCACCAGCCGGGTGGCGCAAGGCAAGATGCGCGTGGCGCACAACGAAGGCCGGCAGGTCGAGCCTGGCTATCTGATCGACGAAAAGGGATTGCCCACCACCGACCCCGGCGTGGTGGTGGTGCCGCAAAGCCCCCCCGAGGGCGCAGCGCCGGGCGCGGGCCTGTTCGGCGCGCTGCTTCCTTTCGGTGAGCACAAGGGCTACGGCATGGCCGTGGCGTGCGAGCTGCTGGGCGGCGCGCTCACCGGCAGCGGCACCTGGCACCGTCCTGCGGACACGGCGCGCTCCGTCATCAACGGCATGCTCACGATCCTCATCGATCCGCAGAAGCTCGGGACCCGCGCAAGCTTCGAAAAGGAGGCGCTGGCCTTCGTCGACTGGCTGCGGCAAAGCCCGCCGGCGCCCGGCTCGGACGGTGTGAAGATCGCGGGCGAGCCGGAGCGCGCCGCGCGCGCGAAACGCGAGCGCGAAGGCATCGAGATTGATGACACCACCTGGAACGAAGTGGTGGCGGCCGCCGCAAAATTCGGCTCCACGATGACGGTCTAGGCTCCCGGGCCCGAACGGCTGGCGCCGGTCACGGAATCGGCAGCGGCGGCAAAGCCCTTACCACGTCATCCGCGATCGGAAAGATTCGGTCGCCCGCGCGCGGCTCGATTCGATGCATGCCGGTGAAACTGCCGAATGCCGGCAGGATGCCTGTCGCGAAGGCCGGCAGCGCACCCGAGTCGTCACCGAACCAGAAGCAGGGCAGCCGCAACCGCTCGAAGGCGCGTCCCGCGACGCTGATACACGGATGCCAGTGCCCCGCCAGCACGAAGGCGCCCGCGATGGCTTGCGGATGGTGGCACAGCGCGAACGGTGCGAGCGGCAGCGGCTCGTCGACCACCGCAATATCCAGGCTGTCCGGCGGGTCACCGGCGCGGTCGTCGTGGTTGCCGCGCACCAGCGTCAGTTCCAGCCCCGCATGGGAGGCGCGCCAGCGGGCCAGCGCGTCGAGTGTGCCGGCCGCATGGGAGCGGCGCGAATGGAGGAAGTCGCCGAGGAAGACAACGCGTTTGGCCTGGGTGTCGGCAATGGCTTTCGACAGCCCCTCCAGTGTCTCGGAGGTCGTACCGGCAGGCACCGGCACGCCGAGCTTGCGGAAACTCACCGCCTTGCCGAAGTGGGCATCGGCGACCAGCAGGGTCTGCTGGGCCGGCAGCAGGGCCGCGCCACTGGGATGCAGAAGGATGTCGGCGCCTGCGACGCGGATTCGAAGCATTTGGGGGATGAACTTTGCCGGCCCGGGGAGGACCGCATCCGCTTTCAACCGGTCAGAGCATGCGCGCCAGGCTGGCTTCGAGGTGTTCTGACGGTGCGCGCTTGAACCCCGAGCGCGCGAAGCGCTGGAGCCGTCCGACCACGAAGGCCGTGAGCATGGAAGCACGGACCTGTGCGTCCAGGGTCGGCGTGGCCGAGTCATCGCCGTCACCCGCGCTGCGCAGGCTTTGCTTGAGCGTGGACTCGATCTTGTCGAAGAACTGGTTCATGCGCTGCTGCAGCCGTTCGTTCTCGAATACCAGCGCATCGCCCACCATCACGCGGGTCATGCCCGGGTTCTTTTCGGCGAACTGCAGCAGCATGCCCACGATCTTCGCGCCTTGCGCGCTGCCCGCCGGTTCACGCTCGCCGATCTGGTTCACCAGGGTGAAGACGCTTTGCTCGATGAATTCGATCAAGCCCTCGAACATCTGGGCCTTGCTCGCGAAGTGGCGGTACAGCGCGGCTTCGCTCACGTCCAGCCGGGCCGCCAGAGCCGCAGTGGTGATTCGCTCTGCCCCGGGCTGTTCCAGCATGGTGGCCAGGGCTTGCAGGATCTGCACCCGACGTTCGCCGGGCTTGGGGCGCTTGCGTGCCGGCGCCGCCACTTCCTGTGCGACAGGAGAGTCAGGGCTGCTGATTTGCGCGTCGGGCATGGCTTGAAAGAAGTGTGTTGAATTGATTCTCGCACAGCCCCGCCTAGGGGTTTCCGCCTAGCCAATCTCGCGTTGCACGGGCTGCGGGGCAAGTGCGTGCTTACCCCGAGAACGCCAGGAAAACCCGGAGGCCGCGGCCGTCGGCTCTGGACTGCAGTTCCAGGTGGCTGTGATGGGCGCGCGCGATCTCGTCGGCAATCGCCAGTCCCAATCCGTTGCCTTCGCCCTGCGTTCCGCGGACACGATAGAAACGCTCCAGCACGCGCTGGCGCTCCGCCTCCGTGATGCCTGGCCCGTCGTCCTCCACCTCCAGGAACGGGCGGCCTTCGCGCTGGCCGCAATGGATCGTCACGGTCCCTTCGCGCGGGGTGTACTTGACAGCGTTGTCGACGAGGTTGCCCAGGAGCTCGCGCAACAGCCATTCATGGCCCATCACCTGGGCCGGCTGCGCGTCGAGCCCCAGGTCGATCTGCTTGGCTGTCGCCGCATCCAGGTGCGTTTCGAGGATGGTTTCGCACAATTGCTTGAGGTCTACCCGCTGCATGGGCTGAACCTGCATCGTGCGTGCATCGGCCCGCGAAAGCGCGAGCAGCTGGTTGGCCAGTTGTGAAGTGCGTCGGGTGGCCCCCCGCAGCTTGTTGACCTGCTCGGTGCGCAGCCGCACTGAACCATCGGCCGGGCCCGCCGCGTTGGCGGCTTGAGCCCACGCCTCCACCTGCGCCTGCAGGCCCGCCAAGGGCGTGCGCAACTGGTGCGCCGCGTCGGCGATGAATCGGCGCTGGCTCTCCGCCTGCGCGTTGACCAGCCCGAACAGCCGGTTAAGCGAATTCACGAGGGGCCGCACTTCCTCGGGCGAAGCCTGCTCGTCGATGGCGCTCAGGTCGCGCGGCGATCGGCGCTCCACCGCCTCCCGGAGTTCCAGCAGGGGCCGAAGCGCGCGCTCCACGGCCCAGCGCACAGCAAAGGCCGCGGCCGCGAGCAGCACCAGGTTCGGCAACAGCACCTTCAGCATGATGGAGCGCGCCCACTGTTGCCGCGGGTCCGATGCATCGGCCAGCACGATCACGACGTCGCCCAGCACGGTCTGCTGGCGCTGCCGGACGATCCGCCAGGTGACGCCGCCGTTTTCCTCGCTGTGGAACTCCGGCTCCTGGACGGACGGTGGAAGGGCCGCCAGCCAGACCTCGCCCCGCAGCAATTTGCCGTCCGCATCCGAAATGGCGTAGGCCGCGTGGTCCGGATTGGCCTTCAGGAACTCCTCGATCGCAGGCGCCATGAGCAGGATCGGCGGATCGGTGCGGCGCAGGCCCTCTGCGATCACCGAATCGGCCAGCAGCGGCACCAGGGCCAGCAGGCGCTGGTCCTGCTGGGCGGCCACGTTGTCGGCCGAGCGCCAGTCAAACCAGACGTTGACCAGCACCAACAGGATCAGCGGTGCGATCAACATCACCAGCAGGCGGCGGCGCAGGCCGGAGGTCATGCCCATGGCGGCGCCGGTCTTGGCCGGGCCTGACGTCGCAGCGCTCATGAAATGCGGGCTCATCGCACCGCGCTAGTGGTCCGGTGCGTCGTTGAGCTCCAACCGGTATCCAAAGCCGCGGATCGAGCGCAGTGCGACGCCGTGCGGCTCCAGCTTGCCGCGCAGTCGCGAGATGTAGACCTCCACCGCGTTGGGCGTGATCTCCTTGTCCCAGCCTGTCAGGGCCTGCAACAACTTGTCCTTGCTGGTCGGTTTGGGTGCGTTGATCAGCAGGTATTCCATCACCGTCCACTCACGCGGACCCAGCTCGATGGTGGTGCTGGCGTACCCGGTGCGACGGGCCGTGGCCCGGCGGTTGGCCGTGTCCAGCTCGATCGGCCCGAAGCTGAGCACCGCCGTGTTGGCCGCCTGCGACCGGCGCAGCAGCGCGCGCAGGCGGGCCAGCAGCTCGGGCAACTCGAAAGGCTTGATCATGTAATCGTCCGCGCCGAGGTCGAGGCCCTGCACCCTGTCCTGCAGCGCGTCGCGCGCGGTGAGGATGAGAACCGGCATCGCGTGGCTGGCGATCTCGGGCCGGCGCAGCCGCCGGGTCAGCTCCAGCCCGTCCATCTGCGGCAGGCCAATGTCGATGATGGCGGCATCGAAGACCTCGGCCTTCAGCACTTCTTCCGCTCGCTCGCCGCTACCGACCCAGTCGACCGCATAGCCCGCATCGGTCAACCCCAGCTTGATGCCGCTGGCCACCATCACGTCGTCTTCGACCAGCAGGAGTCTCACGCTCCCCCCCGAAGCGCCTGCGGCGCCTCCCCCTCAAGGGGGCGCCACCAGTGGCCCGGCAAAGCCGGTTCCACGGTGGCCGCTGGAAGGGAGCACATTCGCATGCTCTCAGTGACTTCGGATCATGGTGCCGTAGGCCTGGTCGGTCAGGATTTCCAGCAGCAGCGCATGGGGCACCCGCCCGTCCACGATGTGCACGGAATTCACGCCGCTCTTGGCGGCGTCCAGTGCCCCGGCGATCTTGGGCAGCATGCCGCCCGAGATGGTGCCGTCGGCGAAGAGTTCGTCGATCTCGCGTGCGCTGAGGTTCGTGAGCAGCTTGCCGGCCTTGTCCAGGACGCCGGGCGTGTTGGTCAGCAGCAGCAGCTTTTCCGCCTTGAGCACGATGGCGAGCTTGCCGGCCACGACGTCGGCGTTGATGTTGTAGCTCTCATTCGCCTCCCCGAAGCCGATCGGGCTGATCACCGGAATGAACTGGTCGTCCTGGAGGGCCTTCACCACGCTCGGGTCGATCGACACGATGTCGCCGACCTGGCCGACGTCGTGCTCCTTGGTGGGGTCGGCGTTGTCCACCATCTTGAGCTTCTGCGCGCGGATCAGCCCGCCGTCGCGGCCCGTCAGGCCCACGGCCTTACCGCCGGCCTGGTTGATCAGGCCCACGATGTCCTGTTGCACCTCGCCGGCCAGCACCCATTCCACCACTTCCATGGTTTCGGCGTCGGTGACGCGCATGCCCTGGATGAATTCGCCCTTCTTGCCCAGCCGGCTGAGCGCCGCCTCGATCTGCGGCCCGCCGCCGTGGACCACGACGGGGTTTATGCCAACCAGCTTGAGCAGCACCACGTCCTCGGCGAAATCCGCCTGCAGTTCCGGGTCGGTCATGGCGTTGCCGCCGTACTTGATCACCATGGTCTTGCCATGGAAGCGGCGGATATAAGGCAGCGCCTGGGCCAGGATTTCGGCCTTGTCGCGCGGCGCAATGTTGGGCAGGTCGTTCATGGGCGGGTTGGGGCGGATTCGATGCCCAAATTGTGCCGCAAGCGGAGCACTATCCCTTCAGCCAGCGCGGAACCTTGAAGCGGACGATGCTGATGTAGGCGTACAGGTAGGAAACGATGAAAAGCACGCAGAACGCCATCAGCATCACGGTGTTCTGCCAGAACATCACGGCGGGAGTGACGGTCAGCACCGTGAAGCCCCAGAGGTAAGGCGAAGTACGGTTGTTGCGCATAAGCATGCGGCGCGACTCGTCGTCGTGGAACACGCCGCGCACGATGCGCCGGTAGATGAGCTGGTGGAAATGCAGCGCATCCGCCAGACCCGGCGAGGAGCCCCGCGCGGACTTGCGATACACCGAGAAGATGGTTTCCCACACCGGGTAGATCAGCAGCAGGATCGGAAACCAGGGAGAGACCTGGCCGTGCCGGGAAACCAGCATGACGCTGGCCACCGCGATCACGACACCCCAGAGGTAAGCGCCGCCGTCACCCGCGAAGATCAGCCCGCGCGGGTAGTTCCAGGCCAGGAAGCCCCCCGTGGCGCCAGCCAGCACCAGGACCAGGGCGGCGAGCTGGCGATCCCCTACCTGCAAGGCCACGTAGGCCAGCGCGAAGCAGCAGATCATGGCGACGATGCCCGCCAGACCGTTGTAGCCGTCGATCAGGTTAAACGCATGGGGCAGCCCGCTGATAGCGATCACCGCCAGGGACAGGCCCATCCACGGGGAAGCGGCCCACCAGTTGTCAATGAGCGCCACGCCCAGGCGCGGCACCGAGAGGTCGAGCACGGCCACTGCGCAGACCGCTGCGAACACGGTGAGCAGCAGGCGAAAGCCCGCCCGCAGGCGCTGCGTAATGTCCTCCAGGATGCCCCCGGCCACCGGGATCAGCGTGACGACCCAGATAGACAGCGCCATGGTGAGATCAAGCCGGATGAGGTTGGGCACGTTCATCCACTCGGAGGCGACCATCCAGGCCCAGCCGACGGTGCAGCCCGCGAACATGGCCGCGCCCCCGAGGCGGGGCACATGGCCCACGTGGAAACGCTGGGGCACGCTGGGCCCGTAGCTGTGCGCATGACCCCTGCCGTAACGGACCACCAGCGCCGTCGCGAGAAAACTGGTGGCACAGCACAACAGGAGCAGGAAGAGCATGGGTCGCTATTGTCGCGGTTTTGAAATACCCGTCGCCAATGGCAATGCTTGATGCCTGTGCCCCAGGTAGCGCCGGAAATCCGAGGTGCCCCACAGCCTGGCGATGCTACGCAGGTGCCAGGCCAGGTGCCGCCCCAGGCGACGGCTCTGCCAGCCGGCGCTGTGGCGCGCCGTGAACTCGGCGCGGGCCAGTTGCCACCCGGCGAGCTGCAGTCGCACGCAGAAATCGACATCCTCGCAGTACATGAAGTAGCGCTCGTCGAATCCGCCCAGGCTGCGCCAGGCGCTGGCGCGGACCACCCAGAATGCGGCGCTCACCCAATCCACTTGTTGCTGCGGCCGCTTCAGGAGGTGCCGGCGGATGAGCGCCAGGGGGGTCACCAGCTCGCGCTCGTTCTCCTGCAGTGTCCCGTCCGGGTTGAGCAGGACCGGATAGGCGCAGCCCACGCCTGGCAGGCGCAGTTGCTCCAGCAGGCCGGACCAAACCTGGGGGTCGCCCAGTTCGATGTCAGGGTTGAGCACGCAGAAGAATTCGGTATCGCAATGCTGGAACGCCCGGTTATGGTTCGCGCCGAATCCGGCGGGCGCGGCGTTAAAGAGCTCGGTGACGCGGAATGGCCATCCTCCCGCCGGGGGGGGGAGAGCACTGGACGGCAAGTTGTGCGTCAACACCACGTGCCCGACATGGCCGCCGTGGAGAGCCAGCAGCTGATCCACCAGCCGCCGGACCCATTCGGCATGCCCGTGGCTCACGATGGACACCGTGATAGAGGGCTTGGCCGCCTCACCGGAGGCAGTTGAGCGGGCACTTACAATCAAGTCCATCGATGAACGAACAATCAAGACAGGAGAAGTGATGATTCTAGTGACCGGCGGCTGTGGCTTCATTGGATCGGCGTTTTTGCTCCAGTGGCTGGCTGAAGTCGGTGAGCCCGTTGTCAATCTCGACCTGATGACCTATGCCGGCCATCCCGCAAATCTTGCTTCCATCCAGGACGATCCGCGCTACCGATTCGTCCTTGGCGATATCGGCGATTCGGACCTGGTGGCTTCCTTGCTGGCAGAACACAAACCACGCGCCATCATCAATTTTGCGGCGGAAAGCCACGTCGACCGCTCTATTTCCCGCCCGTTGGCGTTTGCCCAGACCAACGTGGTCGGCACCCTCAAGCTTCTGGGTGCGACGCTGGCTTACTGGAAGTCGATGAAGTCGGCGGCGGCACCCGAATTCCGGTTCCTCCACGTCTCGACCGACGAGGTTTATGGTTCGCTCGACGAATTGTCTCCGGCCTTCACGGAAACGCACCGATTCGAGCCCAACAGCCCCTACTCGGCATCGAAGGCCGCATCCGATCACTTCGTGCGAGCCTACCACCACACATTCGGCCTGCCTACCCTCACAAGCAACTGTTCGAACAATTACGGGCCGCGGCAGTTCCCGGAGAAACTCATCCCCCTCATCATCCACAACGCGCTGCAGGGCACGCCGCTGCCGGTGTATGGCGACGGGCTGCAAGTGCGCGACTGGTTGCATGTGGAAGACCACTGCCGGGCCTTGCGCCGAATTCTCGAGCGCGGCCGGACCGGCGACACCTATAACGTCGGCGGCCGCTCCGAACGCAGCAACCTCGATGTCGTCCGCGCCATCTGCAGCACCCTGGACCAACTCCGGCCCCACGTGGGCGGCCAACCGTATGCAGATCTGGTCACCCACGTCAAGGATCGCCCCGGGCATGACCGGCGCTATGCCATCGACGACCGCAAGATCGCGGGCGAGCTCGGCTGGAAGCCGGCCATCGGCTTCGAGGAAGGCATCCGCTCCACCGTCCGGTGGTACCTGGAGCATGCCGACTGGGTCGAATCGGTGACCAGCGGCAGCTACCGCCAGTGGATCGAACAGCAATACAGCGCAGTCCACGCCGGGGTGAGTTGAGACCTCCATGACGCAAGCGGCCGCGGACCGTCACGTCTACCTGCGCGAAATCGCGCAAGGCAAGCGCACTTCCCTCTCGGTGCTCTCGGGGATGATCGCGGCGGGTTCGCGCGTGCTCGACCTCGGTACCGGCAGCGGCGCGATGGGCCAGTACCTCAGCGAGCACTCAGGCTGTGTCGTCGACGGGCTCACCATCAACGAGAAGGAAGCGGCGCTGGCCCGCCCGTTTTACCGGCAGGTCGAGGTGGCCAATCTCGAGCAGCCCGACTGGCCCGTGGTTTTTGGTGGCGAGCGATACGACTACATCGTCTGCGCCGACGTGCTGGAACACCTGCGGGAGCCCGAGCGTGTGCTGCGTGAGTGCCCGGCCCTGCTGGCCGAGGGCGGCCGGCTCCTGATTTCAGTTCCGAACGCGGCCTACAGCGGCCTGGTAGCCGAATTGCTGGAAGGCCGGTTCACGTACCGCGACGAAGGGTTGCTCGACCGGACGCACCTGAGGTTCTTCACCCGCGGGTCGCTGAGTGAATTCCTGGCCGGGCAAGGCTGGGTGATCGATGCGATCCAGCGCATCGAAATGCCGCTGAACGAATCGGAATTCAGGCCCAGCATCGACCAGTTACCCCCTTCGGTCGGCCGTTACCTGCTGGCACTGCCCGAAGCCAGCACCTACCAGTTCATCGTCTCCGCCGTCCCTGGCGCAGCCGCTGACCAACCTGCGGTGGTCGACGCCCATTCCTCGCCAGCGACTGCCCCTTTTTCGGCCCAGCTGTACTTTGACGCCGGTTCGGGTTACCAGGAGCACGACAAGCTTTCAGTGGCCGGCGCAATGGGCAGGGATCACCAGGTCCTGCGCTTCACGCTGCCCCCGGGGCCGCTGGTTCGCATGAGGTTCGATCCGGCCGACCGGCCCGGCTTCCTGCATCTTCATCGCATGCGGCTACTTGCCGGCCAGGAATTGCTTTGGCAATGGGTCTCCGAGGCCGGGAGCGCACAAGCCCTGGAAGCCATGCCCCATCGCGACATGGTCTTTCGCACGCCGTGGGCGGCGGGCACGACGCTGGTGCTGCTGCACGGCGACGATCCGTTCGTGGAACTCCCGATCCCGGCGGAAGCCCTGCAGGCCTGCGCTGGCCGCACGGACGCCGTCTTCGAGGCCGAACTGGGCTGGCCCATGTCGGGGGACTACATGGCGCTGGCTGATGCAGTGCAGCCGCTGCAGCGTGAGGTGGAACAGATTCG
>JBDSWB010000129.1:0-7928 GCA_039926915.1 Ramlibacter sp.
GCGATGACAGCACGGCCGGGCCGGCCTTGCGGTGCCCGAGCGCGCGGCTGTACTCGGACGCGGTGAAGGCCTCCACGAAGCGGTCGGCGGTGGGGTACGAGGTGTAGCGCGGCCCCTGGACGTCGAAACGGCGCAACTGGTCAGCAGAAACAGCGGTCATGGCATTTGCTTGCATCAAGGTCCCCACTGTGAGGGGGGCCGAGCCGCC
This sequence comes from Ramlibacter sp., assembly GCA_039926915.1. Lineage (GTDB taxonomy): Bacteria > Pseudomonadota > Gammaproteobacteria > Burkholderiales > Burkholderiaceae_C > Ramlibacter. The sequence continues at coordinate 209 of JBDSWB010000129.1, forward strand.
CGGGATTGATCTGGATCAAGCGCCGCCCGCCGCGCGAAACGAGAATTTGATTCAGATCAGAGGCCCTCATGAACCCAGAGGTATTCCCCTTGCGGCCGCAGCCACTTCACCTGGTGGGCAGCGGGTCCGCGTCCACGCTGGATGGCCAGGCGATGAAGGTCGCGTGCTCGAACTGCAACCTGCGCGAGCTGTGCCTGCCTGTGCGCCTGACCCCCGGGGAGCTGGCCCGCGTCGACGAGCTCGTCTCCGAGCGCCGCAAGGTCCGGCGCGGCTCGACCCTCTTCAGGCACGGCGAAGCCTTCGTGTCGCTGTTCGCCATCCGCACCGGCTTCTTCAAGACACGCCTCGTGGCCGAAGACGGGCGCGACCAGGTCACCGGCTTCCAGATGGCCGGAGAGATCGTCGGTCTGGACGGCATCGTGAACGACCGCCACACGTGCGACGCCGTTGCGCTCGAAGACGCGGAAGTGTGCGTGATGCCGTTCGAGCGTATGTCAGAGCTGTCGCGCGAGGTCAGTGCGTTGCAGCTCCACGTGCACCGTGTGCTCAGCCGCGAGATCGTGCGCGAGAACGGCGTGTTGCTGCTGCTGGGCAGCATGCGTGCCGAGGAGCGCCTGGCGGTGTTCCTGCTGAACCTCGTGCAGCGGCTGCATGCCCTGGGCTTTTCCCGAACGGAACTCGTGCTGCGCATGACGCGCGAGGAGATCGGCAGCTACCTCGGACTGAAGCTCGAGACAGTGAGCCGAACGTTCTCGAAATTTGCAGAAGGCGGGATTATCGACGTACGCCAGCGCCACGTGCGCATCGTCGACGCGGATGCGCTGCAGGCCCTCGTGAGCCGGCCTCCCTGCGGCTGACCGACGCGCGAGCACTCCCGCCTGATTGATATAGGTCAATGCCCCATCCCGGTGCCGCCTCTAAGCTCGCGCACGGACACCAAGAGCGAATACCCGCACCAGACAAGAACAACGAACCTCATGAACGAAACCGCGCAAGCAAATCCCGGCGTCTCCGCCGCCTCAAGCAAGGCATGGTCCGTGCTTGCCGTGAGCACACTGTCTTTCACAGTCTGCTTCATGGTGTGGATGATGTTCGGCGTCATCGGCATCCCGATCAAGAAGACGCTCGGTCTGAACGCCACGCAGTTCGGCCTGCTCACGGCCATGCCGGTCCTCACCGGTTCACTGGTGCGAGTGCCGCTGGGCATCTGGACTGACCGCTACGGCGGGCGCATCGTGATGGCTGCGCTGATGGCAACCACGGTGCCCGCGATCTGGTTCATGTCGTATGCGACGGCGTACTGGCACTTCCTCGTGATCGGCCTCTTCGTCGGGCTCGCAGGGGGCTCGTTCTCGGTGGGCACGCCGTACGTCGCCCGCTGGTTCCCCAAGAATCGCCAGGGCATGGCGATGGGCATCTATGGCGCCGGCAACTCCGGCGCGGCTGTGAACAAGTTCGTCGCACCGGCGCTGCTCGTGGCCTTCGGCTGGTCCATGGTGCCGCAGGTCTACGCGGCCGTCATGCTCGGCGCACTGGTGCTGTTCTGGGTTTTCAGTGCGAGCGACCCGTCGCACCTTGTCCCGAGCAGCGTGAAGTTCATGGACCAGCTCAAGTCGCTGAAGGACCCGAAGGTGCTGCGCTACTGCCAGTACTACAGCATCGTGTTCGGCGGGTACGTCGCGCTGTCCCTGTGGATGGTTCAGTACTACATCGGCGAATTTGGCCTGGACATCCGCATAGCCGCCCTGCTGGCCGCGTGTTTCTCGCTGCCCGGCGGCGTGCTGCGCGCCATCGGCGGCTGGCTCGCGGACAAGTATGGGGCGCACAGCGTGACCTGGTGGGTGCTGTGGGTGAGCTGGATCTGCCTGTTCATCCTGTCCTACCCGCAGACCGATTTCACCATCGTCACCGTGAACGGGCCGCGCTCATTCCACCTTGGCCTCGATGTCTATTCCTTCACCGCGCTGATGTTCATCCTGGGCATCGCCTGGGCCTTCGGCAAGGCGAGCACCTTCAAGTACATCAGCGACGACTACCCGCACAACATCGGCGCGATCTCCGGAATTGTCGGCCTGGCCGGTGGCCTCGGTGGTTTCGTGCTGCCGATCATGTTCGGCGCGCTGATGGACCTGACCGGCATCCGCTCCAGCGCCTTCATGCTGATGTACGGCGTGGTATGGGTCTCGCTGATCTGGATGTACTGGACCGAGGTGCGCACTACGCAGGTGATGGGCGACAGCGCACCGCGCTCGCCCCTGTCCGCCACCGCGACCGCCAGCGCGACGACTTGAACGCCCCCCATTCACAGGAGCCCACGATGAACTCGACCACGACCCTGGTTCCTCCCCTGCCCAATTCCAGCGCCACCGACATTGAAGACTGGCGCCCGGAAGACGCGCAGTTCTGGGAAGCGACCGGTAAGCGCATCGCGTACCGCAACCTCTGGCTCTCGGTGCCCGCGCTGCTCTGCGGCTTCGCTGTGTGGGGCATGTGGGGAATCATCACGGTGCAGATGATGAACCTGGGATTCCCGTTCACCCAGGCCGAGCTCTTCACCCTGACGGCCATCGCGGGTATCGCCGGCGCCACCATGCGCATCCCGGCCTCATTCCTCATTCGCCTCGCGGGCGGGCGCAACACAATCTTCCTGACCACAGCCATGCTGCTCGCGCCCGCCATTGGCACCGGCATCGTCCTGCAGCACAAGGAGTGGCCGCTGTGGGCGTTTCAGCTCATGGCGCTCTGGTGCGGCGTCGGCGGCGGCAACTTCGCCAGTTCGATGTCGAACATCAGCACGTTCTTTCCCAAGCGCCTGCAGGGCACGGCGCTTGGGCTGAACGCGGGCCTGGGCAACTTCGGCGTGACGACGATGCAAGTCGTCATCCCGCTCGTAATGACCGTGGGCCTGCTCGGCAGCTTTGCGGGCGAGCCAATGACGCTGCTCAAGGACAGCGGCTGGATCTTCGGCAAGATCGCCGCGGGCACGCCGACCTGGATCCAGAACGCGGGCTTTGCCTGGGTGCTGTCGCTCATTCCGCTGTCGATCCTGTGCTGGTTCGGCATGAACAACCTGAAGACGGTGACGCCGGATGCCGGCCACCCCCTGGTCGCATTTGCGAAGATCACCTGGCTGTACACGCTGGCGTTCATCCCGTCCATTCTCGGGCTGTACCTGTATTTGCCCAAGCCGACAGGTGTCGGCCTCATCAACATGTGGGTCGCCATTCCCCTGGATATCGTGAGCGCGCTGCTGATCATGAAGTTCGCGGCCTTCGGCCCAATGAAGGAAGGCGTCATAAAGCAGTTCGCGATCTTTCGCGACAAGCACACCTGGGCGCTGACAGCGCTCTACATCGTCACCTTTGGATCGTTCATCGGCTTCTCGATGGCGTTGCCGCTGGCGATGAAGGTGATCTTCGGTATCAGCCACGTGCCGGACGCCAGCGGCGTGATGAAGCACACGCTGAACAACCCGAACGCACCGACGATCCTCGCCTACGCCTGGATCGGCCCGTTCGTCGGCGCCGCGGTGCGGCCCGTCGGGGGCTGGATCTCCGACAAGGTGGGCGGCTCCATCGTCACACAGGTGATCTCCGCCGTGATGGTCCTCGCGTCGGTCGCCGTCGGCTACGTGATGATGCAGGCCTACGGCTCGGCCACGCCCGAGCAATTCTTCCCCGCGTTCCTGGGTCTTTTCATCGTGCTGTTCGCCGCCAGCGGCATCGGCAACGGCTCGACCTTTCGCACCATCGGCGTCATCTTCGACCGCCAGCAGGCCGGTCCGGTGCTCGGCTGGACCTCCGCCGTCGCTGCATACGGCGCTTTTGTCGCGCCCATCGTCATTGGCGATCAGATCAAGCTGGGCACGCCGCAATACGCGATGTACGGCTTCGCGGCTTTCTACGCCGTGTGCCTTGTCCTGAACTGGTGGTTCTACCTGCGCCGGGGCGCCTACATGAAGAACCCCTGAAGCCCGTCACAAAAGAAGACAACGGAGAACAACAAATGAGTCACTTCCTGGATCGCCTCACCTACTTCGCCCAGCCCCGCGAACCGTTCGCAGATGGCCATGGCCACACCACCGGCGAGGACCGCACCTGGGAAGACGCCTACCGCAATCGCTGGGCCCACGACAAGATCGTGCGCAGTACCCACGGCGTGAACTGCACCGGCTCATGTTCCTGGAAAATCTACGTCAAGGGTGGCATCGTCACCTGGGAAACGCAGCAGACCGACTACCCGCGCACGCGCTGGGACATGCCCAACCACGAGCCGCGCGGTTGTGCCCGCGGTGCGAGCTACAGCTGGTATTTGTACAGCGCCAACCGCGTGAAGTACCCGATGGTGCGCGGACGGCTGCTCAAGAGCTGGCGCGAGGCGCGTCTGGCGCTGGACCCGGTGGATGCCTGGGCCTCCATCGTCCAGGATGATGCAAAACGGAGCGACTACCAGGCGGTGCGCGGGCTCGGCGGCTTTGTTCGTTCCGAGTGGGACGAGGTCAATGAAATTGTCGCCGCTGCCAACGTGTACACGATTAAGAAGCATGGGCCGGACCGCGTCATCGGTTTCTCGCCTATTCCCGCCATGTCGATGGTGAGTTACGCCGCGGGCAGCCGCTATCTCAGCCTGATCGGCGGCGTCTGCATGAGCTTTTACGACTGGTATTGCGACTTGCCGCCTTCCAGCCCCCAGGTCTGGGGCGAGCAGACCGACGTGCCCGAGTCGGCCGACTGGTTCAACTCCAGTTTCATCATCGCCTGGGGTTCCAACGTGCCGCAGACGCGCACGCCGGACGCGCACTTTTTTACCGAGGTACGCTACAAGGGCACCAAGACCGTCGCCGTGACGCCCGACTATTCCGAAGTCGCCAAGCTGGCTGACATCTGGATGAAGCCCAAGCAGGGCACCGACGCCGCCGTCGCGATGGCGATGGGCCACGTGATCCTGAAGGAGTTTTATTTTCCGGGTGCGGGAAAGGAGCGTAGCGCCTATTTCGACGACTATGCGCGCCGCTACACCGACTTGCCGATGCTCGTCATGCTCAAGGAGCAGGTGCTGCCGTCCGGAGAGACGATCATGGTGCCCGACCGCTACGTGCGTGCGTCCGATTTCAATGGCAAGCTCGGGCAGGCCAACAACCCCGAGTGGAAGACCGTCGCGTTCGACGATGACGGCAAGGTCGTGCTGCCCAAGGGCGCGATCGGATTCCGCTGGGGCCCGGACGGCCGCGCGGACGCCGGCCAGTGGAACCTGGAAGACAAGGAGGCGCGCCACAACCGCCAAGTCAAGCTCAAGCTCTCGGTACTGGAAGGCGACGCGCCGTCCTCGGCAACGGCGAAAGTCGGCTTCCCCTACTTCGGCGGCATCGTCAGCGAGCATTTCCCAAACAACGCGCAAAAGGACGTGCTGGTGCGAACCGTGCCCGTCACGCGCATCTCGCTCGGCAAGGCCGGCGAAGAGCGTTCAGCGCTGGTGGCCACGGTGTTCGACCTGCAGGTGGCCAACTACGGCGTCGCGCGTGGCCTGCCCGGCGAGTTCGCCGCCAGCAGTTTCGACGATGACACGCCCTACACGCCCGCCTGGCAGGAGCGCATCACCGGCACGCCGCGCGCGCAGTTGATCGCGGTGGCGCAGCAGTTCGCGGAAAACGCCCACAAGACCCAGGGCAAGTCGATGGTCATCATCGGCGCGGCGATGAACCACTGGTACCACAGTGACATGAACTACCGCGGCGTCATCAACATGCTGATGCTGTGCGGCTGCATTGGCAAGAGCGGCGGCGGCTGGGCCCATTACGTGGGCCAGGAAAAGCTGCGCCCGCAGACTGGCTGGACGCCCCTGGCCTTCGCGCTGGACTGGATCAGGCCGCCGCGGCAGATGAATTCCACCAGCTTCTTCTATGCCCACACCGACCAGTGGCGCTATGAGAAGCTGGGCATGGAGGAGGTTCTGTCACCGCTGGCCGACAAGACGCTCTATGCCGGCAGCATGATCGACTACAACGTGCGCGCCGAGCGCATGGGCTGGCTGCCGAGCGCGCCGCAACTGCAAACCAATCCGCTGCAGGTAGTGCGGGATGCGCAGGCGGCCGGCCTCGACGCCAAGGACTACGCGGTGAAGGCGCTGCAGGACGGATCGCTCAAGATGAGCTGCACCGACCCTGACCATCCCGACAACTGGCCGCGCAATATGTTCGTGTGGCGATCCAACATCCTGGGCTCGTCGGGCAAGGGGCACGAGTACTTCCTCAAGCACCTGCTGGGCACCAGCCACGGCGTGCAGGGAAAAGACCTTGGCAAGGATGACAACAAGCCAACCGAAGTGGTCTGGCACGACAAGGCGCCCGAAGGCAAGCTCGATCTGCTGGTGACGCTGGACTTCCGCATGAGCACCACCTGCCTGTACTCCGACATCGTGCTGCCCACTGCCACCTGGTACGAGAAGAATGACCTCAACACCAGCGACATGCATCCCTTCATCCATCCGCTGTCCACAGCTGTGGACCCAGCCTGGCAGTCGCGCAGCGACTGGGACATTTACAAAGGCTTTGCCAGGACTTTCAGCGAGGTTTGCGTTGGCCATCTGGGCGTGGAACGCGAACTGGTGCTGACACCCTTGATGCACGACAGCCCATCCGAGCTGGCACAGCCCTTTGAAGTGAAAGACTGGAAGCGCGGCGAGTGCGAACTGATCCCCGGCAAGACCGCCCCCAACATGCAGGTGGTCGAACGCGACTACCCCAATGTCTACAAGCGCTTCACTTCCCTGGGGCCGCTGATGAACAAGGCCGGCAACGGTGGCAAGGGCATCGCCTGGAACACCCAAACCGAAGTGCGGCAGCTGGGCGAACTGAACGGGCTCGTGAAAGCCGAGGGCGTGAGCCTGGGGTTGCCCAGGATCGAAACCGACATCGACGCCTGCGAGGTGGTGTTGCTGCTGGCGCCGGAGACCAACGGCCACGTGGCCGTGAAGGCCTGGGAGGCGCTGGGCAAGCAGACCGGGCGCGAGCATGCCCACCTGGCGATCCACCGCGAGGACGAAAAAATCCGGTTCCGCGACATCCAGGCCCAGCCGCGCAAGATCATCAGCTCGCCGACCTGGAGCGGCATCGAGAGCGAGACCGTCTCGTACAACGCCGGCTACACCAACGTGCACGAGCTGATTCCTTGGCGCACGCTGACCGGGCGCCAGCAGTTCTACATGGACCACCCCTGGATGATCGCGTTTGGTGAAGGCTTCACCAGCTACCGGCCGCCGGTGGACCTGAAGACCACCGCCGGCATCCACGGCATCAAGCCCAACGGTAACACCGAAATTGCGCTGAACTTCATCACGCCGCACCAGAAGTGGGGCATCCCCTCGACCTACACCGACAACCTGCTGATGCTCACGCTGAGTCGCGGGGGGCCATGCGTGTGGATGAGCGAGGACGACGCCAGAACAGCCGGCATCGTGGACAACGACTGGATCGAGCTGTTCAACATCAACGGCGCGATTGCGGCCCGCGCGGTGGTGAGCCAGCGGGTGCCCGCCGGCATGGTGATGATGTACCACGCGCAGGAGAAGATCGTGAACACGCCCGGCTCCGAAATCACCGGTGCGCGAGGCGGCATCCACAACTCGGTGACGCGGATCGTGCTCAAGCCAACGCACATGATCGGCGGCTACGCCCAGTTCAGCTATGGCTTCAACTACTACGGAACCATCGGCACCAACCGAG
>JBDSWB010000130.1:0-13132 GCA_039926915.1 Ramlibacter sp.
GTGGTGAAGGTCAACAAGATTCTGCCCCGCGAGGCGTCCGCGGATGCAGTCGCCAAGCAGGAGCGGCTGCAATACGCGCAGTGGTGGTCGTCGGCCGAGAGCATGGCTTACTACAACATGCTCAGGGGACGTTTCAAGGTCAAGATCGAAGTTCCTGAGCCCAAGCCTGATGAGCAGCTGATCGCGCAATAAGGCCGGCAATCCCCCGGGGTTTGCGAGTTGCCCGTTCCATGGCCAAGAGCAAGCAGCCTCCAGCCTCGCCGATGCAACCTTACGATGCGCTCAAGCAGGCGACCGTCGTGTTACCGACCAAGACCGCCGCGCTTGAGCGCTCCGCTCCGCTTCTGGCGACGAGGTAAAGACCCCGTATCGGCGGATACATGATTCTGCCAATGAAAAAAGCCCGCTATCGTTGAAATAGCGGGCTTTTCATGTGGTGCTTGGGGTGGCTGATGGGGCTCGAACCCACGACAACAGGAATCACAATCCTGGACTCTACCAACTGAGCTACAGCCACCGTAGAGACGGCGATTATACCGGGGCGCTCAATTCACCATCACGAGCTTGCCCATCACCGCACGCGAGCCCATCCGCGCGTAGGCCTCTTTCAGTTGGGCCATGGGCATCGTGCGGTCGATCACGGGCTTGATCTTTCCCTCGCCGTACCAGCGGCCCAGCTCCATCATCATGGCCGCATTCGCCTTCGGCTCGCGCCGCGCGAAGTCACCCCAGAACACGCCGACCAGTGAAGCGCCCTTGAGCAGCGTCAGGTTCAGCGGAAGAGCCGGAATAGGGCCGGAAGCGAAGCCGACCACCAGGTATCGACCGCGCCAGGCGATCGAACGGAAAGCCGGTTCGGCGAAGTCGCCGCCGACCGGGTCGTAGATCACGTCGGGGCCTTTTCCGTCGGTCAGCGACTTGATCGCATCTCGCAGGGGCTCGCGGGTGTAATTGATCGTCGCATCGGCACCGATGGACTTGCATAGCGCGCACTTTTCATCGGTCGACGCGGCGGCGATCACGCGCGCCCCCATCGCCTTGGCGATCTGGATGGCGGAAGTCCCGACGCCACCCGCGGCGCCGAGAACCAGCAGTGTTTCCCCTGCTTTCAGCTGGGCGCGATCCACCAGCGCGTGGTGCGAAGTGGCGTAGATCATGATGAAAGCCGCCGCGTCCACATGCGCAAAGCCAGGCGGCAAGGGCATGCACAGCGCAGCGGGCGCGATGGTGTGCGTGCCGAAGCCGCCGGTGCCCGAAAGGCAGCCGACGCTCTGGCCGACCTTCAAATGCGTGACGCCTTCGCCGACAGCGGCCACAACCCCGGCGTATTCCGACCCCGGCACGAAGGGCAGGGCGGGCTTCATCTGGTATTTGTTCTGCACGATGAGCAGGTCGGGAAAGTTGAGGCTGGCGGCCTTGATCTCGATCAGCACTTCGCCTGCCTTGGGCACGGGCGTGGGCAGTTCTTTCCATTGCAGCGCGTCAACGCCGACCGGGTTTTCGCAGATCCATGCGTGCATGAAAGATTCCCTCCGAAAGTGCAAGCGGCAATGATAGGCGCACGAAAGGCGCGTGAATGTCTCAGCGGCGACCGCACGGGACCTACAATCTTTCAATAGCCTACGGCCATGAAAATCCTGCTCTCAAACGATGACGGTTACCAGGCGCCAGGCATTGTCGCGCTCTACGAGGCGATCAAGGACCTGGGCGACGTGGAAGTTGTCGCCCCCGAGCACAACAACAGCGCCAAGTCCAACGCCCTCACGCTGCATTCGCCCCTCTACGTGCATTTGGCGAGCAACGGATTCCGCTATGTCAACGGCACGCCGGCAGATTGCGTCCACGTCGCACTGACCGGACTGCTCGGGTATCGGCCGGACCTGGTCGTGAGCGGCATCAACAACGGCGCCAACATGGGCGACGACACGATTTACTCAGGCACCGTGGGCGCCGCGATGGAGGGTTACCTCTTCGGCATTCCCGCCATCGCCTTCTCGCAGACACAAAAAGGCTGGGCCCACCTCGACGCCGCCGCGCAAAAGGCGCGCGATCTGGTCCGACAGATTCTCGAGCGGCCCGACCCCGACGAGAAGCCCTGGCTTCTCAACGTCAACATTCCCAACCTGCCCTACGAAGAGATCAAGCCCTTCAAGGTTTGCCGCCTGGGCCGGCGCCATGCGGCCGAGAAGGTGATATCGCAGACCAGTCCGCACGGCGAGCAGATGTACTGGATCGGCGGCGCCGGAGCCGCGAAGGACGATGCAGATGGGACAGATTTTCACGCCACCGCGCAGGGACATGCCTCCATCACGCCGCTGAAGGTGGATCTCACCGACCATGATGGGCTGCAGCACTGGACCGGGGCCGCAGCGCGATGGGCCGCGGGAATGCGGACAGGGCGCTGAGGTGTCGCGCCGTCCCGGTTTCCCAGCGCGGCTGGACTTGCGTTCACCAGCACCGCAAATGAAGCCCGGTGTCCCGGGCCGTCCGGCTGCCCGCGACGCGACCGTTTCGAGTCAAAGGCCCGCCGCTGGCGGAATAGGCCTGGATTCGCAGGCGGTGCGTGCACGAATGGTGGCGAAGCTGGCGGCGCAAGGCGTCTCGGATTCACTGGTTCTGGCCGCGATGGGATCGGTCGAGCGTCATCGGTTCGTCGACAGCGCGCTCGTCAACCAGGCCTACGAGGACACGAGCCTCCCGATCGGTCTGGGGCAGACCATCTCGAAGCCGAATGTCGTGGCCCGCATGATCGAGTTGCTGTTGGGCGGCGTGAGGGCGCCGTCGGGCAAGCTGGGCCGCGTGCTCGAAGTCGGAACCGGCTGTGGCTACCAGGCGGCGGTGTTGGGTGTGGTCGCTGAAGAGGTGTACAGCATCGAGCGCCTGCGTGGCCTGCACGACAAGGCGCGCGACAACCTGAGGCCCTTTCGCCTCGCCAATGTGCACTTGCTCTTCGGTGACGGCATGGCGGGCTTCGCCAAGGGCGCTCCCTACGCGGGCATCATCGCCGCGGCCGGAGGCGAGTCGGTACCGCGCGCCTGGATCGAACAACTGGCGGTGGGGGGGCGCATCGTCGCGCCGACGGAGATGGCGAACGGACAGCAGGCCCTGGTTGTGCTGGAGAAGACATCGCGCGAAATGAAACAAAGTGTGCTTGAGGCTGTTCACTTTGTCCCCCTAAAATCAGGCATCGCTTGATAGGACAGAACAAGATGCTCGAGTTGCGCAGTCAGGGTTGGAAGTGGGCAGCGGCGTTGCTGGCAACGGGCCTGCTGGCCGCATGCTCGTCAGGTCCGCGCGCCCCTGCACCCGTTGAAGACCGCAGCCCCGGCTCACGGGCCCAGCCTGCCCCGGCGGTGGAACCTGTGAAGGCCATTCCCGGCTCCGAGAACGCGGGCAAGTCCGCCTACTACACCGTGCGCCCAGGCGACACCTTGATTCGCATTTCGCTGGACAGTGGCCAGAACTGGCGCGAGATCGCGCGCTGGAACAATATCGAGAATCCCAACCTGATCGAGGTGGGCCAGGTGCTGCGTGTGATTCCTCCGACGGGAACCGGTGTCGAAGTCGCCGTGGCCCGACCGGTGACGTCCAGCACGGTCGTACCGGGCAGCGCTGGGCCAACGCTTGCCGCGAGCGCACCGCGGACCGCGACTCCGGTGACGGCACCGGTAGCGAGCTTGCCGCCGGCGAGCCCGACGCCCGCACCCGCCGGCGAGGAGGACGTCCCCTGGGCGTGGCCGACCGCGAGTGGGTCCACCGTGGTGGCCGGCTTCGACGAACAGAGAAACAAGGGTCTGGACATCGCCGGCAAGCCGGGCGACCCGGTACTTGCCTCCGCTGACGGGCGCGTGGTCTATGCGGGCGCAGGGTTGCGCGGCTACGGCAACCTGATCATCCTCAAGCACAACAATACGTACCTGTCCGCGTACGCGCACAACCAGTCGCTGCTGGTCAAGGAAGACCAGGCGGTGCGCAAGGGCCAGAAGATTGCGGAAATGGGCAACAGCGATGCAGATCGAGTCAAGTTGCACTTCGAAATCCGGCGGCAAGGAAAGCCCGTCGACCCGGCCCGGTACCTGCCGGCGAGGTAGCGATGAAAAAGCGCAACGGAAACAGCAAGCCTGCCGTTCCGGTTGCGACTGAGGTTGGCGCGGCGCCAGTTCCCATCCAGGTATCCGATGGCTCAGTTCAGGCTGACGAAGCCGAGGCGGGCAATCCGCGCGACATCGCGGTTGAAATGGGCGGCGAGTCGAACGACACCCTGACGCTCTACCTGCGCGAAGTGCGGCGCACCGAATTGTTTACCCCGGAGCAGGAATTCGAAGCAGCCACCCGTGCGCGCGCCGGAGACTTCGCCGCGCGGCAATCCATGATCGAACACAACCTGCGGCTGGTGGTCAGCATTGCCAAGGGGTACCTGGGCCGTGGGGTGCCGCTGCCGGACCTGATCGAGGAAGGCAACCTGGGCCTGATGCACGCAATCGACAAGTTCGAACCGGAGCGGGGCTTCCGCTTCTCGACCTACGCCACGTGGTGGATTCGGCAGTCGGTTGAACGCGCGGTGATGAACCAGGGCCGCGTCATCCGGTTGCCGGTGCATGTGGTCCGTGAGCTCCACCAAGTCCTGCGCGCACGCCGCACGCTCGAAAACGATCCGGCCTTCGCCGCCGCGCGCAACGGGTTCGAAGGCGAAGGAGTGCGGGTGGAAGACGTCGCCTCTCTGCTCGGTCGTGACGTGCACGAAGTGGCGCAACTGCTGGCGCTGGCCGAAACGCCGCGGTCGCTCGATGCCGCGATGGATCGTGCCGATGATGAGCATACGTTGGGCGATTCGATGGCCGATGAGCTGGCGATGGACCCGACGGGCATCACCCAGAACCACGAGGTCGAGCGCTTGCTGAACAACTGGATCGACGCGCTCTCCCATCGCGAAAAGGAGGTGCTCGAAGGCCGGTTCGGCCTGCACGAGCGGGAGCCCGAAACGCTGGAGGTGCTGAGCGACCGGCTGGGGCTGACGCGGGAGCGGGTCCGCCAGATCCAGAACGAGGCCCTGCTCAAGCTCAAACGGCACATGGAGCGCAGCGGCGTCAGCAAGGAAGCGCTGTTCTAGGGCTGCTAAAGTCAGCCACATGAGCTGGCCCGTACTCGTCTTCGACATCGAATCCATTCCCGACATCGCCGGCCTGCGGGCCTTGCGTGCGAGCGATGCGGCAGACACGGACGAACAGGTCTACACCGCCTGGTGCGAGGAGCGCAAGGAGCGCGGCCAGGGTGACTTCATGCCCCACTACCTGCAGCGGGTGCTGGTGATCAGCTGCGTCTTCCGCAATGCCGAAGGCCTGCGCGTGCATTCGTTCGTCGACCGCGACAACGCGAGCGAAGGCAAGGTCATCCAGACATTCTTCAACACGCTCGAAAAGCATGTCCCGCAACTGGTGAGCTGGAATGGCAGCGGGTTCGACCTGCCGGTACTGCACTACAGGGGACTGCGGCACGGGGTCGTCGCCGACAAGTACTGGGACATGGGCGACGACGATCGCGAGTTCAAATGGAACAACTACATCTCGCGCTACCACATGCGCCACCTCGACTTGATGGACCTGCTGGCGATGTACCAGCCGCGCGCCAATGCGCCGCTGGATGCCATGGCAAAGATCTGCGGGTTTCCGGGCAAGCTGGGGATGGACGGTTCGCAGGTCTACCCAGCCTTCCTGGAAGGCAAGCTGGAAGAGATCCGACGCTATTGCGAAACCGATGTCATGAACACGTATCTGCTTTATTGCCGGTTCCAGAAGATGCGCGGCGGCCTGACTGACGCGGAATACGACCAGGAAATTTCTCTGGCCAGAGAAACGTTGGGCAACCTCGCCCCGATGGAGCCGCACTGGGACGAATACCTGCGGGCCTGGGCCTGAGACAATCGGGGGATGACAGAAGAAGTTGAGAAGCAACCCGCCTTGCCCGAGGGCTGGCTGGCGGTGGACGCGCTGGACATTGATGCGCAAGGGGTCGCGCGCAGGCCGGACGGCAAGGTCGTGTTCATCGAAGGCGCGCTGCCTTTCGAGGTCGTCTCGGCTTGCGTGAACCGGCGAAAGAATAACTGGGAACAGGCCACGCTCACGACGATCCATCGCGAATCGTCGCAGCGCGTACGGCCGCATTGTCCGCATTTCGGCCTGCACACCGGCGCCTGCGGTGGCTGCAAGATGCAGCATTTGCATGCCGGAGCGCAGGTGGCGGTCAAGCAGCGGGTGCTCGAAGACACCCTGTGGCATTTGGGCAAAGTGAAGGCCGATATGGTGTTGCGCCCGATCGAGGGCCCGACCTGGGGCTACCGTTGGCGCGCTCGCTTTTCAGTGCGCCATGTCCGCAAGAAGGAGACGGTGCTGGTCGGTTTCCATGAGCGCAAGAGCCGTTATGTCGCCGACATGCGCGAGTGCCATGTGGTGCCGCCGGCCGTGAATGCCCTGCTCCTGCCGTTGCGCGCCCTCATCGGCTCCATGGACGCCATCGAAACCTGCCCACAGATCGAACTGGCCTGCGGCGACGAGGTCACTGCGCTCGTCTTGCGGCACCTCGAACCGCTCAGTGCCGGCGATCTTGCGAAACTTCGCGCCTTTGCGTCGGCCCATGCAGGCATGCAGTGGTGGCTGCAATCCAAGGGACCGGACACGGTCACTCTGTTGGATGAGGGCGGGCCTGAACTCAGCTACACACTGCCTGAATTCGGCATCACGATGCCGTTCAAGCCGACCGACTTCACACAGGTGAATCCCCACATCAACCGCGCGCTGGTCTCGCGAGGCTTGCGCCTGCTCGACCCGCAACCCGATGAGCGGGTCATCGACTGGTTCTGCGGCCTGGGCAACTTCACGCTGCCCATCGCCACGCGGGCGGGCGAGGTACTGGGGATCGAGGGCAGCGAAACGCTGGTGGCGCGCTCGCGCGAGAACTACGTTCGCAATGACTCCAGGCGAACGGGACGGGGCCTTGCGAAGACCTCGTTCGTCGCCCGAAACCTGTTCGACATCACCTCGGCGCAACTGGTGGGTGATGGGTTGGCACAGCGGTGGCTGGTCGATCCTCCGCGCGAAGGTGCGTTCGCGCTGGTGAAGGCGCTGACGGACCTGCACCAGCAGCCCGAACTTCGGGGCGGATGGTTGCCACCGGTGCGCATCGTGTATGTCAGCTGCAACCCGGCCACGCTGGCGCGGGACGCCGGCCTGCTGGTGCACCAGTCGGGGTATCGATGTTCCGCGGCCGGTGTGGTGAACATGTTCCCGCACACGGCCCACGTGGAATCGATTGCCGTCTTCGACCGGGAAATCTGAACCTCAAAGAAATGGGGGCCACTGGCCCCCTTGTTCCAACCCACGCGATCGCGGTTCAGTCGTCACCGCTGGTGATACCCAGAAGCACCAGCAGGCTTTGGAACACATTGAAAATGTCCAGGTACAGGGCCAGCGTCGCACTGATGTAGTTGGTCTCGCCGCCGTCGATGATGCGCTTCAGGTCGTACAGCATGTAGGCGCTGAAGATGCCGATCGCCAGCACGCTGATCACCAGCATGCCGGTGGAGGAGCCGATGAAGACGTTGATGATCGAGCCGATCATAAGGGCCAGCGCCCCGACGAAAAGGAACTTGCCCATTCCGGACAGGTCGCGCTTGATGACGCTGGACAGGGTAGCCATCACGAAGAACACGCCTGCCGTGCCGCCGAATGCGGTCATAACCAAGCCGGGCCCGTTCTTGAAGCCAAGCACCATGGCGATCAGCCGCGACAGCATCAGGCCCATGAAGAACGTGAACGCCAGCAGGACGGGGACGCCGGCCGCCGAGTTCTTGGTCTTCTCGATTGCGAACATGAAACCGAAGGCTCCCGCCAGGAAGACTACCAGGCCGATGCCGCCGGTCAGGCCATTCACGATGCCGGTGGCCACGCCGATCCACGCGCCCAGCACCGTTGGAATCATGCTCAGGGCCAGGAGCCAGTAGGTGTTGCGCAAGACCTTGTTGCGCTCACCGGCTGTCGCAGCTTGGCCGTAGTCGAGAGTCTGGACTTGCTCATTCATAGCCGGGTTCTCCTTTTGCCTTGAAGGCAGTTAGATGGGCGCATTCTAGGTTGGTTCAAGCCGCCTGAACGGGAATCCCTGTTTTCCAAGCGGAAGCAGTCGCTATGCTTGGCATTTACCCTCTGCAGAGTCGAATTTCATAAAAACCAGACCCTTCCTCGAACTGGCTGACGTCAAGGCAATCGCCGCCGCCGCAGAAGCCGAGGCCCTCCAGCACGGGTGGGCTGTCAGTATCGCCATCGTAGACGAAGGAGGTCACCTCCTGTGGCTGCAGCGGCTGGACGGTGCCCCGCCCATTTCAGCCCATATCGCGCCCGCGAAAGCCAACACGGCGGCATTGGGCCGGCGCGAAAGCAAAGTGTATGAAGACATGATCAACGGCGGTCGGGTGTCATTCCTGAGCGCGCCGGACCTGAAGGGGCTGCTGGAAGGCGGCGTGCCCATCCTCAAGGACGGGCAGTGCCTCGGTGCTGTCGGCGTGAGCGGCGTCAAATCGACCGAGGATGCCCAGATCGCGCGCGCCGGAATTGCCGCGTTGGCACTCTGATTCCCGCGGCTGGCGTTACGGCAATGAGGATGTCGCGGTTGAGCTGGGGACTCGAAGCCTGGAGGGATGAGGCCAAGTGACGACTCGGCCGACAGGGAGAAATAGTTCACGCCGCGGCGGCAGGCTGCAACATCCATGTGCGGACTTCCTGACCGGGTTCGGTCTGGCGGATGGCTGCGACCGGCTGGCATCCATTGCATTGCGCCACGACTTCGCGTGCGCAACTTTCGCATTGGCCACATTGGGAGGCCACACCCAATTCAAACTGGATGTCGTCAAAGTCCATCCCCGCGCGCGCATGGCGGGCAATTTCGCGGTCGGAAATTCGGCGGCAGACGCAGACGATCATGGCAGTGACGGCTTGAGATGGATGGGAAGTCAGAAATCGGTGAAGCCATTATAAATACGAATCGATCGCATTTGCAATATCCCTTTGTAGACGCGAATAAGTGGCGCGGCCCGGGCTGTTTCCGCCCTGGCGGTGGCACTGCCTTCGGTGTGGCTGGTCGGCGCCTTCTGAAAGGATCGCCGCGCCACCCGCGCGGCAAACTAGCTGGACTCGCTGTCGCCCAATTGCGATTGCAGGTAGTTTTGCAGGCCCACCTTGGCCAGCACGTCGATCTGGGTTTCCAGGAAGTCGATGTGCTCCTCGGTGTCCTTGAGGATGTCCTCCAGAATTTCCCGGGACACGTAGTCTCGCACGCTCTCGCAGTGCGCGATGCCTTCTTTCACTGCGGCTTGGGCGCCGCGCTCGCTCGTCAGGTCGCAGTCCAGAACCTCAGGTACGTCCTCGCCGATCAGCAGCTTGCCCAGGTCCTGCAGGTTCGGCAGTCCGTCCAGCATGAGGATTCGTTCCATCAGCCGGTCGGCGTGCTTCATCTCGCCGATCGACTCCTCGTATTCTTTCTTCGCCAGCTTCTCGAAACCCCAGTGCCTGAGGATGCGGTAGTGAAGAAAGTACTGGTTGGTCGCCGTCAACTCGTTCCTGAGCTGGGCCTGCAGATGCTGGATGACTTGAGGGTCGCCTTGCATTCGTCGCTCCCGTAGGTGTTTGTCCGGGGCATTGTGGCGCAAGTTGGCGTTTGGGGGATGTCAGTACTCCAGCCGCTCGGGGCGAATCTCCTGCAGGATGGTGGTGGCGATTTCCTCGATCGACTTGGTCGTCGTACTCAACCACCGGATGCCGGCCCGGCGCATCATCGCCTCCCCTTCCGCCACTTCCATCCTGCAGTTTTCGAGCGACGCGTAGCGCGAGTTGGGCCTGCGCTCGTTGCGGATTTCGGCCAGGCGTTCCGGCTGGATGCTCAGGCCGAAGATCTTCTTGTGGTGGGCACCCAGTGCCGAAGGCAGCTGTTGCCGCTCGAAGTCTTCAGGGATCAGCGGGTAATTGGCGGCTTTCAGGCCGTACTGCATCGCCAGGTACAGCGAAGTCGGCGTTTTGCCGCTGCGGCTGACGCCTACGAGGATGACGTCCGCCTGTTCCAGGTCCCGGTTCGACTGCCCGTCGTCATGGGCCAGGCTGAAATTGATGGCCTCGATCCGGTCGTGGTACTCCTTGCTCTTGCTCACGTCCGAGAAGCGCCCGATGCGGTGGCTGGACTTCATGCCCAGTTCGATCTCCAGGGGCCTGACGAAGGTGCCGAACATGTCGAGCAGCATGCCTTTGCAGCCTCCCTCGATGACGCGCAGGATCTCCACGTTGACCAATGTCGTGAAGACGATCGGCCTGCGGCCCTCCAGCTCGGATGTGTGGTTGACCTGGCGCACGACCTGATGCGCCTTGTCCACCGTGTCGATGAACGGGAGCCGGACATGGCGCGGCTTGAATTCGAATTGGGCAAGGATGGCGTTGCCGAAGGTCTCGGCTGTGATGCCGGTGCCGTCGGAAATGAAAAAAACGGTGCGGGTGTGCATGGGTTCCTCTGTAACGCTTTCAGATTCCTGCAAGGCCCGAAACCCGCGGCCCCGCCTACAATGAGGCCAATTATCCGATTCCCTTTCCGCATGCACCGCCCCGGCTCATTCCAACAAGCAATAAGCCCTTCGGCCCCGCATGCCGCGCAGCTCCGCTGGAGCGCAGACCCGGTTTCAACTTCTGGAGTTTTCCCATGTCTGCACTTTCCGGCTCGCCCGCCCTGGAGCACCGCCTAGCCAACCTTCTGGTTGTGCCGTTTGAAGACCTGAGAATGACCGATGTCGAGGTGGTCGGTGGCAAGAACGCCAGCCTCGGCGAGATGATCTCGCAGCTGCCCCAGGGTTTGAAGGTGCCCACCGGCTTCGCCACCACGGCCCATGCGTTCCGGCAGTTCCTCGCGCACGGCGGCCTCACCGATCGCATCAACACCCGGCTCACCACGCTCGACACCGATGATGTCAGGGCGCTGGCAGCCGCAGGCGCCGAGATCAGGGCCTGGGTCGAGGCGCAGCCCTTTCCCGCCGACCTGGAGCAGGCGATCCGCCAGGCGTTCATCGCGCTTAGCGCGGGCAATGAGCAAGCCAGCTTCGCGGTCCGCTCCTCGGCCACCGCCGAGGACCTGCCCGACGCGTCATTCGCCGGGCAGCAGGAGACCTTTCTCAACGTGGTCGGCATCGAAGGCGTGCTGCACAAGTTGAAAGAGGTGTTCGCCTCCCTCTACAACGACCGCGCGATCAGTTACCGGGTGCACAAGGGCTTCGCGCACGCGGGCGTCGCGCTTTCGGCCGGCGTCCAGCGCATGGTCCGCAGCGACCTGGGTTCGGCCGGCGTGATGTTTACGATCGACACCGAGTCGGGTTTCGACGGCGTGGTGTTCATCACCTCCAGCTATGGCCTGGGAGAGACGGTGGTACAGGGTGCCGTCAACCCCGATGAGTTCTACGTCCACAAGCCGATGCTCGAAGCCGGCAAGCGCGCGGTCATCCGCCGCAACCTCGGCTCCAAGCTGCTGCAGATGGTGTTCACCAACAGCGACGAGAAGTCGGCATCAGGAAAGCTCGTCAAGACCATCGACGTGCCTCTGGAACAACGCAACCGGTATTCACTGACCGATGTGGACGTCGAGCAGCTGGCGCGGTACGCGCTGGTCATCGAGAAACACTACGGCCGCCCGATGGACATCGAGTGGGGCAAGGACGGCAAAGACGGGCAAATCTACATCCTGCAGGCGCGTCCCGAAACCGTGAAGAGCCAGCAGCATGGCAAGGCGGAGCTTCGCTACAAGCTGAAGGGACGGGGCAGCATCCTCGCCGAAGGCCGCGCCATCGGCCAGAAGATCGGCACCGGGCCGGTCCGGCTGGTGCACAACATCAATGAGATGGACCAGGTCCAGGCCGGCGACGTGCTGGTCACCGACATGACCGACCCGAACTGGGAACCGGTGATGAAGCGTGCCAGCGCCATCGTCACCAACCGGGGCGGGCGCACCTGCCATGCGGCCATCATTGCCCGCGAGTTGGGCATCCCGGCGGTCGTCGGCTGCGGCGACGCCACCGAGAAACTCGCTGAGGGAACCCTGGTGACGGTGAGCTGCGCGGAAGGGGACACGGGCTTCATCTACGACGGACTTCTGGAAACCGAGGTCAGCGAAGTGCAGCGCGGCGAGATGCCCGACATCCCCGTCAAGATATCGATGAACATCGGCAACCCCCAGCTTGCCTTCGATTTCTGCCAGCTGCCCAACCACGGCGTCGGCCTGGCGCGCCTGGAATTCATCATCAACAACAACATCGGCGTTCATCCGAAGGCGATCCTGGACTATCCGAACGTCGACGCCGACCTGAAGAAGGCCGTGGAGTCGGTCGCTCGCGGCCATGCGTCGCCACGCGCCTTTTATGTGGACAAGGTGGCCGAGGGTGTGGCCACCATTGCCGCCGCGTTCTGGCCCAAGCCGGTGATCGTGCGCCTGTCGGACTTCAAGAGCAACGAATACCGCAAGCTGATCGGCGGGTCGCGTTACGAGCCGGAGGAAGAGAACCCGATGCTCGGCTTCCGCGGGGCGGCGCGCTACATCAGCCAGGATTTTCGCGAAGCTTTCGCGATGGAGTGCGAGGCCCTGCTCCGCGTGCGCAATGAGATGGGGCTGACCAACGTCCAGGTAATGGTGCCGTTCGTTCGCACGTTGGGACAGGCGGATCGCGTCACCCAGCTGCTGGCGCAGCAGGGCCTGAAGCGTGGCGAGGGCGGCGACGGCACCCCCGATTCCAAACTCAAGATCATCATGATGTGCGAGGTGCCCAGCAACGCCATCCTGGCGGACGAGTTTCTGAAGTTCTTCGACGGCTTCTCCATCGGTTCGAACGACTTGACACAGCTCACACTGGGGCTTGACCGCGACTCGGGCCTGGAATTGCTGGCCGCTGATTTCGACGAGCGCGACCCGGCAGTCAAGGCCATGTTGAGCCGGGCCATCGCCGCCTGCAAGTCGCAAGGTAAGTACGTCGGCATTTGCGGCCAGGGCCCCAGCGACCATCCGGACTTCGCACGCTGGCTGGCGGACGAAGGGATTTCGTCGATCTCGCTCAATCCGGACAGCG
>JBDSWB010000131.1:0-5933 GCA_039926915.1 Ramlibacter sp.
ACGCAATTAACCGACCGATTGGTCGGTTAATTGCTATACTCTTCGCATGTACACGCAAGCCCTGGACCTGCCCGACCCGAACCAGCCGGCGCTGCAGGCGGTCCGCCAGCCCGCGAGCGAACGCGAAGAACAGTTGCAATTGCAGTTCGACGAGCACATCGACGCGGACCGCAAGATCGAGCCGCAGGACTGGATGCCTGAGGCCTATCGCAAGACCTTGGTGCGCCAGATCAGCCAGCATGCTCACAGCGAAATCGTCGGGATGCTGCCCGAGGGCAACTGGATCTCGCGCGCGCCTTCGCTGAAGCGCAAGGCCATCCTGCTGGCCAAGGTGCAGGATGAGGGCGGACACGGGCTGTACCTCTACTCCGCCGCCGAAACGCTGGGCACCACCCGCGACCAGATGCTCGACGGACTGCACAGCGGCAAGGCCAAGTACAGCTCGATCTTCAACTACCCCACGCTGACCTGGGCCGACATCGGCGCCATCGGCTGGCTGGTCGACGGCGCGGCCATCATGAACCAGGTGCCGCTCTGCCGCTGCTCGTACGGCCCTTACGCCCGCGCGATGATCCGCATCTGCAAGGAAGAGAGTTTTCACCAGCGCCAGGGTTTTGAGAGCCTGATGACGTTGATGAAGGGCACGCAGGCCCAACGGGACATGGTGCAGGACGCTGTCAACCGCTGGTGGTGGCCGGTGCTCGCCATGTTCGGCCCGCCCGACGCCGAGAGTCCTAACAGCGAGCAAGGCATGCGCTGGGGCATCAAGCGCATCAGCAACGACAACCTGCGTCAGAAGTTCGTGGATGCCACGGTGCCACAGGCGCAGATTCTTGGCGTCACGCTGCCTGATCCCAACCTGAAATGGAATGACGAGTGCGGCTACTACCACTACGGCGCCATCGACTGGGACGAATTCCGGGCCACCGTCAACGGCAACGGTCCCTGCAACAGGGAGCGGCTGGCGACGCGCGTGAAGGCGCACGCCGACGGCGAGTGGGTGCGCGACGCGGCGCTGGCGCATGCGCGCAAGAGAACCCAACGCGAATTGAAGGAGTCCGCATGAGCGACGTCAGGAATGAATGGCCTCTCTGGGAGGTTTTTATTCGGTCCAAGCAAGGGCTTGAGCACAAGCATTGCGGCAGCTTGCACGCTGCCGATGCGCAGCAGGCGCTGCAGATGGCACGCGATGTGTACACCCGCCGGATGGAAGGCGTGAGCATCTGGGTCGTGCCGTCGGCCACCCTCACCGCCAGCGAGCCCGACGACAAAGCCGAGTTCTTCGAGCCGGCCGCAGACAAGATCTACCGCCACCCGAGCTTCTACGAGATTCCTGACGAAGTGGGCCACATGTGATGGACGCGCAGACCAAGCCGGCCGGCATCGCCGCGCCGGTCCCTTACCTGCTGCACCTGGCGGACAACGCGCTGGTGCTCGGTCAGCGCAACGCCGAATGGTGCGGCCATGGGCCGGTGCTGGAAGAAGACATTGCCATGGCCAACATCAGCCTGGACCTGATCGGCCAGGCGAGGCTGCTCTACCAGCATGCCGCGGCGCTGAAGGGCGGAGGAACCACCGAGGACCAACTTGCCTATTTCCGCGAGAGCAGCGAATTCCTCAACTACACAATGCTGGAGCTGCCCCACCACGGCCCGCTTGCCGGGAGCGCGGCCACCGAGCGCGACTATGCGACCACCATCGCGCGCAATTTCCTGTACAGCGCGCTGACGCTGCTGGTCTGGGAAGCGCTGCAGGGGTCGAAGGACCATCAACTTGCCGCCATCGCCGCGAAGTCGCTGAAAGAGACTCGCTACCACCTCCGCCACGCGCGCGGCTGGCTGGTGCGCCTGGGAGACGGCACCGACGAATCGCACCGCCGCATGCAGTCCGCTGTGGACCACCTCATGCCCTATACGCAGGAATTCTGGACGGCTTCGCCCGCCGAGGCGCAAGCGACGGCGACCGGTGCGGGAGCCGACACGAACTTGTTGCGCGAAGCCTGGGACCGAGCCATCGACGAGGCGCTGGCCGAAGCCACATTGCGGCGCCCGAAGGCCGCTGGCCATGTGTCCCGCGGCAAGGAAGGCCTGCACTCCGAGCACATGGGCTATGTGCTGTCGGAAATGCAGGGGCTGGCGCGGCAACACCCGGGGGCCCAGTGGTGACGCGAGCCCAGCAGGCGTGGCAGCTGCTGGAGTCGATTCCCGACCCGGAGATTCCGGTGGTGTCGATCCGTGAGCTGGGCATCCTGCGCGAGATCAACGAATCCGGCGGCGAACTCGAAGTGGTCATCACGCCCACTTACAGCGGCTGCCCGGCGATGGGACAGATCGAGGACGACGTACGCGCCACGCTCGCCGCGAACGACATGACCGCCCAAGTGGTGACGCGGCTGGCGCCGGCGTGGACCACCGACTGGATGACCGACTCGGCCAAGGAGAAATTACGCGCCTTCGGCATCGCGCCTCCCCACCTCACGGCCCAGGAAAACATCGTCCGGTTCGCGCGGAAAGGGGCTTTCCCCGGTGGCGATGTGCGGTGCCCGCACTGCGGATCAGCCGACACCACCGAGACTTCCCACTTCAGCTCCACTGCCTGCAAGGCCTTGTACAAATGCCTCGCCTGCCTGGAACCGTTCGACTATTTCAAGCCCTATTGAGGAACATGCGGTTGCAATTTCACCTCGTGCCCCCGGAGCGTTGATCCATGGCACTTCACTTCCATCCCCTTGCGGTGAAGCGTGTGGCCCCCGATGCCGCGGGCTCCGCCGCGATCACCTTTCAGGCGCCGCAAGAGCTCGCCGGCGAATTCGATTTCCGCCCCGGTCAGTTCCTCACCCTGCGAGCGACGCTGAACGGCCAGGAGGTGCGCCGCAACTACTCCATCTGCAGCACCCCGCAGCGCTACCGGGCCACCGGCGAGATCGAGGTCGGCATCAAGCCGATGGAAGGCGGCCTGTTTTCGCGCTGGGCCGTGCAGGCCCTGAAGCCGGGCGACGTGGTCGACGTGATGGCGCCCGATGGCCGCTTCAGCCCGCGCACAGCGGGTGCGCGCCACCGCGTTGGATTCGCCGCCGGATCGGGCATCACGCCCATCCTGTCGATCCTGGCGACCACCCTGGCCAGCGAGCCGGAATCGCGCTTCACTCTGGTGTACTGCAACCAGCGTAGCAACACCATCATGTTCAACGAGGCCCTCCAGGACCTGAAGGACCGCTACCCGGCGCGGCTGACGCTGGTCCACATCCTCTCGCGCCAGCCGCAGGAAATACAGCTGCTCAATGGGCGGCTGGACGAGAGCAAGGTCACCGTGCTGCTGGACCTGTTGATCCCGCCCATGAGCATCGACGAAGCTTTTATCTGTGGGCCGGAGGCCATGATTGCGGGGACAGAGAAGGCTTTGAAAGCGGCCGGTGTCGCGCCCGACCGCATCCACGTCGAGCGCTTCTTTCCGCCGGGCGGCGCTGCGCCGGCGTGGCCGGCGGTTCCAGCGTCGGGACACCACGGGGCCCTGGCGCACCGGCTCGACGTCGTGCTGGATGGCAAGACGCACCACCTGTCGATGGCGACCGACGATCGGGTGCTGGATGCGGCGCTGGACGCGGGGCTTGACCTGCCCTACTCATGCAAGGGCGGCGTGTGCTGCACCTGCCGCGCCCGCGTCCTGGAAGGGAAAGTCGAGATGGAAAAGAACTTCACGCTCGAAGCCTGGGAAATCGAAAAGGGATTCGTGCTGACCTGCCAGGCCCGTCCACTGACGGACAAAGTCGTGGTCAGCTACGACGATCGCTGAGGGCCGCCGCCGATTCAGCCGCAGCGCGCGCGGTAATTGGCCTCGAAGCGCTGCAGTTCCGTCTTCTCGCCCTCGTTGAGGTCCGTTCGCGCCCGCTTGGCGAAGAGGATGCGCTTGGATTCCCCGCACTGCTGCTCGCGCAGGCTGGCGCGCTCCACTTCCTGCTTTTCCGCAGCCTTCTCGGCGCGCCGCTGCTGCGCCTTTTCGCCCCGCTCTTGCGAGAACTGGGCCTGGGCCTCGGACTCGTTCTCGCCGCACTCGTTGCGGTAGTCCTTCTGCATCGTCGAGATGGTTTCCTGCTTGAGGCCGCGCGCCGGCGCAGTGCGAAGCGCGTCGTTGAGCGAGGCACAGCGCGCACTCATGTATTTCACATGGGGCGGCGCATCGGGGGAGCGGGGCATCGGCCTGTCGTAGCTGAATTGCGCGGAGGGATCGGGGCCGTAGTAGACGACGCCGGGACTGGCGGCGCAGGGCCGGTCCGAGATGACGACGCTGCCGTTGGGCGCCCGGCACGTATAGCGGGCCTGCGCGTGCAAGGTACTGGCAGCCATCATGGCCAATACCAGGAATGCAATCCTTTTCATTGAAATATTCTCCTCCAAACCCGTCTGATGCTACTAATAGTATCAGTTCAGGGAGAGAGGCTCAGCCGGCCAGACGCTTGCAGATCTCGACCGACGCGCCGGCCTGGTTCATGGTGTAGAAGTGCAGCCCCGGCGCCCCGCCAGCGCGCAACTGCTCGCAAAGCTGGGTGACGACATCCAGCCCAAACGACTTGATCGACGCCGTGTCGTCGCCGAAGCCCTGCAGCCGCAGGCGGATCCAGCGCGGTATCTCGGCCCCGCAGGCATCGGAAAAACGCATCAGCTGGGTAGAGCTGATGATCGGCATGACGCCGGGCACCACCGGCACATGAAGGCCCAGCCGGTCGGCTTCCTCGACGAAGCGGAAATAGGAATCCGCGTTGAAGAAGTATTGGGTGATCGCCGCATCGGCGCCGGCGCGGATTTTGGCCGCATAGGCCTGCAGGTCCGCCTCCGGCGAGCGGGCCTGCGGATGCACCTCGGGGTAGCACGCCACTTCAATTCGGAAGTCGCTGCCGGTTTCGGCGCGAATGAAGGTCACCAAATCGCTTGCGTACTGGAACTCGCCGCCGGTGCCATAACCGCTGGGGAGGTCACCCCGCAGGGCCACCAGGCGCTTGACGCCCATGCCCCGCAAGACGCCCAGTTCCTCCCTGACCTTGGCCCGTGTGGCGCCTACGCACGAGAAATGTGCGGCGGCGTCCACGCCTTCGGCCAGGATCTCGGCGACAGTGCCGAAAGTTCCTTCCTGGGTGGAGCCGCCGGCGCCGTAGGTGACGGAGCAAAACTCGGGTTCGAGTTCATACAGCGCCCGGCGCGCGGCACGCAACTTTTCCGCACCTTCGGGCGTCTTGGGCGGAAAGAATTCAAGGCTGACGGGCAATGCCGCCTTCATGCTCATGCTCATGATGTCCCTTGTCCTGGCTTCGTGGCGTGCACAAAGAATTCACGGTTGCCATCGCCGCCCTTCACCGGGCTGTCGTACCAGCCCAGCACGTCCAGCCCCAGCTCGGCGCAGCAATCCCGCAGTCGCTTCTCGACCACCGCATAGAGGGACGCATCGGTCACGATGCCGCGCTTGCCCACCTGGCCC
The DNA here is from genome assembly GCA_039926915.1 of Ramlibacter sp. Lineage (GTDB taxonomy): Bacteria > Pseudomonadota > Gammaproteobacteria > Burkholderiales > Burkholderiaceae_C > Ramlibacter. Next base: position 5,470 of record JBDSWB010000131.1, read on the forward strand.
GGCTGCAATTCGAATTGCGGCTTGACAAGCATCAGCAGCATGCCTCCCGTTTTGAGCAGGGGAACCAGCGCCGGCAACACCAGCGTAGAAGAAATGAAGGACAGGTCGCCCACGACGAGATTGAAGTCGTCGCCCACCTGCTCTGAAGTTAGTTCGCGGGCATTGATCTTTTCCAGCGCGACGACACGCGGATCACTCCGCAGCTTGTCGTGCAGCTGGCCGGTGCCGACGTCCACGCCCGTGACCCGCGAAGCGCCCTGCTGCAGCAGGCAATCGGTGAAGCCGCCGGTCGACTGGCCGACGTCGAGGCAGGCCCTGCCAGCCACGGCGACGCCGCTGGCCTTCAACGCGCCTTCGAGCTTCAGCCCGCCGCGCGAAACGTAGCGCGCTTCGGCGAGGTCCAGCAGTTCCACCTCCGCCTCGTCCGGCACCTCATCGCCGTTCTTGGCAATGGCCTTCCATGC
>JBDSWB010000132.1:0-16446 GCA_039926915.1 Ramlibacter sp.
GCCGTCGGTGAAGATCCCCAGCACGCGGCCGTCCGCATCGACCACGGCCGACGCACCCAGGCCCTTGGCACTCATCTCGCGCATCAACGCGCTGAATGGGGTGTCCGGCCCGACCTGCGGCACCAACTTACCCTTGCGCATGACGTCGCTGACGTGGGTCAGCAGCTTGCGCCCGAGAGCGCCTCCGGGGTGGGAAAGCGCGAAGTCCTCGGTGCGAAAGCCCCGCGCGTCCAGCAGCGCCACCGCGAGTGCATCGCCCAGCGCCAGCTGGGCCGTGGTACTGGCCGTGGGTGCGAGGTTGAGCGGGCAGGCTTCCTTTGTCACTCCGCTATCCAGCAGGATGTCGGCGTGCCGGCCCAGCGTCGAATTCGGGCTCCCGGTCATCGCCACCAGTGGGACGCCCAGGCGCTTGAGCACGGGCAGGATCACGAGGATCTCCTCGCTTTCGCCGCCGTTGGAGATCGCCAGCACGAGGTCTTGCGGGGTGATCATGCCGAGGTCGCCATGGCTGGCCTCAGCGGGGTGTACGAACATGGCAGGCGTTCCCGTCGACGCCAGCGTGGCCGCGATCTTGCGGCCGATGTGGCCACTCTTGCCCATGCCCATGACCACGACGCGCCCGCGCATGCCCAGGACCAGCTCGACCGCCTGCGCGAACGAGTCGTTGATGCGCGACTTCAGGCCCAGCACCGCCGCCGCCTCAATGTCGAGAGTCTCCTGCGCCAGACGCAACGCGTGAGCGGCGTCAAAAGCCCGGTCCTGGATTTGTCGAAGAGCCATGGGCCGATTCTATAGAGCCGCGCCATGTTCCCTTGGTAGCATGCCGTCATGACCGCGCTCGAACTCACCCTGCTTTACCTGCTGGCGGCGGTGCTGGGTGTGGTGGCGTTCCGTTCGCTCAAGCTGCCGCCAATGCTCGGGTACCTGCTGGTGGGCGTGGTGATCGGGCCCAATGCGCTGGCGCTGGGTGGCGGCGAGTCGTCGGTGGTGCAGCACCTGGGCGAGTTCGGCGTCGTCTTCCTGATGTTCGTGATCGGCCTGGAGTTCAACCTGTCCAAGCTGCGCGCCATGCGCGCCCATGTATTCGGGCTGGGCCTGTTCCAGGTGCTGCTCACAATCCTGCTGGTCACTTTCGGTTCGCTGTTCCTGGCCGCGCTCGCGCCCAGCGTGTGGCGAATGGGCTGGCAGACCGCGCTGGCGCTGTCAGGCGCGATCGCGATGAGCAGCACGGCCATCGTGGTCAAGCTCATGGCGGAGCGCATCGAGCTCGAGACCGAGCACGGCAAGCGGGTGATGGGCGTGCTGCTGTTCCAGGATCTGGCCGTGGTGCCGCTTCTGGTGCTGATCCCGGCGCTGGGGGCACCGCCCGAGCAGCTGTTCGGCGCGCTGGCGCTGGCCAGTGTGAAGGCGGTCATCCTCATCACGGTGCTGCTGATCGGCGGCCAGCGCGTGATGCGCTGGTGGCTCACGCTTGTGGCACGGCGCAAGAGCGACGAGCTGTTCGTGCTGAACCTCCTGCTGGTCACGCTCGGCCTGGCCTGGCTCACGCAACTGGCCGGGCTGTCATTGGCGCTGGGCGCTTTCATCGCCGGCATGCTGATTTCCGAAACCGAATACAAGCACCAGGTGGAGACCGACATCCGGCCCTTCCACGACGTGCTGCTGGGCCTGTTCTTCATCACCGTCGGGATGCTGCTCGACTGGCGGCTGGTGGGCGAGCGCTGGGGCCTGGTGCTGGTACTGGTCACCTTGCCGGTGCTGTTCAAGCTGCTGCTGGTCACCGCATTGGCGCGCGTGTTTGGGGCGTCGATGGGCGTATCGCTGCGCACCGGCCTTTATCTGGCGCAGGCCGGAGAGTTCGGCTTTGTGCTGCTGACGCTGGCGCAACAGAGTCAGCTGGTGCCGCCGGCACTGCTCAACCCGATCCTGGCCAGCATGGTGCTGTCGATGCTGGCCACGCCCTTCATCATCATGTTTAGCAACCGCATCGTGATGAAACTGGTGGCCAGCGAGTGGCTGCTGCAGTCGCTGCAGATGACGACGATCGCGCGCAAGTCGATCAACGCCAACAAGCACGTGCTGATCTGCGGCTATGGCCGCTGCGGCCAGAACCTGGCGCGCGTTCTCGAGCGCGAAGGCATTCCCTACATCGCGCTGGACCTCGACCCGGACCGCGTCCGCCAGGCTTCGGCCGCAGGCGATTCGGTGGTGTTCGGCGACGCGGCGCGGCTGCAGGCGCTGGTGGCCGCGGGGTTGTCTCGCGCCAGCGCGGTGGTGGTCACCTACCTGGATGTGCCGGGCGCGATGAAGGTGTTGGCCTGCACCCGCAGCCACGCGCCGGAGGTGCCGGTGATTGTGCGCACGCAGGACGACCGCGACCTTGAGAAGCTGCAGGCCGCGGGCGCCACCGAAGTGGTGCCCGAAGCGCTGGAAGGCTCGCTCATGCTGGCCAGCCACGCGCTGGCGCTGGTCGGCGTGCCGATGCGTCGCGTGATCCGCATCGTGCAGGACCAGCGGGACGCGCGCTACAACTTGCTGCGCGGCTACTTCCACGGCGCCGACGACGACACCGCCGACGAGCTGGACACCGAGCGCCTGTCCACCGTCACGCTGTCGACCGGCGCGCACTCGCTCGGCCGCGTCCTCAGCCAGGTGGCGCTGCAGGCGCTCGGGGTAAAGGTGGTGAGCCTTCGTCGCGGAAACGGCAAGCCGGTCGACCCCGGTACCGACCCGGCGCTGGCGGATGGGGACACGCTGGTGCTGTCGGGCCGGCCGGAACCACTGGCCATGGCCGAGGAAAAGCTCTTGCAGGGTTGATTCGCGCGGGTCTCCGCGGCATCGGCTTTCAGGTGAAGTTGCCGACCAGGATGGCTTCGCGCATGCGCACCGCCAGCACGGCGGCCAGGCCCTTCACCAGGTCGACCGCGAGCCGCGGATGCTTGATGGTGAGCGCGTTGAACCTCTCCCAGTTCAGCCCCCAGGCCACGCCGGGCTGGGAAGGGGTGACGGTGGCGCTTCGCGGCGCGCCCGAAAAGAATGTGCCCTCACCCACCACCATGCCCGGCTTGAGCGTAGCCACCGGGTTGCCCAGGATGGTGACCTCGAGTTCGCCGTCGGCCAGGATGAACAGTTCGCGCTCGGACCCGCCCTCGTGCATGAGCGGGTCGCCGATCTTGAGGAACCGCATGGACAGGTAGGGCGCGAGCGCCTTCCATTCTTCGAGCGTCAGCTTGCACTGCAACGCATCCGTGGCGTCGAGCGCTCCAATCGCCCGCACCAGCTGTTCTACATTCATCGTGTCTCCTCGACGGCTTTCCCTGGCTCGGGCCCGGAGTGTAAGTCCCCGGTAAGCTTCCTCTCAAGAACCGCCGCGTCGACGCGCGGTCCGGGGAGGCAACTTCAGTTCAGATCGCCGTACTGCGTGCCGCTGAGCAGCGGCGCGCGCATGTCCGCATCCGACATCTCGGTGTCTTCGAAGCCGGTGAGCAAGGTGTAGCTTTGCGGCCCATGCTTGCCGGTCCCGTCGAAGGACCTGGCGGTGGCCCCGTGCGCCACGCCGACGGAGGCCGCGGCGGCGGCGGCGGGATTGGTGGCGCCGGCGGCCAGGGCGCGCTTGAACGCCGCCACTTCGTCGGCCTGGATCGGCTCGTAGCGCGAGCGGTTCGGTGCGGCTGGCGTGACGGGCGCTGCGGCCTGGGACACCAGGGGGGCCGGCCGGGAATCCAGCGCGCCAGGCTGGGAGTCGAGCGGCGCGGGGCGTGAAGTGGCGGCGCGGACCGGGCGGGCCGCCAGGTTGCCGACGGCCACGTGTTCACTGGTGCGCCAATAGACCGCCGTCACCAGGATGTCATGGCGGTTCTTTGCGCTCTGGGCAATGAGGGCCTCGATTTCAGCGAGGCGGGTGGTTTCCCCACCGTTGTCGCGGGCCAGGTCGACCATCACCAGGAACTGGCGGCCTCGTGCGTCAAGCGACAGCACCTTGAACTTGTAGCTGGCGGACAGCACACCGGCATTGGACATGTTTTCGCGGACCACTGTGTACAGAAGCTCGCGCCGCGCCATGCGTTCGCCCTTGCGGTTAGCCGGCCGGGCGTTGTCATGGCCGTGCGATGCTTCCTTGCCGTTGCCCCCGGCGACGGGCCGGGTGGACTCCATTCGGGACAGGCCCGAACTGTCGGCGGAACTCTTGGCCGGTTTTTGAGCCGGAAACAACCAGCTGAGCAGGGACATATCGGCTTTCTTGGTATTCGGCATGGGACGCGGACTTTCGTAGTGATAGTGTAGTTCGCGGCGGAAAAAAACAAGGAGATTAGTCACGTACGCGTGAGAATGCCGGCCCTGCCGGGCGATTCTTCGTGAAAAAGTTGCGCTGCCCCGCCCAACCGGTCGGTCGGGGGCGTTTCAGGTGACCGCGACACGCTTGGGTTTATTGACCAGGCGGTGCGAAACCAGCGATCCCAGGGCCATGGCGAATTCCAGCGCCACGTTGGGCTGGCGGTTGCTGAGTTCGGTGAAGCGAATGGGGGTGAGGCTCCAGATCTTGCTCGGATGGGCGGCCTGGACCGTGGCGGTGCGCGGCAGCCGGGTGAAAAAAGCGCCTTCACCGACGGCCGAGCCGGGCCCGACGATGGCCAGCCGGATGCGGCCCTTGTCGTCCTCATAGTGCACCGTCAGGCCACCCGACTCGACCAGGTACAGGGTGCGGTCGAGCGCGTTCTGCTCGATCAGCACCTGGCCCTGCATCAACGCGAAGGGCTGCATGTAGCTTCCCAGTACCTCCCACTGCGCGGGCGTCAACGAGGGGTTGAAACAGTCCTCGGTCTGGTTGTGGGCGATTGCCTGGACCAGACCTTGAACGTCGAACTTGATGGGGTTTCGCACCGATGCATTCATGGTGGGCGAACAGTAGCCAACGGCCGAGTTCCTCACAAGGCCCTTTAACTGGCCCTTACACCTGATACCCGGGGTTCACCATGTAACGTGTGTTAGTCCGCGCGCCGCAGCTTGCCCATCTGCCAGAGCAGGAAGCTGTAAATGTCGGCGCTGAGCGCGTACCACTGGTTCGCGGTACTGCCCACGCCATGACCGGCCTGGGCGTCCAGCCTCAGCAATACCGGCTTGCCGCTGGTGCTGGCTGCCTGCAGCCGGGCCGCGGCCTTCGCGCTTTGCCAGACATCGACGCGCGGGTCGTTCATGCCGTGCACCAGCAACACCGCGGGGTAGGCGGTGCCATCCTGGACCTGGTGGTAGGTGCTCATGTCCAGCAGGGACGGAAACTCCTTCGGGTTCTTCGCGCTGCCGAACTCCGAAATATTGGTGATGCCGTTGGCGCTGTCCTCGGCCCGCACCGCGTCCATGACGCCGACGTTGAAAATGGCAGCCGCGAACAGCTGCGGCGCGGTGGTCACGGTGCGGCCGACGAAAATGCCGCCGGCGCTGGTGCCCATCACACCCATCGTCCTGGGCGACGCATAACCCTGTGCGATGAGGTACTGCGCGCAGGCCACGCCGTCCTTCCAGGTGTTGGCTTTGGTCGCCTTGAAGCCGGCCATCCGCCAGGGTTCGCCGTAGACGCCGCTGCCGCGCGCGTTGGCCAATGCCAGCACCCCGCCGCGTTCCAGCCAGGCCATGCTGGCCGAGTTGAAGCCGGCGGTTTCGGAAAATCCATAGGCGGCGTAGCCGTGCAGCAGCGTCGGGTTGCTGCCGTCGCGCTTGAGGCCTTTCTTGTGCAGCACCGTCATCGGCACCAGCACGCCGTCGTGGCTGGGCACGCGCAGCTCGGTCACCTCCAGCTCGGGCAACGCCGGCATCTTCACCGCGGCGCGCAGACCGGCGTCGAGGGACCGGCTGCCCGACAGTCGCATCACCTTGGGCAACTGCGCCCATCCGCTCAGTGTGTAGAGCAGGTCGGCGTGGACGTGCGCCGGGTCGTCGTGCAGGCGCGCGGCGCCGGCAAAAGGCAGCTTGACGGCCTGCCCGACGCGGTCGTTTCCGGCGTAGTGGCGGATGCCGATCGACGTCCCTTCGCGGACTGCGGCAAATACCGCATCGCGGCTGACCAACATGCCTTCGAGAACGCCGTTTTCGGGCGGCAGGCCGACTTCGCGCGAGCGCGCCAGTTCGGGTTGGCGCAAGTCGAGCTTCATCAGCTTGTAGCGCGGTGCGCCCTGGCGGGTGCGGTAGTAGAGATCCTGACCTTTCAGCTCGATCTCGACGATCTTGTCGTCAAAGCCCGCGAACTTTTTCCAGGGCACGACCGGAAGCGCGAGGTCGGCGACACGCGCCACAAACAGCGAACCTTCCGGCAGCGTGGTGTCGGTGGTACGCGCGATCATCCAGGGGCTGCCCGGGGTGAAAACGATGCCGCCGACGTCGAGCCGGGCCAGTCCCAGGTCCTTGGTCACCGTGGGGCCGAACACGGCGCGCGCCTCGGCCTCCGGCGCGCCGAGCTTGAGCCACATGACGCGCGAGTCGAGATAGGTCTCGGTCTCCGCGTCTTCGGGCGACAGCACCTTGAGCTGGTTGTAGGTCAAAGAGCGGCTATCCGGCAGCCAGCTGACGTGACCCTGCATCACACGTTTGACAGGTGCGCCCACGGTCTTGCCGGTCCGCGTGTCGAGGATATACAGCGACGCATCTTCCGAGCCACCGGCCGAAACGCCGTATGCAACATGGCGGCTGTCCCAGGACGGCATGAAGTAATTGATAGCGTGCGCGACGCCGGTGCGTTCGGCGTCCCCTTGCGGGTCGAAAAGGACCTTCTCGCGGCCCTGCGCCCCGGCGCGCGTCACCAGCTTGAACTGCTTTTCGCCGCGCGCGCGCTTGAGGTAGAAAACATGTTCGCCCGGCATGCGCACGATGCCGCGAACGGCGTCGCCGGTGGCTGCGGAAATTTCGGCGATGCGCTTTTCCAGCTGCTCCCGCCCCTCGATGCGGTCCAGCGCCTCGCGCGCATGCTCACCCTGGCCGCGAAGCCAGCCCTGCACTTCCGGGTCCTTCACGTTCTCGAAGTAGCGGTAGGGGTCGTGTACGGTGACGCCGTGCATCGTTTCGGCGACATCGCGCACAGGCGCGACCGGCGGCGCGGCCAGCGCCGAGCAGGCGGCCAGGCCCGCCAGCAAGCCCCCTATCACGGTCGGGAAGCGCATCATCTTGGCCATGGCAAACGTCTCCGGAAGTTGTGCGCGATTGTAGGCAAAAGGTGCGCCCGCCATGCCGCTACCGATCCCAGCAAAGTCAGGTCGTCGCTGCGTTCGCGCCGGCACTGCCCGCGTGAAACTTCAGCGAGACATGACACGGCGCGCGCCGTAGCTGGCCACATCGACCAACACCACCAGCACCAGCATCGCCGCCAGCACCGAGCCGGTCTCGGGCATCTGGAACAGGCCGAGGTGGAAGGCGAGCATCTGCCCGAGGCCACCCGCACCCACGACGCCCAGCACGGCCGCCGCGCGAATGTTGTTTTCCCAGCGGTACAAGGTGTAGCTCACCAGTTGCGGCAGGACTTGCGGCAGGCTGGCGTAAAGGAACACCCGGCCCTCGCCGACACCGCGCAGCCGCAATGCGAAGCCCGGGCCCTCGGGTGCATTTTCGATCGCCTCGGCGAACAGCCGCCCCAGCACGCCGGTGGTATGAATGGCCAGCGCCAGCGTCCCGGCGAACGGGCCCAGCCCCGCGGCGATCAGGAGCAAGGATGCCCACATCAGCTCCGGCACGCTACGCAAGGCATTGAGCAGGAGCCGGCTCGCCGCGCGCCATCGCGCCGGGTCTCCGGGCCAGGCGTTGCTGGCGGGCAGCGCCAGCAGCAAGCCGAAGACCGCGGCCAGCAAAGTGCCGATCACCGACATCGCCAACGTCTCAAGCGTGGCGGGCAACAGCCGGGCGAGGAACTTCGCGTCGGTGGCGGGCGACATCATTTCGCCGAGGAACCGGCCCATGCGCCGAACAGCATCGACCGAGAAGAACTTCGCCCATTGCAGGTCCAGCGACCAGAAGCTCAGGGCCACCAGGACGGCCAGCCCCATCACAAACCAGCACGCCTTGCAGCGCGCGTCGAACAGCGGTGGCGGCAGCCGGTAGACCTCGTTGGCGGCGCGCCCGCGGTCGTCGTTCATCCCAGCGCCTTGCGCAGCCACGCGCTCAAGCGATCCGTGCCCATCACCAGCAGGATGAACACCAGCAACATGGTGCTGACCTCGGCGCCGTTGAACATCTTCATCGAGCTGTCCATCTGCTGGCCGAGCCCTCCCGCGCCGACAAAGCCGAGCACCGCCGACGAGCGAATCGCGCACTCCCAGCGGTACACCGTGTAGCTGGTGAGCTCCGCGGCGTTCTGTGGCAGCAGGCCATAGAAAAAGGACTGCAGGCGGCCCGCGCCATTGCGAAGCAGCGACACGGTGGCGTGCGCGTCGCCACTTTCCAGGATCTCGCCGTACACCTTGCCGAGCATGCCCCCATAAGTGAGCGCAATGGCCAGGACGCCGGCCGTCGTGCCGAGGCCCACAACGCGCACGAACACCAGCGCCCAGATCAGTTCGGGCACGCTGCGCAGCACCACCAGAATGCCACGCACGGTGAAGCGGACTGCGGCGGGCAGTGCGCCCATTCGCCCCGCCAGCCCCGAGATCGAGAGCACGCGCACCGAGGCCAGCGTGAGCGGCAGCGCGATCACCAGCGCCAGCGCGAGCCCGGCGGTGGCGATGGCGACGGTGCGCCAGGTTTCCTGCGCCACCATCAACAGGAACGGCAGGTCGACACGCGGCGGGAAGAAGCCCGCCGCGAAGCGCAATGCCGGTTTGAGGCTCGCGGGCGACAGAAGGGTCCAGGGCTTGAACTCCGCGAGCACGAACAACGGCCACAGCACCGCGCCCGTGGCCAGCAACCAGAACACACGGCGGCGCCACGCGGGGTCGCGCGGCGCGAGCGCAGGCAGGGCGACGGAGTTCACGGTCAGCGGCAGTGCATCTCGGGACGAGCGGTCGCGCGTTCGGCCAGCTGCGATGGGGGTGCGCGGCCCTCGAGCTCGTCCAGGCGCTGCTCGTACAGCGCATGCAGGTGCTCGGCGCTGACGCCGGAGGCGGCGAGATCGAACATCACGCGGCCGTCACGCAGGCCGACGATGCGCGGGAAATTGCGCAGCGCCATTGGCACGTCGTGCAGTGTCGTTACGAGTGTGGCGTTGGTCTCGCGCGCAGCCGCCGTGAGCGTCGCGATGGCCTGCTCGGCTCGTGACGGGTCGAGCGCAGACAGCGGCTCGTCCACGAGCAGCAGGCGGGCTTGCGCGAGCAGCGAGCGCGCCAGGCCGACGCGCTGGCGTTCGCCGCCGGAGAGCCGATCGACGCGCGCGAACAACTTGTCGCTGATATCGAAGCGCGCCAGCGCCGCATCGGCCTGCGCAATTGCCGTGGGGTAGAACAGGCTGCGTACGCTATGCCAGAAGCCAATGTGCGGCAGGCGCCCGGCCAGCACGGCGGTGACCACGCGCTGCCGCGGCGGCAGCGGCGGCACTTGCGGCGCGAGGAAGATGTCGCCGCGCCGGCGCTGCAGCGCGGCAGTGGAGAGCTGCCAAGGGTCGCAGTCATCGAGCAGCACGCGGCCTGCGTCCGGCCGCAGCGCACAGGCCAGGACATGAAGCAAGGTGGTCTTGCCGGCGCCCGAAGGACCGATCACCGCGATCTGTTCGCCGCTGGCGGCGTCGAGCGCCAGCGATTGCAAGGCCGGCGTGGACGCGCTGGTCGCCGCGGGGTGGCGTGCGGCCACCTGTTCGAGCCGCAGCTTCATGCGGGCCGCACGCAGTCGCGGGTCACTTCAACAGGCCTGCGCTGCGCGCGGCCGCCTCGATGCCCTTGTAGTTGTCCTGCGTCGTCGGCACGAACCGGGTGGCGCGCTGCAGCTCGAGGATCTCCCTGCCCTCGGGAGTGGCGGGGCTCAGGTCGAGGAAGGCCTTGGCCAGTTTTTCGCGCTGCGCGGGCGGCATGTCGGAATGCACGGTCCAGTTGTAGTCGTAGTAGGGCGGTGTCGTGTAGAACACGCGCACCTTCGCCGGGTCGACCTTCTTGTCGACAACCAGCTTTTCCCACACCGAGATGTTGAGCGCGCCGGCATCGACCTTGCCGGAGGCGACGGCGGCAACCGTCGCATCGTGCGCGCCCGAGTAAGCGACGCGCTTGAAGTCACGGTCCGGGTCCAGCCCGGCCGCCAGCAGGAAGCTGCGCGGCATCAGGTGGCCCGACGTGCTCGACTGCGAGCCGAAGCTCACGTTGCGGCCCTTGAGGTCGGCCAGGGTCTTGATGCTGTCGTCGGTGGTGATGAACACGGAGCGGAACCGGGTGTCTTCCTCCCGTTGCACCAGGGGTATCACCTTGCCACCGGAGCGCTGCTGCGCCTGCACGAAGGTGAAACCACCGAACCAGGCCAAATCGATCTGCTTGTTGGCGACCGCCTCGACCGAAGCCGCGTAGTCGGTCACCGGCGTGAACTCCACCTTCATGCCCAGGCGCTGCTCGAGGTACTTCATCAGCGGCGCCGCTTTGCGTGCCAGCTCGGTGGGTGATTCGTCGGGGATGGCGGTGACGCGCAAGACCTGTTGGGCCTGTGCGCCGAGGGTGATGGCGCAAACGGCCGCAGCCAACAGCCAGCGGGCAGACGCGAATCGGTGGAACGGTGTGTGCATGGAAGGCTCCGGGAAGGCGGTGCCGCGATTACACCCGAAACTGCATCGAGCCTCACGCGCAGCTGCGAAAGCCCGCAAAGATGTCGCGGCGGTCGGGCTCGAAAAAGTTGCGGTAGCGCGGGTGGGCGAGCCAGTGCGATGTCGCCGGGCAGGCGCCGCGAAGCACCCGGCGCGTCTCGAACCAGGGCGCAGAATAATCGCGGTACGGATGGGGCACGAAGCCCGGATACGGCCGGAAAGTCGTCGCGGTCCACTCCCATGCCTGGCCCCAGGTGAATTGCGGCTGCGTGAGCGCGGCGCACTCCCATTCCACTTCGGTCGGCAGGCGGCGGCCCGCCCAGCGGCACCATGCCGAGGCTTCGTGGGCGTTGAGATGGGTTGCGACGCCTGCGGAATGTTCACGCTCCGGCCGGCCTGCCGTCTGCAGCCAGGCCCAACCGTCGTCGTCCCACCAGCGTTGCTTCTCGTAGCCGCCGGCGCGCTCGAACTCCAGAAACCGCGCCCGGTCGACGGGGCTCGCGTCGATGTCGAAGGCGTCGAGCTGCACATCGTGCGCGGACAGTTCGTTGTCGAACGCGAAGCCCGCCCCGGTCCATCCGATGCGGAAGGTCCGGGCCGGAACGTGCAGCACTGTCGCGTTGGGGGCAGGCCCGGCGGCAACCTCGTCCGGCAGCGCGATGCCGAGTTCGCGCGCCATGTAGGCGGCGGCTTCGACGTGCATGGCTTCATGCAGCGCCACCCAGCGGAAGAAGTAGAGCTCGTCGTCGCCCGGCGCATCGCCCAAGGCGTCCAGCACCTGCAGAGTCTGCTGGAAGGTGGCATCGAGGTAGGCGCGGGTGGCGGCGGCATCGGGCAGCGCGAGGTCCCAGCGCGTGGCATGCGCGACGCGGGTCGAGTCGTAAAACGCGTCCGCGCCGGGCAGCAGCGAGGCGGCGCGCGCGTGGTCGGGGTCGCACGCAGCACCCCGCAAACGCTGGCGATTGCGTCCGATCCACCACTCCTGGAACCAGGCGACATGGCCCAGCTCCCAGAGCGGCAGGTTGAGCGTGGGCCAGCGTGGCACCCGCATGTCCGCGCCTCCCAGGGCGGCTGCATACGCGTCGGCGCTGCGGAGCGTGCGACCGCGCAGCGCGAGCAATGCTTCGCGCACAATTTGCCTGCCGCCCGTGCGCAGCGCCTGCGCTGCGCTATAACCCAGCCATGGATCGTTCATCGGTCGTCATCGTAAGCCCGGCGCTGGCCGGCGCCAACAACGGCAACTGGCAGACCGCGAGCCGCTGGGCGCGCATGTTGGGAGAATCGCATCATGTGCGCATTGTGCAGCGATGGCCCGACGCGCTGGCGCAAGCCGATGCGGTGATGCTGGCGCTGCACGCACGCCGCTCAGCGGCGGCGATCGGGGCCTGGTCGCAGCAGCATCCAGGCCGGGGGTTGTGCGTGGTGCTCACCGGCACCGATCTTTATGTCGACCTCGGCAGTGACCGGTCTGCCCGGCAATCGGTGGCAATGGCTCAGCGGTTGGTCGTGCTGCAGGAGCTCGGCCGTGACGCGCTGCCGGCCGAACACCGCGCCAAGTCGCGCGTGATCTTCCAGTCCGTGACCGCGCGGAAGGAACTGGACAAGACCAAAACATCGCTCGGCGCCGTCATGGTCGGGCACCTGCGTGAAGTCAAAAGTCCCGGCACGCTGTTCGACGCTGCCCGCCTGTTGCGCGATCACGCCGACATCCGCATCCGCCACATCGGCGAGGCGCAGGAGCCGGGATGGGCCGAACGCGCCCGCGCCACCGAAGCCGCCTGCCCAGGCTACCGCTGGCTCGGTGGCCTGCCCCATGGCCGCACGCGCGACGCGATCCAGCGTGCGCATGTGCTGGTGCATACCAGTGCAGCCGAAGGCGGCGCCCACGTGATCATGGAAGCGGCGCGCAGCGGCACACCGGTGCTGGCGTCGCGCATCCCGGGAAACGTCGGCATGTTGGGTGCGGACTACGACGGCTACTTCGATCACGGCGATGCGGCCGGGCTGGCGTCGCTGCTTCTGCGGTGCCGTGCGGACCAGGCCAATGACCCTGCCCACGGCACGTTGGCGCGCCTGCGCGAACAATGTTCGCTGCGCGCGCCGCTGTTCGAACCGTTGGCCGAGCGCCGGGCCCTGATCCAACTCGTTCAGGACCTGCATCCCCCGTGAACACCCGGCCGGACACCACGGCCGGCAATCGCGGTTCGGTCAGGAACCCGTGCTATTTCCCGATGCAAAAGCTCGAGAAGATCACGCCCAGCAGGTCATCCGACGTGAACTCGCCGGTGATCTCGTTCAGCGCGTTCTGCGCCAGCCGCAATTCCTCGGCCAGCAGGTCCAGCGACTGGGCTTGCGCGGCCATCAGGCCGCTGGCCTGCGCCAGGTGCCCGTCGACCCGGCGCAGAGCCTGGACATGGCGTTCGCGCGCGATGAAGACGCCCTCCGGCGCCGACTGCCAGCCCGCCACGTCCAGCAGCTTGCGGCGCAGTGCTTCCAGCCCTTCGCCGGTCCGGGCCGAGAGCCGCACGACCTCATGACCGGCCTGCGCCACCGCATCTTTCGACCTCGCAGCATCCAGCTTGTTCCAGACCTCGATCACCGGCACGCGGCGCGGCAGTTTGCTGGCCAGCGTCTGCGCGATGGCGGCATCGCCCGCAACGTACGACGCTTCGCCGGCGCGTGTCAAGTCGTGCAGGAACAGCACCGCGTCGGCGTTCTCGATCTGGCCCCAGGCGCGCGCGATGCCGATCTTCTCCACCGGGTCCTCGCTCTCGCGCAAGCCAGCGGTGTCGATGACATGCACCGGAACGCCTTCGATCTGGAGGGTCTGGCTGACCACGTCGCGGGTGGTGCCCGGGACCGGCGTGACGATGGCGAGCTCGGCGCCCGCCAGGGCATTGAGCAGTGAACTCTTGCCGGCGTTTGGCTGGCCCGCGATCACCACCTTGATGCCTTCGCGCAGCAGCGCGCCCTGGCGCGCCCGCTGCATTACGCGGGCCAGTGCCTGGTGCAGCCGTTCGAGCTGGCCCTGCGCGTCGGCCTTCCGCAGGAAATCGATCTCTTCGTCCGGAAAGTCCAGCGTCGCTTCGACCAGCATCCGCAGGTGCACCAACGCATCGCGCAGCACATGGATTTCGCCGGAGAACTCGCCCGTCAGCGAACGGCTGGCGCTGCGCGCCGCGGCTTCGGTGCTGGCGTCGATCAGGTCGGCGATGGCCTCGGCCTGCGCCAGGTCGATCTTGTCATTGAGGAAAGCCCGCTCGGTGAACTCGCCCGGCTGCGCGACGCGCAGTCCCGCCAGCCGGGGCTTGCCGGTCGCGCCGTCGATCTCCGCCCCCGCCTGCAGGCAGCGCGCCAGCAGCAGTTGCAGCACCACCGGCCCGCCGTGCGCCTGCAGCTCCAGCACGTCTTCGCCGGTATACGAGTGCGGCGCGGGGAAATGGATCGCCAGCCCCTGGTCGATCGCGCCGCCCTCGGCCGCACGGAACGGCAGGTAGGTCGCCTCCCGTGGCTTGAGCGCGCGCCCGCAGACGGCGGCGATCAACGATGCAAGCGAGGGGCCTGAGACTCGCACGATGCCCACCGCGCCGCGCCCAGGCGCAGTGGCGATGGCGGCAATGGGTTGATCGTGACGCGGAAGCATGATCAATTGTCACCACAAAGCACAAGGGCCGCGAAAGCGGCCCTTGTGTTCTTCCTGGCGCAGCCGCTAATTGAACTTCGGCAAGTTGAACTGCGGCGGCACACCCATGCGGGTGTTGATCAACCACTGCTGGGCGATCGACAGCACGTTGTTGGTGATCCAGTACAGCACCAGGCCCGAGGGGAAGAAGAAGAACATCACGCTGAAGGCCAGCGGCATGAACCACATCATCTTGGCCTGCATCGGGTCCGGCGGCTGCGGGTTCAGCGCGGTCTGCAGCATGGTGGTCGCCGTCATGATGACCGGCAGGATGTAATACGGGTCGGGCGCCGCCAGGTCGTGGATCCAGCCGATCCACGGCGCACCGCGCATCTCGACGCTGGACAGCAGCACCCAGTACAACGCAATGAAGACGGGGATCTGCACCATGATCGGGAAGCACCCGCCCATCGGGTTGACCTTCTCCTCGCGGTAGATCTTCATCATCTCCTGCTGCATCAGCTGCGGGTTGTCCTTGTGGCGCTCCCGCATGGCCATGACCTTGGGGTTGATGGCCTTCATCTTGGCCATGCTCTCGTAGCCCTTGGCCTGCAGCCAGTAGAAAGCGATCTTGATCACCAGCACCAGCGCCATGATCGACCAGCCCCAGTTGTGCAGGAAGGTGTGGATCTGGGTCAGCAGCCAGTACAGCGGCTTGGCCAGGATGGTGAGCCAGCCGTAGTCCTTGACCAGCTCCAGGCCGGGCGCGATCTTCTCGAGCAGGGTTTCCTCCTGCGGGCCGGCGAAGAACTTTGCCTCCACGGCCTTGCTCGTTCCCGGCGGAATGGCGGCCAGCGGCGCGATCATGCCGACGGCGTACAGGTTGGTGGCGACCTTGCGCACGAACAGCTCGCGCTTCACGCCGTCCGGCAGGATCCAGGCGCTGGCGAAGTAGTGCTGGACGATGGCCACATAGCCATTGCTCGAATCCTTGTCGATTTCGGCCTTGCCCTTTTCGATGTCGCTGAACTCGATCTTGTGGAATTTCTTCGCTTCGGTGTAGGCGGCGGGGCCGGTGAAGGTGGAATAGAACGACGACTCGCCGGGCAGCTTGTTGCCGTCGCGCACCAGCTGCACGTAAAGCTGCGGCGACACGGGCACGGTGCCGGTGTTCACCACTTCATGCTTCACGGCCGCGTCGTAGTCGCCGCGCTTGACGGTATAGGTCTTGATCAGCTTCACACCGCCTTTTTCGGGCGACTCGAATTTGAAGGTCAGCTCGTTGGCGCCGTCCTTCAGCTCGCGGTCGCCGCTGAAGGTCATCACCGTCTTGTGGGTCGGGCAGTCGCCGCCGATCAGGCCGGATTCGGCCACGTACTTGCTGCCGGGCGAGTCGTCCAGCAGCACGAAGGTGCCGGTCTTGTTGTCGGCGAGCATCTTGAGGAATTCGGTGCGAACCAGCGAGCCGCCTTCGGTGTCGAAGGTCAGGCGCATCAGGTCGGTGGTGACCGTGATCTTCTGCGACACAGCCGCCCGCGCGGCGGCGGTGGCGGCCGGGATGCCCGGGGCCGCGGCGACGCCGGTGGCCGCCGGTGCCGGCACGGTGCTGCCGGGGACGGTGCTGGCCGGCACGCTGGAGCCGGCCGCCGGGGCAGCGGCCGTGCTGGCGGTTTGCTGCGAAGGCGAGGGAAAGAAAGTGGCCTTGTGGCCGCTATAGACCTGCCATTGGTCCCACAGCAGCACCATGGAGAAGCCAAAGATCACCCACAGGATGGTGCGGCGAATGTCGTTCATGAAGACTTCTTCTTGGAAAGGGGTGTGAGCAGATGGGTGAAGAGGCGCGGCTTTTCAAGCGGCACCTCGTCCTGGCCGCCGTCGCACCAGGGGTGGCAACGGGCCAGGCGCGATACGGTGAGGTAGGTGCCGGCCGCGGCGCCATGCTTTTCGAGCGCCTGCAATGAATACGCGGAACAGGTGGGCGTTAAGCGGCAGCTGGACCCGAGCCAGGGCGACAGGAATAGCCGGTAGCCTTTGACCAGCGCGATGAGGCCGGCACGGATCATGGCGCGGCCCGGGCGAACAGGTCCTGCAATTCGCCGCGCACGGCCTGCTTGAGCGCTGTCGACGTGGCACT
>JBDSWB010000133.1:0-12740 GCA_039926915.1 Ramlibacter sp.
TTGCGGACAACATAGTTGACCAGCGCGCCCTTGAGCAGGCCCAGCTGGTCGCCCATCGCGCAAACCACGACGTGCTTGATCGGCGTGTTCGCGATGCACTGCGCGAGCGTGTGCGCGAAGTTTTCGATGATGACGATGGCCTTGCTGCCGGAGTCCTTCAACTGGTGCTCGAGCTCGCGCGGCGTGTACAGCGGGTTCACGTTGACCACGACGAAGCCCGCGCGCAGGATGGCCGCCACGGCGACCGGGTACTGCGGCACGTTGGGCATCATGATGGCAACGCGGTCGCCCTTGGCCAGTCCCAGGCCTTGCAGGTAGGCGGCCAGCGCGCGGCTGAGGGAGTCGGTCTGCGCGTAGCTGACCTCCTTGCCCATGAAACTGTAGGCGGGACGGTTGGCGTACTTCTGGAAGGCTTCTTCCATCAACTGGACCAGCGACGCATATTGCGAAGGGTCGATGTCGGCGGGGACGCCGGGGGAATAGGAACTCAGCCAGGGGCGGTCGCTCAGGTCGCTCATTTTTCTAGTCTCCATCCGCAGAAAGGGCCTCGCGGATTGTCTGCGCACGGCCCTGTTACTTGACTTGTGTTTTCCCTAAGCCATTTGAGAGAGGGCGCTCTATTCGATGCGATGGCTCCGCCCGCGTCCTCAGGCCTTCAGGGCGACCAGCACTTCTTCGAGCATTTTCTTGGCATCGCCGAAAAGCATGCGGTTGTTGTCCTTGTAGAAGAGCGGGTTGTCGACCCCGGCGTAGCCGGAAGCCATGCTTCGCTTCATGACAACCGAGGTCTTGGCCTTCCAGACTTCCAGCACCGGCATGCCGGCGATGGGGCTGGTCGGGTCGTCCTGCGCGGACGGGTTCACGATGTCGTTCGCGCCGATCACCATCGCGACGTCGGTCGCCGGGAAGTCGTCGTTCAGTTCGTCCATCTCCATCACGATGTCATAGGGCACCCTGGCCTCGGCCAGCAGCACGTTCATGTGGCCCGGCATGCGCCCCGCCACCGGGTGAATGCCGAAGCGGACGTTGACACCCTTCTCGCGCAGTTGCTTGGTGATTTCAAACACCGTGTGCTGCGCCTGGGCCACCGCCATGCCGTAGCCGGGAACGATGATCACGCTCTTGGCTTCCTTGAGCAGGTCCGCCGTTTCGACGGCGCTGATGGGTGCTACTTCACCGGCCGGTTGCGCCGCATCGCCTTTGGCCGCCGGCTTGCCGCTGCCGGTGCCGAAGCCACCGGCGATCACGCTGATGAAGTTGCGGTTCATGGCGCGGCACATGATGTACGACAGGATCGCGCCGGAGGATCCGACCAGCGCGCCGACCACGATCAGCAGGTCGTTGGAGAGCATGAAGCCGGTCGCGGCAGCGGCCCAGCCGGAATAGCTGTTGAGCATCGAGATCACCACCGGCATGTCGGCGCCGCCGATCGCCATCACCATGTGGATGCCGAACAGCAACGCGATCACGGTCATCACCAGCAGCGGAATCATGCCCGCGGCGATGGTCGGCGCGTTGATGAATTCGCGGCCGAACCAGATGACCATCAGCAGCCCGGCCAGGTTGAGCCAGTGACGCCCGGGCAGCAGCAAGGGCGAGCCGCCGATCTTCCCATTGAGCTTGCCGAATGCGATGAGCGAGCCGGAGAACGTCACCGCGCCAATCAGGACGCCGATGTAGATTTCCAGTTCGTGGATGGTCTTTTCGGCGCCGGCCAGCGGATGCGAGGTGTCGATGTAGCTGGCGAAACCGACCAGGCAGGCAGCGAGGCCGACCAGGCTGTGCATCAGTGCCACCAGTTCGGGCATCTGCGTCATCTTGACGACCTTCGCCGCGTACAGGCCGATGCCGCCACCGACCACCATGGAGGCGATGATCCACGGCAAGCCGCCCGCCGTCACGCGCGGACCGAGCACCGTCGCCAGCACGGCGATGCCCATGCCGATCATGCCGTAGAGGTTACCGCGCCGCGAAGTCTCGGGATTCGACAGCCCGCCCAGGCTGAGGATGAAGAGGATGGTCGCTCCGATGTAGGCGCCGGTTGCCAGATTTGCAGACATCTTGTGCTTCCTACTTGCGGAACATGGCCAGCATGCGCTGGGTCACGGCGAAACCGCCGAACATGTTGACGGCCGTGAGCGCGATGCCGCCGACGGCCAGCCAGCGTATCCACGCATCGGGCCCCGCGCCGCCTTCCAGAGGCGGCGCGATCTGCACCAGGGCGCCGATGGCAATGATGCTGGAGATGGCGTTGGTCACGCTCATCAGCGGCGTGTGCAGCGCCGGCGTCACGTTCCACACCACCATGTAACCGACGAAGCAAGCCAGCACGAACACCGTGAAGTGGGCGAGGAAGGCGGTGGGCGCATTGGCGCCGACGAACCAGAACAGCGCCGCGGCGACTCCGAACATGATGGCCAGCTTGTTGCCCGACATCGGCTCACTGGCCGCACCATGGCCATGCCCCTTCCTGGCGGGCGCCACCGCGGCGGCCGGCTTGGCGGTGGGCGCCACGACAACTTTGGGCGCCGGTGGCGGCCAGGTCACCTCGCCGCCCTTGATGATCGTGAGGCCGCGGATGGCATCGTCGTCCATGTTGACGTCGATGACGCCGTCCTTGGTCTTGCACAGTTCTTCGGACAGGCGGAACAGGTTGGTCGCATAAAGCGTGCTCGACTGCCGGGCCAGGCGGCTGACCAGGTCGGTGTAGCCGACGATGGTGACGCCGTGCTTGACGACGGCCTGGCCGGGCTCGGTCAGTTCGCAGTTGCCGCCCTGCTCGGCCGCCATGTCGACGATCACGCTGCCCGGCTTCATGCTCTGCACCATCTCGGCGGTGATCAACCGGGGTGCGGGCTTGCCGGGAATCAGCGCGGTGGTGATGATGATGTCCACCTCCCGCGCCTGCTTGGCGTACATCTCGCGCTGGGCCTGCTGGAAGCCCTCGCTCATTACCTTGGCGTAGCCGCCGCCGCCGGAACCCTCTTCGTCGTAATCGACCTTGACGAACTCCCCACCCAGGGACACAACCTGGTCGGCCACTTCGGCCCGGGTGTCATTGGCGCGCACGATGGCGCCGAGGCTGGCCGCGGTGCCGATGGCCGCGAGGCCGGCGACGCCGGCACCGGCAATGAAGACCTTGGCCGGCGGAACCTTGCCAGCGGCCGTGATCTGGCCATTGAAGAAGCGTCCGAAGGCGTTGGCAGCCTCGATCACGGCGCGGTAGCCGGCCACGCCGGCCTGCGAGGTCAATGCGTCCATTTTCTGGGCGCGCGAGAGTGTCCGGGGCAGCGAGTCGATGGACAGAACGGTCGCTTTCTTCGCGGCCAGAAGCTGCATCAGTTCGGGGTTTTGCGCCGGCCAGATGAAGCCGATCAAGGTGCCGCCTTCGCGCATGAGAGTGACTTCTTCCGGGCTGGGCGGACGCACCTTGAAGACGATGTCGGAGCGGGCCCAGAGATCGGCCGCCGTCGCAGCGATCTCGGCACCGGCGGCGCGGTAGGTGTCATCGCCGAAGTTCGCTCCGTCGCCCGCACCGCTCTGGACGGTCACAGAGAACCCCAGCTTGACCAGCTTCTCCACCACATCCGGGACCGTGGCGACGCGCTTTTCGCCCGCCGCGGTTTCCTTCGGAACGCCAATCAGCAAGGATGTTCCGGCCGTCTCAGGCGGAACGGAAACGCGGGTTTCTCCCGCCGTGGTTTCGGCGGGCGCTCCGGTCTGCATGGACGTCTCTCCTCGGGTAATGGAACCGTTGTTCGTTGCTGACCGCGAGCTTACATGAAACAAAACAGCGCCCCGCGTTCCGGCCCCGACATCGGCGGCGGGCATGATCCCGGTGAAACAAGCTGGCTATTTCGCCTTCCGTCCCCACCCTTGCCCCATGTCCATTTCATTCCTCCTTGGCCTGTCGACAGTGCTGCACTTCTATGTGGGAGCGCGCCTGGCATCCGCCTTCCCGTTCAGCGCGACCGCCGGCATGGTGCTGCTGCTGGTGGGGGTGTCCGCGCTGATCGTGCCAATGAGCCTGTTCGCCCGCCGCGTCGCCCGGCCGCCGCTTTCCGACACGTTGACGGTGCTGGGGTTGATGTTCATGGGTCTCTTTTCTTCGCTGTTGGTGCTCACTGCGTTGCGCGACCTGCTTCTGGCGCTGGGTTGGCTGATCGGGATGTTCACTCCTGCTGCCCGTCCCGGACACGAGTTTCGCGCCGCCAGCGCCGCCGCCGTACCTGCACTGGCGCTGGCGATTACCCTGCTGGGCTTCATCAATGCCCGCCGCACGGCCGGCGTCGTGCGCGTCGACGTGCCCGTGACGAACCTGCCGCCCGCGCTGGAAGGTTTCACCATCGTCCAGATCACTGACATCCATGTCGGTCCCACGATCAAGCAGCGCTATGTCGAGGGCATCGTCGAAGCAGTGAACCGACTGAAGCCCGACATCGTCGCCATCACCGGCGACCTGGTCGACGGCACGGTCGCCGACCTGGGCCGGCACGTCGCGGTGCTGGAACGCCTGGTCTCGCGCCACGGCAGCTTCTTCGTGACCGGCAACCACGAGTACTACTCCGGTGTCGAGCCCTGGATGGCCGAACTCCAGCGCCTGGGCATCCGGGTCCTGCACAACGAGCATGTGGTCATCAACGTCGGCGGCGCGAAGCTGGTGCTGGCCGGCGTGCCCGACTTCGCCGGCGCTCGGTTCAGCGAGTCGCACCGCAGTGACCCGCGCGCGTCGATCGCAGGAGCACCGGTCGACGCGGCGGTGAAGATCCTGCTGGCGCACCAGCCCCGCAGCGCCCCGGCAGCAGCCGCAGCCGGCTTCGACCTGCAACTGTCGGGCCACACCCACGGCGGGCAGTTCCTGCCCTGGAACTTTCTGGTGAAACTGCAACAGCCATTTACCGCCGGGATGCACCGTCTTGGGGAACTTCGGGTTTACGTCAGCCGTGGGACGGGCTACTGGGGACCGCCAAAACGCTTCGGGGCGCCTTCGGAGATCACCCAATTGCGCCTCATGTCCGCTGCCGTCTGATTCCTACAAGGACGCAAGGCGTTGTCCCACACAGCTGAGGTTAGGCTGCGCCAAAGACTGCCTGATGGCCAGCGCAGTTTCCCTCTCTTCCCCCGTCACTGGCGCCCGCGCCGGCAACGTCAGCTACCTCGGCGCCGCGCGTTGCCGACGGAAATTCGAACTCTATTACCCCGACGGCTTCCTCGACGAAACCTACCAGGTGGCCGAGCGCTCGTTCAAGGAGCGAGCCCAGCACGAGTGGAACGCAGAACTCGCGCCTGCCACTTTTCGTAAACTGCTCGCCCGCGGCGAGTTCCGGCAGATCGCCGACATCGCGGTGCGAATCGAGTCGCGCACCAACCTGCTGTTTTCGTTCGAGAAGATGGCACTGCGCGACGCGCTCAAGACGCATGCGGGCGCGCGCCTGTTCGCCACCGAGCTTTATGCCTTCCTGTGGGGCCGGGGCTCGCCGCAGCGCCGGTTCGACGACTGGACCCAGGCCCTGGCCGACCTGCCGCGCCGCCAGGCCCGCGTCCTGACCTGGCCCCTGGCGACCGTGTTTGGTTTCATCGCGCGACCGGACCGGCACCTCCTCCTCAAGCCCATGGTCACGCGCCGGGCGGCGAATGCCTATGGTTTCGACTTCGACTACCAGTCGCAGCCTTCGTGGGCGGGCTACCGCAGCCTGCTGACTTTCGCCG
Source organism: Ramlibacter sp. (assembly GCA_039926915.1). GTDB lineage: Bacteria > Pseudomonadota > Gammaproteobacteria > Burkholderiales > Burkholderiaceae_C > Ramlibacter. Next base: position 5,710 of record JBDSWB010000133.1, read on the forward strand.
CCATCATCCGGCGCGACCTCGACCGCATACCCGGCTTCAGGGCACGCGACATGCTGGATGTCCAGTCATTCATCTGGGTGCAGGGTGCGGAAGAGTACGAGGCCTGAAGAGACGGCCAAAGGCGGGCGACCGGCTCAGGGCCTGAACTGCTCCGAACCCACAAGGCCAATCTTGTTCAGCCCCGATCGCTGCGCACTCGCCAGCGCCGCGGCCACCATGTCGTACTTGGCGGCCCGGCTGGGTCGCAGGTGGATCTCCGGTTGCTCCGCCCGCGCGGCGGCCGCCTGCAGGCGCGCATCCAGCTCCGCGCGCCCCGCCAGGGCTTCGCCGTTCCACAGGAACGCGCCCGACGGCATGACATCGATCTGGACCACCTCGGGCGGCACTGCCGGCGGCGTACTTCTGCCGGGCATGTCGATGTTGACCGAATGCAGCTGGATCGGGATGGTGATGATGAGCATCACGAGCAACACCAGCAGCACGTCCACCAGCGGCGTGGTGTTGATGTCCACCATCACTTCAGCGTCGCTCTCGGCGTCCGTGAGGGGCAACATCGTCAAGGGCTTTCTGGCGGCTCGGTGAGAAATCCGATGCGCGCCATGCCGCTTTGCTGCGCGACGTAGACCACCTGGCCGACCGATTCATAGTCGGCACGTGCGTCGGCACGGATGTGCAGTTCGGGCTGCGGGCTCATGGTCGCGACACTGCCCAGGAGCTCCTCCAGGTCGCGAAGGCTGAGCAGGCGCGTATCGAACCAGTAGATCGCGCCTTGGGCATCCACGGTGACGATCACATCCTCGACCGGCGCGCCTTGGGCCTGCGCCGGCTCGCGCGGCAGGCTGATCGCGACCGAGCTGTTCACGACCGGGATGGTGATCAGGAAAATGATCAGCAGCACCAGCATCACGTCCACCAGCGGCGTGGTGTTGATGGTGGCGATCAGCGTGTCTTCGCTGTCGGGCGGTTGCGGGAACCGGATCGCCACGGCTAGGCCTGTTTCGGCGTGGGATTGACTACACGCGCCGCCAGCAGCACGGTATGCAGGTCCGAACCGAATGCCCGCACCGTGTCCATCGCCACCTTGTTGCGACGGACCAGCCAGTTGTAGCCCAGCACCGCCGGCACCGCCACGGCGAGGCCGATCGCCGTCATGATGAGCGCCTCGCCGACCGGGCCGGCCACCTTGTCGATCGAGGCCTGGCCCGAAGCGCCGATCTTCACCAGCGCGTTGTAGATGCCCCAGACCGTGCCGAACAGGCCCACGAAAGGCGCGGTGGAACCGACGGTGGCCAGCACGGCCAGCCCTTCCTGGGTGCGGCTGTGCACTGTGGCGACGGCCCGCTCGATGCTCTGGGCCATCCAGGTGTTGAGGTCGACCTGGCCGATGAGGCCATCGTGTTTGCGCGTCGCTTCCAGCGCCGACTCGGCAATGAAGCGGTAGGGGCTGCCCGCCTGAAGCGTGTTGGCGCCCTGCCGGACGGTGTCGGCCTTCCAGAAGCTCTGGTGGGCCGCCTTGCCGTGGCCGCCCATGCGCGACTGCGCCAGCAGCTTCGCGATCAGCACGTACCAGCTTGACAGCGACATGATGGCCAGGATCAGTAGCGTGGTGCGAGCCACCCAGTCGCCTTGTTGCCACAGCGCGCGCAGGCCGTAGGGGTTGGCCGCCGCTTCGGGCGCCTTGATCTGGGGCAGCACCGGCGCGGGCCGGGCGGCTGCGGGCGCGACGGAGGCGGCAGCAGCCGGCGCGGGCGCGACAGCGGCCGGTGCCTGGGCCCCGGCGGGCCACGCGATGGCGCCGGTCAGCAAGCATGCCGCGAGGGCGGCGCGGGAGAGCAGGTCGCGAAGTGCAGGCATGGCGAGTTCGAAAAGCTGGGACAGGCCATTGTGTCGTATCCGGCCGCCCCGCACCGATCCGGTGGGTGGGGATAATCCGCCCATGCACAGACCCTGGAAGCCAAGCGTCACCGTCGCCGCCGTCATCGAAAAGGACGGACGGTTCCTGCTGGTGGAAGAGAAGACCAACGACGGGCTGAAACTCAACAACCCGGCTGGCCACCTGGACCCCGGCGAGACGCCGGCGGACGGCTGCGCGCGGGAGGCGCTGGAGGAGTCGGCGTACATCTTCCAGCCCACGGCGCTCCTCGGCGTGTACCTGGCGCGATCGACCAAGAATTCCACCGGGGAGGACCAGACCTACCTGCGCATCGCCTTCAGCGGAGAGCTCGGCGCGCATGACCCGCTGCGGGCGTTGGACGACGGCATCGTGCGCACCCTGTGGATGACCGGGGAGGAAGTGCGCGCCAGCGCCGCGCGGCACCGCAGCCCGCTGGTCCTCAAGTGCATCGAGGATTTCCTGGGCGGCGTTCGTTACCCGCTGTCGGTTCTGTATTCAGACCCGAGCGTACTGGCCGCGTGCGGCTGAGCCGGCCGCGGAGGGAAGCGTCAATCGCGGTAGCTTGGGTCCATGCGGTCCAGCTTGCGCAACAGGGCCGGCCATTCCATCAGCCCATAGGGCCGGCGGGTGCCGGGCTGGTAGTTTTTCCAGGTTTCTTCGAGCACAGGCGCTGGCACCGGGCGCAGCGGCGAGTTGCACGCCATCGCCGCCAGTTGCGTGCGGCAGGCGAGCTCGAGCCGGTGCGTCCAGTTGAACGCCTCGCCAACGCTGTTGCCCACCACGAGCGCGCCGTGGTTGCGCAGGATCAGCGCCTCACCCTGCCCCAGGTCGGCGACCAGCGAGGCCTGCTCGGCGGTGTCGAGCACCACGCCCTGGTAGTCGTGGTAGCCGATCTTGAGGAAGCGCATCGCCGTCTGCGTGATCGGCAGCAACCCGCACTCCAGCGACGACACGGCCATCGACGCCCAGCTGTGGGTATGGATGACGCAGGCCACTTCGGGCCGCGCCTCGTGGACGGCGCTGTGGATGACGTAGCCCGCCTTGTTGATGCCGTAATTCAATTCGCCGAAGTCGGGCTTGCGCAGGATGGCGCCGTCGTGGTCGACCTTGATCAGGCACGACGCTGTCATTTCCTCGTACATCATTCCGTAAGGGTTGATCAGGAAGGCGCCGTCCTCGCCCGGCACCCGGGAGGAAATGTGGTTAGCAATCATGTCGGCCATGCCGTACAGCGCCACCAGCCGATAGCAGGCCGCGAGGTCCACGCGGGCCCGCCACTCGGCCGGCGGGCAACAGTCACGCATCGGGGAAATCCGGAGAACGCCTGGTGTCGTCATGAGTCTGTCCTTGCTGATTCGTCAGTCCGGACCAGCCTGCTGGCTGGAGGCCCGGCGTCGTTCGATCGCGTACTTCAGAAGCGCCGCACCGCGGTAGACGCCGTGAGCGAATTTGCCATAGGGCAGCGTGGCGAACAGCGCCATGACCACGCCCAGGTGCACCGCCAGCAGCAAAGGCATTGCGCCGGTGTCGCGCCAGCCGAGCAGCGCCAGGCCGGTCAGGCTGGTGACGAACAGCAGCGCGATGAAGCCGCGGTCCATCGGCTTCTGCGCCGCGTCGCCGTGCAGGGGATGCCGCCGCAGGTTCAGCCAGAGCAGCCCGGCCGGTCCGGCGAGCAAGCCGATGCCGCCCGCCGTGCCGAGCAGAACGGGCAGGCTGCTGAGCGCGTACGGCGCCTGCAGCTGCAGCACGTAGTGGTAAAGCGTGGCGACACAGGTCGCGGCGAAGCACAGCATGAAGCCATAGAAGGTAGTGTGGTGAAAGCGCCGGCGCCACAGCGTGAAAGCATCCGTCGAATCATTGCAGCCCTGGCCGTGGCCACCGTCCAGGTATTTCAGGCTGAGTGCATTGCCTGTCGCCTCCGCCACGGCTTCGGCGGTCGCGGCGCCAGGCGCTACCTCACGCCAGAAGCGGGCCGCACCCAGCGCGAGCGCGAACACCGCGAAGGCAAAGACGGCGCCGAACATCGCCACCAGCAGGTTGTGCGGGAACACCGCGTAGAAATTGCCGCCGGACGGAGGGCTCGACTGGTCGCCTCGCGACAACACGAGCAAGACGAGGAAGAGAGCCAGCCCGCCAGCCGTCGCCAGTGCCAGCGTCAGCCCGTTGCGCCGGTACAGCGCGCCGAGCGGGGAGGGCCAGGCGTAGTCCGCATAGGTTTGCACGCGCACGGCCGCCATCGACTGCGGGATGTTGACGGCGAATTCATGCGGCGGCGCGTACTGGCAGGCGTGCAGGCAGGCTCCGCAGTTGTGGCACAGGTTGGCCAGGTAGTGGATATCGGCCTTGCCGAATTCCAGCCGCCGCGTCATGGCCGGGAACACGGCGCAGTACCCCTCGCAATACCGGCAGGCGTTGCAGATCTGCAATTGGCGCGCGGCTTCCGTTTCAACGGCTGACAGGGGCAGCGGCACGCCGCCGGCCAGGGCCGCGGCTTGGCGCGCCAGGGCGTCAAGCGCTTGCATGGGACCTTTCCGCCAGCGCGGCGGCGGCGGCGCTGGTGCCTGCGATGCGGCCGAACGCCGTGCCGATGCTCATGCCGACGCCCGCCGTGTAGCCCTTGCCCAGCACGTTGCCGGCCATCATTTCGCCGGCGACGAACAGGTTGTCGCTGGGCTTCCCGTTGAAGTGCACGGCCGCGTCCGCGTTTGTCCTCAGGCCCAGGTAGGTGAAGGTGATGCCCGGGCGCAATGCGTAACCGTAGAACGGCGGCGTGTCGATGGGCCGCGCCCAATGCGTCTTGGCCGGCGCCAGGTTCTCGGTCGCGCAATTGTCCAGCACGGTGTGGTCAAAGGTGCCGGGCCGACAAGCAACGTTGAAGTCGCCCAGCGATTGCATGAACACGGCCTCGTCCAGCGCCAAAGCACGCGCGAGTTCGGGCAAGGTATCGGCCCGCACACCGGGAAACACCGGCGGCATGAACCGGCCCACGGCCTTGCTGTCGATGATGCAGTAGCCGATTTGGCCCGGCTGCTGGGCCACCAGGCGGCCCCAGATCGCATAGCGCTTGGGCCAGAAGTCCTCGCCCTCGTCATAGAAGCGGCGGGCGTCGCGGTTGAGCATCACGCCCAGCGAAACGCAGTCCACCCGCGTGACGATGCCGCCGTCATACAGCGGTGCCCGCGCATCGATGGCCACGCAATGCGACTGCGAAGGGTCACCAACGATGTCGGCGCCCGCTTCGATCATTCTCTTCAGCAACACGCCCTGGTTGAATCGCGTGCCGCGGACGAGGAAGTTGTCAGCGGGCCATTCGCCGCGTTCGTTCTGCCCCCAGGCTTCACGCAGCCATTCGCGATTCGATTCGAAGCCGCCGCAAGCCAGCACGCAGGCCCGGGCCTCGATGCGCTCCGCGCCAACACGCGCGGCAACGAAGCGCCCGTCCTGCAGCTCGATCGCATCGACCGGCGCGTTGTAGCGCACTTGCGCGCCGAGGCGCTCTACGCTGCGGTAATAGGCATTGACCAGGGCCTTGCCCCCGCCCATGAAGAAGGCGTTGGTGCGTGACAGGTGCAAGGTACCGGCAAGGGACGGCTGGAAATGCACACCCTGCTTTCGCATCCAGTCGCGGCAGGTCGCCGACGCCCGGATCACCAGCCGCGCCAGATGCTCGTCCGTGGCGCCGCCAGTGACCATGAGCAGGTCCTGCCAGAACTCTTCTTCCGTATAGGTGTCTTGCAGCACGTCCTGCGGCGCGTCGTGCATGCAGCGCAGGTTGCGCACATGCATGGAATTGCCGCCCCGCCATTCCGGCGGCGCGGCCTCCAGCAGCAGCACGCTCGCGCCCGCCTCGCGCGCCATGAGCGCAGCGCACAAGGCGGCGTTGCCGCCGCCGATGACCAGCACATCGAGCATGGGCCGACCAGAGTCACTGCGGTCCACAAGCGGAAGCCCTGCCGCCGTGAATGGGCCATCCTGGCGCAGTTGCCGCAATTCCATCGCGCTATTTCGGGCAGCGGCCGGACAGGGCCTTGGCGGCCAGTCCCGGAACGGCCAGCAGCCCGCCCATCATCGGTGGCTTGCTCGGCTCGTGCAGGCAATCGTCTACGGCCGCGTCCTCCATCCCTTGCGTCAGCGCCGGCTTCCGGTCGCGCCGCAGCTGCTCATTGGCCATGTCGGCGAGGCTGCGCCGCTGGATGCGGTAGGGCCCGGGGTGCGGCGGGATCGCGGGAATCACGATGGGCGCAGGCGGCAAGGCCGTGGGTCCAGGCAACCCAGGCCGCGCGGTGCCAGGAGCGAGACCGGGCCCCACGCCGCCGGGTCCAGGGGTTCCGCCGGGGCTGCCGCCGGGCGTGCCGCTGCCCGATGTTCCGCTGCCGGGTGTGCCCGCGCCAGGAAGGGCGCCGGACCCGGGCCGGCCCGGAATGACCTGCACTGGTGTGGCCGTTGACGCGCCCGGCGAACCGGCAGGGACCGGAACGTTGACGACCGGGCCTTGCAGTCGCTCTACCGGCTGAGCAGCCGGAACACCGGCGGCGGCAGGCGCTGGCAGCGCCACTGCAGCGGGGGCCGGCGGCGCGACAGACGCAGGAGCGGGCGCCGGTTCCGCCACGGGTGCGGGCGCCGGGGCCGGCGCGGGTTCAGGCGCGGGCACTGGCGCCGGCGCCAGCACGGGAGCTGGGACCGGCGCCGGCACCGGAGGCAGTGCGGGCGCGGGGACCGGAACGGGCACCGGCGGAGATGGCACCGGAGGTGGCGGCACCTCCACCGGCAAAGGCGGGGCGACGGATTCGGCCCGAGGCACCGGAACCACCGGCGCGACCACGGGCGGCAAGGGTGTCGGGGCGACCGGTTCCGGCGACGCAGCAGGCGCCTCGGCCGCAGGCACGGGAGCCGCCTCCAGGCTTGGCAGCTCCACCGCAGCCGCAGGCACCGTGGTGCGTGGGGCAGGGACGGGCTTGCGGGTCTGCAAGCTGTCGGGCAACTGGCTGGTGGTTCGCATCGGCACGCTCGATTCGGGCGTCCTGGAGAAGACCGATGCGCTCTCGGCCGGCGCGGAAATCGCGGGCGGCCGGACCGTGATGGCGCGGCTTGCGGGCACAGCCGTGGGGCTGACCGGCTGCACATACTGGTAGACCAC
>JBDSWB010000134.1:0-7739 GCA_039926915.1 Ramlibacter sp.
GTGCGCAGCACCCGCACGTCCTCGATGCGCTTGACGGCGCGCGCAGAAGGGGCGCCCGCCAGGTCCATGCTGAACTCCTGGTCGCGGAAAACCGTCAGGCCTTCCTTCAGCGAGAGCTGGAACCAGTCGCGGCAGGTGATGCGGTTGCCCGTCCAGTTGTGGAAGTACTCGTGGCCGACCACGCTCTCGATGTTGCCGAAGTCGGTGTCGGTGGCCGTCGCCTGGCTCGCCAGCACGTACTTGGTGTTGAAGATGTTCAGGCCCTTGTTCTCCATCGCGCCCATGTTGAAGTCGCTGGTGGCGACGATCATGAAGCGGTCCAGGTCCAGCGTCAGGCCGAAGCGCGCCTCGTCCCAGGCCACCGACGCCATCAGCGAGTTCATCGCGTGCTCGGTCTTGTCCAGGTCACCCGGGCGGACGTACACCTGCAGCAGGTGGTCCTTGCCCGCCCTTGAGCGGATGCGCTGCTCGCGTGCGACCAGCTGGCCGGCCACGAGCGCGAACAGGTAGCTGGGCTTGCGAAACGGGTCGACCCACCTGGCGTAGTGGCGGCCGTCCTCCAGCAGGCCCTGGTCCACCAGGTTGCCGTTGGACAGCAGCACCGGGTAGCGCGCCTTGTCCGCACGGATCAGCACCGTGTAGCTGGCCATCACGTCGGGACGGTCCAGGAAGTAGGTGATGCGCCGGAAGCCTTCCGCCTCGCATTGCGTGAAGAACGAATCGTTGCTCACGTACAGCCCCATGAGCTTGGTGTTTTTCTCGGGCGCGCAGGTGGTGAAGATCTCCAGCTCGAAAGCGTCCGTGCCTTCGGGCAGGTTTTCCAGCACCAGCTGGCTGTTCTCCATTTTGAACGACGTGCCTTGTCCGTTCACGAGCACGCGCGCCAGGTTCAGCTCCTCCCCGTCCAGCCGCAGCGCCTGCGGCGCGGCGTCGGGGTTGCGGCGCAGCTTCATCTTGTTCAGCACGCGGGTCTTCGCGGGGTCGAGGTCGAAGCACAGTTCCACTGTGTCGATCCAGAAGGCCGGGGCCTGGTAGTCGGCACGGTAGATGACGCTATTTTGTCCTTCACGCATAAAGGCTCTCCAGGAAATTGGTTTTTGTGAGTTCGTGATAGTCGCGCACCTGCGCCACCACATGGGGCCCGGCCAGTTCGCCGGGTTCGTGGCTGGTGCAGACGGCTACCGCACGCATGCCGGCGCGGCGCGCCGCCTCGATGCCGAAAGGCGCGTCCTCGAAGACGATGCACTGCCGGGCCTGCACGCTCAGGCGGCGTGCGGCTTCGAGAAAGATTGCCGGCTCCGGCTTGCCGGGTAGGCCTTCGTCGCCGCCCACCACCGCATGCGGCGGCGGATCCATCTTGAGGTGGTCGAAGGTGAATGCGATGTTGTCGCGATCGCCTGCTGTTCCCACGCCGAGCTTCAGGCCGCGCGCCATGGCCTGGGACGCGAAGCTGCGAAATCCGCCGACTTCCGAGAACACGGGCGCAAAGAGTTCGCGGTAGATCTCTTCCTTTTCGTGGATCAGCGCCAGGGCCTCGGTCTCGTCCAGGCTGCGCTCGAACACTTCGCGCATGCATTCAACGCCAGTGCGACCTGTCGTGCGGCGCATCAGCTCCGCAACGTCGAGTTCGACGCCATGGCGGCGGATGAACTCGATCCAGCTCTTCTGGTGCCACGGCATCGAATCGACCATCGTGCCATCCATGTCGAAGATAAGTGCCCCCACGGTCGGCCACTTCGTGGACTCCCTGCCCCCCGAGGGGGCGTTCGCACCTTGGGGCGGCCCTGCGGTGCTCATTTGCGGCCCCGTTTTCATTTACACGCCCTGCTTCAGCGACGCTTCGATGAAGGGATCGAGGTCGCCGTCCAGCACCTTCTGCGTGGCGGAGATTTCCACGCCGGTGCGCAGGTCCTTGATGCGGCTGTTGTCCAGCACGTAGCTGCGGATCTGGTGGCCCCAGCCGACGTCAGTCTTGGTGTCCTCGAGCTTTTGCTGCTCTTCCATGCGCTTGCGCATTTCGTGGTCGTACAGCCGCGAGCGAAGGCGCTTCCAGGCGACGTCGCGGTTGCTGTGCTGACTGCGGCCGTCCTGGCACTGCACCACGATATTGGTCGGGATGTGCGTCAGCCGCACGGCCGAGTCGGTCTTGTTGATGTGCTGACCGCCCGCGCCGCTGGCACGGTAGGTGTCCACCCGCACGTCGGCCGGGTTGATGTCGATCTGGATCGAATCGTCGACTTCGGGATAGACAAACACACTGGCGAAACTGGTGTGGCGGCCCCCCGCGGAGTCGAACGGCGACTTGCGCACCAGGCGGTGCACGCCGGTTTCGGTGCGCAGCAGGCCGAACGCGTGGTCGCCTTCGACCTTGATCGTCGCGCTCTTGATGCCTGCGGTGTCGCCCGGCGTTTCGTCTTCGACCGTGGTCTTGAATCCCTTGCGCTCGGCGTACTTCAGGTACTGGCGCAGAAGCATGCTGGCCCAGTCGCAGGCTTCGGTGCCGCCGGCCCCGGCCTGGATGTCCAGGAAGGCGTTGAGCGGATCGGCCGGGTTGTTGAACATGCGCCGAAATTCCAGCGCCTGTACATCGCTGGCGAGCTTGGTGGTTTCGGCTTCAATGGTGGCCAGGCCGGCATCATCGCCTTCGTCCTTGCTCATCTCGAACAGCTCGAGATTGTCCGACAGCTCGCTGGTGAGACGGGACAGCATCACGACGACGTCTTCGAGCTGCTTTTTCTCGCGGCCCAGCTCCTGGGCTTTCTTCGGCTCGTTCCAGACCAGCGGGTCTTCAAGGGACGCGTTGACCGTCCTCAGGCGTTCGGCTTTGGCATCGAAGTCAAAGATACCCCCGGAGGGCCTGGGTGCGTGCGGAGAGATCGGACAGGGTGGTGCCGATCAGGTTGGTGCGTTCTGCTTCCATGGTGAAGATCCTTCGAAGGCCGGATTTTCGCATGGCGAAGGATGCGGCCGCCGCAGGCGGCGCGTTTACCGCGGGATCGCTGCGGTTTAGTTCCGGAACGCCCCCAGTTTGGCCTGGGCTCCCCGGTTGCCCATGGTGGCGGCCCGCTGCAGCCAGCGAACGGCCTGGGTGGAGTCGCGCTGGACGGTCACGCCTTCCATGTAGGCGATGCCAAGGAAGTAACTCATCTCGCCGCGACCGTATCGGATGCCGTCCGAAGTGGCCTTGCCCGAACGCTTGACGACTGCCGGAATGTCGCCCTGGCCATTCGCATAGGCATGCATCTGCTCGATGGTGGCGGTATAAAACTGGTCGCGCACTTTCGTGGCGGCGGGCTTGTCGGCCGTGCTAGCCACCAATTCGTCGGCCAGCACCGGCAGCGCTTCAAAGGGCGTCATGCCGCCGGCCATCCGGGGCGAATACCACGCGCGAAGCATGACTTTGTCCAGCGGCATCAGGCCGTCCACCTTAAAGGGGAAATAGCTCAGCACGGTCTGGCCGGCGGGATGGCCGCGCACACCCATGACGTGCATGGCCTCGTGGTAGGCACAGCGCCACGCGTCCTTGGAGCGCATCTGCACTGTGGCTGAGTCGATCCTTGTCTCGGAGCGAAAGTCCAGGTAGGTCACGCAGGGCTGGTTGTCTTCCAGCAGGTGGTCGGCGGTGATTTCGACGTTGAGGTTGGCGGACTGCTGGGCTTCCGGCAGGTTGCTCACGTCGATGAGGTTGACCCCGGCTTCGGTCGCCACTGCGGTCAGGGCCTGCAGGGTGTGCTCGCGGTGGGTCGCCAGGTTGATGCCGTAGATGCGCAAGCGAATAGTCGTGTCCCAGCGGACGATGCGCGTCGGGGTGCCGCTCTGGTGCCACAGCACTTCCCACAGCGTGCCCAGTCCCTGGTCGAACTCATCGGCCAGGGCGGCGCAAGGCCAGAGCCCACACAGCAACAACACGGAACAAATCCTGCGCATTCGTCACCTCGAACACAGTTGGTGACGACAGTGTGGGGTAGGACGAGTCCTACTTCAAGCGCTGTTACGTGTTTGGTTTGCGCCGAACTGCTCCAGCGGTAATTTTTCGCGGTGTCGGACTCGGACTACAGTGCCTTGGGACGGCGGCCTACACCTCGATGAACTCTTCGATTAGCCTTGCCAGGTGCTCGGGCTGGTCGTGATGCAGCATGTGGCCGGCGTCGTCGATCACGGCCCGTCGCAGATCCGCAACGGATCGCAGGCGTTCGTGGTATTCGGCCAACGTGAATTTGCCGCGCCACCAGTGGGTCAGGCTGTCGTCGCTGGCCTCAACCGCCAGTGTGGGCGCCGAAATGGCCGCGTAGATCGCCAGGACCTCGTCCACCCGGTAGAGCTGGGCGTTGGTGATCTTGTGGGCGGGGTCGCCCAGGATGCGCCATTGGCCGTCTTCGCCCGCCTGCGCCCAATGGCGCGCCAGCCATTCGGCCTTGTCCCGGCCAAGGCGCTTGTTGGTTTTCATCAACCGCTGTGCCACGCCGGCGGCCGAGTCGTAGGCCTTCAGTTCCAATTCGCCCCGGTGGAAGGCCTTCAGCTCGTCCATCCATTTGGCAAAGCGGCTTGCGGCTTGGTCCGGACGGGTGGCAGGCATGCCGAAGCCTTCGAGGTTGACCAGGCGGCGGACGCGGGCGGGACGTGCGCCCGCGTAAAGCATTGCCACGTTTCCGCCCATGCTGTGGCCGACGAGGTTCACTGGCGCATCAGGTGAGTAATGGTCGAGCAGGAAATCGAGGTCGGCCAGGTAGTCAGGCATCCAGTAGTTGTCGGCATCCGAAGACTGCGTAAGCCCATATCCGCGCCAATCGGGAGCGATGACATAGTGATCGTGCGCGAAGGCGTCGACGACGAACTGGTAGGAGGCGGCGACGTCCATCCAGCCGTGGACCATCACCAATGGAACCTTGCCTGCGCCGGGCTCGCCCCACACCAGCACGTGGTACTTCAGGTTGCGGATCGGGACAAACTGGTTGCTGAAAGCTCGTTGGGGTTGGTACATCGCTCGGCGCTTGTTACATTGCCTCCATCATAAGGAGCCTCCTTCATGTCCGTCAGCCAAGGAAGCGACAACTACCGGCAGATGCATTCGCAGTTCCGATGGAAGGTGCCCGAGTACTTCAACATCGCCCAGGTCTGCTGCACCCGCTGGGCGCAGCGGGCCGACGCCATCGAGCGCACGGCGATCCGCGCGCACGGCACCAGGCCGGGCGCCGAATACCTGTCCTACCTCGAACTGCAGGTGCGCGCCAACGCGCTCAGCCACCTGCTCGTGGGCCTGGGCGTGCAACGGGGCGACCGTGTGGCGATCGTCATGCCGCAGCGATTCGAGACGGCCATCGCCTACATGGCGGTGTTCCAGCTCGGTGCAGTGGCCATGCCGCTTTCGATGTTGTTCGGGCCGGAGGCGCTGGAGTACCGGCTGCAGGACGGCGAAGCGGTCGTGGCGATCTGCGACGAGAGTTCCATCGTCAACGTCGGCTTGGTGCGAAGCCTGTGTCCGGCCCTTCGCACGGTGGTCGGTGTCGGCGACGCCGCGGGTCAGGCCGACCTGGCCTACGAGGCCGAACTGGCGAAGCAGCCGACCGGCTTCACGGCAGTGCCGACAAGGGGAGACGAGGGCGCGGTGCTCATCTACACGAGCGGAACCACCGGACCGCCCAAGGGCGCGCTCATTCCCCATCGGGCGCTGATCGGCAACCTGCCGGGTTTCGTTTGCAGCCAGAACTGGTTCGGCTTCGACGGCAAGCGCAATGCCGAGACCAGCGCCGTTTTCTGGTCGCCGGCCGACTGGGCGTGGACCGGCGGGCTGATGGACGCATTGCTGCCCACACTCTATTTCGGCCGGCCCATCGTCGCTTACAACGGTCGGTTCAGCCCCGAATTGGCCTTCACGCTGATGCAGGAACACGGCGTGACGCACAGCTTCCTGTTCCCTACCGCCCTCAAGGCAATGATGAAGGCCTATCCGGATCCGAAGTCGCAATTCACGCTGAGGCTGCAAGCCATGATGAGCGCAGGGGAAGCCGTGGGCGATGCAGTGTTCACATACTGCGCAGAGCACCTGGGCATTGTCGTGAACGAAATGTTCGGCCAGACCGAGATCAACTACGTCGTCGGCAATTGCTCCATGGAATGGGCCCCCACGCATGCGGCCAAGGCCGCTGCGCCGCCCACCGGGGGGGCGCACCCCGGCTTGGGGCGGCCCGGCGCCGGGTTGGTGGCGCACCGCGGTAACATCGGCTGGCCGGCCCGGCCCGGCAGCATGGGGCGGCCCTACCCGGGGCATCGCGTGGCCGTGATCGACGAGGACGGCAACGAGTGTCCGGTCGGCGTTCCGGGCGACGTGTCGGTTCATCGTTTCGACATCCATGGCCAGCCCGACCCGATCTTCTTCCTTGGGTACTGGAAGAACGAAGCGGCCACGCGCAACAAATCCAGCGGCGACTGGTGCCGTACCGGCGACCTGGCCACGCGCGACAAGGAGGGCTACCTCTGGTACAAGGGACGTGCCGACGACGTGTTCAAGGCCGCAGGTTATCGCATCGGTCCGAGCGAAATCGAGAACTGCCTGGTCAAGCACCCGGCCGTCATCAACGCCGCGGTGGTGCCCAAGCCCGACCGCGAGCGCGGCGCGGTGGTCAAAGCATTTGTCGTGCTGGCACCCGGCTACATCGGTTCGGCCGAACTGCTGGCCGAACTCCAGGCACACGTGAAGGGCAAGCTCGCGCCCTACGAATACCCGAAGGAGATCGAATTCATCGATGCGTTGCCCATGACCACCACTGGCAAGGTGCAGCGAAGAGTGTTGCGGCTGCAGGAGGAAGAGCGGGCGAGAGCGCTGTCATCCGGGACTTGACCCGCAATACACGCGGCACAGCACGACGGTGGGCGGGGCCACGGACGCCGGGTGGCCGATGCAGCGAATGTCCCCCGGCGGCCGGGAGGGCCGCCTCCTCCTTGATTTCACTGCATCGGCCACCCGACATCCATGGCCAAGCGACGTTGTGGCGCTCGACGCTTCGAACGCCAACCCTCGCGTTTGGATCGAGGTGGTGGGGCGCTCTGCACAGCGAAATCAAGGAGGAGGCGCCCTCCCGGCGCCGGGGGACATTCGCAGTGCAGAGTGCCCCGCCGGCTCGATCCGCCCCGATCCCGCTCTGTCTTACAGACGCGGCGTCGCGGAAAATCGATTATTCTGCCCAGTCCTTTTTCCCAGCAGTCCATCCCATGCAAAAAGTCCAACTCGGCCGAACTGACCTGCACGTCACACCCATCTGCCTGGGCACCATGACCTTTGGCGAGCAGGTCGACCAAGCCACGGCCCACTCGATCCTCGACCGGTCGCTCGAACGCGGCGTCAACTTCATTGACACCGCCGAGATGTACGCCGTGCCGGCGCGCGCCGAAACCTTCGGGGCCACCGAAACCATCATCGGCAACTGGTTCGAGAAGAACCCGGCCGCGCGCAGCAAGCTGGTTCTGGCCACCAAGGTCGCCGGGCCGTCGCGCGGCATGCCCTGGGTGCGCGAAGGCGGGGGGCTGACCGCCGCCGACATCGCCGCGTCCTGCGAAAGCTCGCTCCGCCGACTGAAGACCGACGTGATCGACCTCTACCAGATCCACTGGCCGGAACGCAACGTGCCGATGTTCGGGCAGATGTACTACGACCCGACCAAAGAGCGCTCCGAGACGTCGATTCATGAGCAGCTGGAAGCCCTGGGGCGGCTGGTCAAGGCAGGCAAGGTGCGCCACATCGG
>JBDSWB010000135.1:0-5718 GCA_039926915.1 Ramlibacter sp.
TCATAACGCTTGGCCAATGTGTCCTGCCCGTGCTTGAGCGGGCCGACCAGCAACTCGGCCACCGTGATCGTGGAGATCCCGATCCCCAGATCCCCCTTGTCGGCGGCTTCGAACAGCCCCTGGAACAAGGCAGCGAAGCGAGGGTGATCTTCAAGCAGATAGGTTTTGCCCGATAGCCCCATCGTCCTGACGAATGTGCGCCACCGCGTTACTGTTCGAGCATCTCTGCCTGACGAGGAATGGGCCCACCCGATGGAATTCGGACTCTGCGAATGCGCTATTCCGATCGCTTAAACTGTCGCCTGAACGCGGGTGTAGTTCAATGGCAGAACGGCAGCTTCCCAAGCTTTAGACGAGGGTTCGATTCCCTCCACCCGCTCCAGACCTCTGCAGGGGCGCACGGCCCCATTCTCTTGCCACCGGCTGCGAAGCTTAACGCCCCCCTGTCATGACACTGGCCCGATTCATCCGCGAGAACATGGAAGCCATCGTCGAGGAATGGCAGGCCTTTGCCATGACGATGGAACCGGCCGCGTCGACCATGAGCATCCTGGCGCTGCGCGACCACGCAAAGCCGATCCTGCTGGCCATCGCCAAGGACATCGAATCAAGCCAGACCGAGCAGGCGCAGGAGGACAAGTCCAAGGGCCTGGCGCCGCCGCCACGCTCCACCCGGGAAACCGCGGCCGCCACCCATGGCGCGTTGCGTCAGGTGAGCGGCTTCGACATGAACCAGCTGGGCGCCGAGTACCGGGCCCTGCGCGCGAGCGTGATCCGCATGTGGACGCAGCAGGAGCCGGGCAAGATGGACTCGGCCGTCGTCGAGGAAATGACGCGCTTCAATGAGGCGGTCGACCAGGCCGTGGCCGAGTCGACCTCGCGCTACGCGGCGGAGCTGGCCCTGTCGCGCGACACCTTCATGGCGATCCTGGCGCATGACCTGCGCAGTCCCTTGAGCGCGATCCGCATGCTGGGCCACCTGCTTGAAGGCGACGCCACCACCGACACGGCCCGCCAGCAGGCAGCGCAAATCCAGACCAGTGCCAGGGAGATGGGCGGAATGATCCGCGACTTGCTGGAGTATTCGCGCACGCACCTGGGCAAAGGCATTCCCGTTCAGGCCAAGCCCTGCCCGATCGGCGCGCTTTGCAAGGAAGCGATGGACGAAGTGCGCTCTGCCCACCCTCACCGCGAGCTGGAGCTTCACGTGCGAGAGGACCTGACGGGACTGGCCGACGCCTCGCGCTTGCGGCAGGCGCTGTGCAACCTGCTGAACAACGCCGTGCAGCACGGCGACCCGGATTCGGTCATCACCCTCCGCGTGTCCGAGGAAGACGGCTACATCGCCTTGCGCGTGAAGAATTTCGGCGACTCGATTCCGCCAGAGTCGCTGCAGGTAATCTTCGACCCGCTGGTGCAGCTGTCCACCGGCTCCGCTGCCAGGCTGGACAAGACATCCACCAACCTCGGGCTGGGCCTTTTCATCGCGCGCGAAGTGGCGCTGGGGCACCAGGGGCTGCTGGACGCAACATCGGATGCGGAGAACGGCACGGAGTTCACGATGCGGTTGCCGGTGGGCGCGCCCGCATCCGGCTAGACTCGCCGGATGACCCGCAAAGCCACCCAACCCAAAGGCGCATCGGCGCCGCTAGCGCCAGCCTGGAAGCAATACCGTCTATCAGCGCCCGATCCATCTTTCTCGCTGGCTGGCATTGACCCCGGATTGAAACCGTTTTCGAGCGGCGACAAGAAAAGCGACCAGCAGCGTGTCGACCAGTTGGCCCAGGAGCTGGACGAATTGCAGAACCTCCTGTACGCCGATCGGCGCTACAAGATGCTGGTCGTGCTGCAAGGGCTGGACACCAGCGGCAAGGACGGCACGCTGCGCGCGGTGTTCGGCCGCATGAGCCCGCTGGGTGTGAGGACGGTAGGGTGGAAGGCGCCGAGCGAGGCCGAGCGTGCCCGCGATTACCTGTGGCGCATCCACCAGGAGGTTCCAGCGTCAGGCGAAATCGTTGCATTCAACCGCAGCCACTATGAGGACGTTCTCGTCCCCGTGGTGGAAGGCCTGATCGACGCGGACGAGACACTGCGGCGCTACGCGCAGATCAACGATTTCGAAAGGCTGCTCGCGCAAACCGGGACGGTGGTGCTGAAATTCATGTTGCACATTTCGAAGGACGAACAGCGCAAGCGCCTTCAGGACCGCATCGATGACCCGGCCAAGCGCTACAAGTTCCAGCGGGGGGACCTGCATGTGCGCGAGAAATGGGACGACTACCAGAACGCCTACCAGCAGGCCATCGCGGCGACGGCCACGCCCTGGGCGCCGTGGAACGTCGTGCCGGCCGATTCCAAGACCCACCGCAACCTGATGATCGCCCTGGCCATGCGAGAGGCGCTGCAGCGCCTCCAGCTGCGATATCCCGACACGGACCCCAGCCTGGCTTCGCTGAAGGTGAAGTAGGCTGGAGCCGCGCGGCGTGAAGCTCCTCCTCCCCCTGCTCTTCGCAGCAAGCACCGGCTATGCAGCGACTTCCATCACCGAAGCCTCGGTCGAACAGCTCCAGAGCGCGATGAATTCGGGCCGCGCGACATCGCAGTCGATCATGCACTCCAGCCTCGATCGCATCCGCCGCCTGGACCGCGCAGGTCCCTCGATTCGCTCCGTGCTGCAGGCCAATCCTGATGCGTTGAAAGCCGCGCGTTCACTCGACGCCGAACGCATGGCAGGGCGCGTGCGCGGGCCGCTGCATGGCATTCCGGTGCTGGTGAAGGACAACATCGACACGGGCGACCGGATGATGACCACTGCGGGTTCGCTCGCCCTGGAGGGCGCGCCGGCACCGCGCGATGCCTTCGTGGTGAAGCGCCTGCGCGAGGCCGGTGCGGTGATTCTTGGCAAGACCAACCTGTCGGAGTGGGCCAACATCCGTTCGAGCAAATCATCCAGCGGCTGGAGCGCTCGCGGCGGGCAGACGAAGAACCCTTATGTGCGCGACCGCAACCCCTGCGGCTCCAGCTCGGGAACAGGCGCAGCGATCGCATCCAGCTTCGCCGTGGTGGGCGTGGGCACGGAGACCGATGGGTCCATCGTCTGCCCGAGCGGCGCTGCCGGCCTGGTGGGGCTGAAGCCGACGGTGGGGCTGGTGAGCCGCACGGGCATCATCCCGATCTCGCGTTCGCAAGACACGGCCGGGCCGATGGCTCGCAGCGTTGCCGATGCGGCCGCGCTTCTCACGGCGATGGCAGGGGTCGACCCGGAAGACGCGGCGACGCAGGCTGCGCAAGGGCACATCGAGGCGGACTACCGGAGTTTCCTGAAAGCCGGCGCGCTCAAGGGCGCGCGCATCGGTGTCGCGCGCAAGAAGGTGACGGGCTACAACGCGCACACCGACAGGCTGTTCGAGCAGGCGATTGCCGACCTGAAACGGCTGGGCGCCGAGATCGTGGACCCGGCGGACTTCGGCTCGCTGGGCGACTACGACGACGATGAACTCGAGGTGCTGCTGTTCGAGCTGAAGGCCGGGCTCAATGCCTACCTGGCCGGTCGGCCCGGCGTTGCCGTGCGTTCACTGGAGGACGTGATTGCGTTCAACGAGAAGAACGCGAAGCGCGAGATGCCTTTCTTCGGGCAGGACCTGTTCGTCAAGGCGCAGGCCAAGGGACCGCTCACCGACGCGGCCTACCTGCGGGCGGCGGAGAAGTCGCGCCGGCTCGCTCGCGCCGGCATCGACGAGGTGCTGGCGCAGCACAAGCTGGACGCGATCATCGCGCCGACCGGTTCACCGGCATGGCTCACGGATCACCTCAACGGCGATTCCTTCCAGGGGTCGAGCTCTTCGCCCGCCGCCGTGGCGGGCTACCCGGGCATCACGGTGCCCATGGGGTTGGCGCAGGGGCTACCGGTGGGCCTGTCGTTCGTCGGCACGGCCTGGGCCGAGGGGAAGTTGCTGGGGCTGGCGTTTGCGTATGAGCAGGGGACGAAGCACCGGCGGGCGCCCGTTTTCACGCGCCGGTAGGGTCAGTGGAAGTCGCGGCTTCGGCTGCTCAACTGCCCCAGCCTTCCGAGCAGCGGCGTCAGGTCCTTCATGCGCTCGGCAATCAGGTGACGCACCTGGCCGCCGCTTTCCACGTCGCGCTGCCACTTGCCGTAGACGGCCAATAGCTTCGACCGCAGCAGGGCTTCGCGCTGCGCCTCGCGCACCGACTTCCACACGATCACGTTCACCGGGCCGGTTTCGTCCTCCAGCGTGACGAAGATGGTTCCGTTGGCTGTTTGCGGCTGCTGGCGCACCGTGACGATGCCGCAGGCGGCCACGCGCTGCCCGCTCGGCAGGTCGTGCAGTTCCGCCGCGTTCATCAGCTTCATGCGCGCCAGACGGGGCCGCAGCAAGGCCAGCGGATGGCGCCGCAAGGTGAGGCCCATGGACGCGTAGTCGAAGACGATCTCCTCGCCTTCGGGCGCGGTGGGCAGGTCGAGCGCTTCCTCGTTCACCGGTGCGCCTTGCAACAGGGCCGGCGCGCGGCGCTGGGCTGCGGCTTCCCACACTTGTTGACGACGGTGGCCCGAGAGCGAGAGCAAGGCATCGGCCGCGGCGAGGCAATTGAGGTCCTTCAGGTCGAGCGGCGCGCGCAAAGCCAGGTCCTCGGTGCTGATGAAAGGCACCTCGCCGCGCGCCTGCGGAATGCGCTTGCCCGCGGCTTCGCTCAGGCCGCCCACCCTACGCAGGCCGAGGCGGATGGCGGGTTTGCGCATCTCGTTCTGCGGAGATAAATTGGAGTCTGACCCCAATTGTTTGGATTCTGACTTCAATTCGAGTGTGCAGTCCCACTCGCTGTACGACACGTCGGGGGGCAGCACCTGCACGCCGTGTCGCTTGCCGTCCTGCACCAACTGCGAAGCCGAATAGAAACCCATAGGCTGCGAGTTGAGCATCGCGGCGAGGAAGCATTCGGGTTCGTGGCACTTCAGCCAGCTGCTCTCGTACGACAGCAGCGCAAAGCTGTAGGCATGGCTTTCGGGGAAGCCGTATTCGCCGAAGCCTTCGATCTGCTTGAAGATGCGCTGCGCGAATTCGTCGGTGTAACCGTTGCGCAGCATGCCGTCGATCAGGCGGTCGTGGAAACGGTTGACGCCGCCCTTGCGCTTCCACGCGGCCATGGCGCGGCGCAAGGCGTCGGCTTCGGATGCGCTGAAGCCGGCCGCGATCATGGAGATCTGCATCACCTGTTCCTGGAAGATGGGGATGCCGAGCGTGCGCTCGAGCGCCTTCTTCAAACGCGGCGCTTCCTCCGGCTTCTCAAGTGACGAGCGTTCATAGGTGATTTCCTCCTTGTTCGCGTGCCGCTCGCGCGCCTTCAGGTAGGGGTGCACCATGCCGCCCGAGATCGGCCCCGGCCGTACGATGGCCACCTCCACCACCAGGTCGTAGAACGTGGTTGGCTTCAGGCGCGGCAGCATCGACATCTGCGCGCGGCTTTCGATCTGGAACACGCCCACCGTGTCGGCGGCGCGGATCATCTCGTAGACCTTCGGGTCTTCGGTGCCGATGTCGTAGCGGGTGAACGGCCGGCCGCGCCGCTGCGCCACGAAATCGATGCAGCGGCGGATGGCCGTGAGCATGCCCAGCGCCAGCACGTCCACCTTCATCAGCCCCATGTCTTCCAGGTCGTCCTTGTCCCACTGGATGACGGAGCGGTCCTTCATGCTGGCGT
>JBDSWB010000136.1:0-6838 GCA_039926915.1 Ramlibacter sp.
GATCTCGAGAATCGCAAGGGCAAGCGCGGCGGGGCGTTCTGCACGGCCTTCCCGGACGAGGCGCGGGTCGGCATCTTCTGCAATTCGACCGGCCAGGCCGCCGACGTGCGAACGCTCACGCATGAGATGGGCCATGCGTTCCAGGCGTGGGAGTCGCAGCCGATCGAGATCGTGGAGCTGCAGTGGCCCACCGCGGACGCGGCGGAAGTTCATTCGATGGGGATGGAGTATCTGTCGCTGCCCTACATCGAAGAATTCTTTCCGGATGCCGAGCATGCACGGCGGTTCCGCCTGAAGCGATGGGTCGGCGCGGTGGAGCTGGTCTGCTACATCTGCGTCGTCGATGAGTTCCAGCACTGGGTGTACGAAAATCCCGCCGCTTCGCCCTCCGATCGCGATGCGCAGTGGGACCGGAGCTGGGAGACGTACATTCCGGGCATCGACTTCGCAGGCATCGAAGCCCTGCGCGCCGCGCGCTGGTATGCGCAGCTGCACATCTTCAAGTTTCCGTTCTATTACATCGACTACGCGATCGCCGAGACCGGCGCGATGCAGCTGGCGTTCCAGTGCGAGAAGGACAACGCGGCCGCCCTGGAAACCTATCTGGGACTGTGCCGCCTCGGCGGCACCCGCGGTGTGCTGGACATCTTCAAGTCAGCGGGCCTGCGCTCGCCGTTCGACGCGGGCGTGATGGCCGACTTGGCGCAGCGCGTCGCGCGCAAATGCGGGCTCGACTGATCGATCAGGCCCGGCGCAATTCGCCGGACAGCAGCACACGCCGGCCTGCTGTCTCGCGAATGCCGCGCAGCAGTCCGCGCGCCACCGAGTTGGCCTGCACCGAGCCGTAATTCTCGGGAATCAGCGGCGCCAGCCAGCGCGAGACCTGCAGGGCGAGCTTTTCGCCGCCGCGCGATGGCTGGCCGAGCGCCTCACGGTCGCCCGCCAGGAAGGAGGGCCGGGCGATCACCAGCGTGGTGAACCCCAGCGTGCCCAGCGTTTCTTCCATTTCGCCTTTGACGCGGTTGTAAAAGATGCTGGAGCGATTGCTGGCGCCCATGGCGCTCACGACGCCGAGCCTCGTTGCGCCGGCCGCCCTGGCCGCCTTCGCCACTGCGACGACCGCGTCGAAATCCACCGCGCGAAACGCCTCCTGGCTGCCCGCAACCTTGATGGTGGTGCCTAAAGCGACGTAAGCCTCGTCCACCGGGGGCAGCGCGAGTCCGGTCGACAAAGCCTTGAAATCGACCCGGTGCTGGGTCAGCTTGGGATGCTGCAGCGGCAGCTCGCGGCGGGCCAGCGAATGGACCGCCTTGACGGAATCATCGGCCAGGAGTCCTTGCAGGATTTCCCGGCCGACCAAGCCCGAAGCCCCGGCGATCAGCACTGTGCGGGGCAGGGCAGCGTCCATGGTGGACGCATCCTACCCCTGTTGCATCAGCGCGCGAAGCGCGAAGGTGCGCGTGCGCCGTTGCCGCCGCCACTACCTCGGTTGCGGTTGCCGCCGCCGCGCCGGCCGGCGCCCATGCTGTCGATGCTGGTGCGGGTCGGATCGGGCTGGCCGCCCACGTTCACGCGTTGCAGGCCGTTCATGTCGCGGCGCCCGGGTATGTTGGTGCGCAGTGGATCGATGTTGGTCGGCATCCGGTCGTCGTCCTGGTCTTCACGCTCGCGGTTTTGCTGCGGAGGCTGTTGCGGTTGGGTGTTGCGGGGCGGGCGGGGCTGCTGCTGCGCGCGCTGGCCCTGGGGCTGCGCACCGTTGCGCCCGCCGTTGCCATTGCCAGCACTGGAGCCGCTGCGGGCGCCGTTGCCGGTGCCGCTGCGGGCGCCGTTGCCGCCACCGTTGCGGGCGCCGTTGCCGGAACCGCCACGTGCACCTTGTTCGCCCTTGTTGTCGCGGATGCGCTGCATCATCTCGGTACGCGCGGCCTTGGCGGCTGCGGCCATCACTTCGCGGCTGGGCGGCTTGCCCAGGCCACCCCAGATGGTCTGGCGGCCCATGGCGATCGGCTCGGCGCGTTCACCGGGCTCGGGCGCGAAGCCCTCGATGAGCTGGTCGGGAATCTGCTGCCGGGTGAAGCGCTCGATTTCCTTCATGAATCCTTCTTCGTCCAGGCAGACCAGGCTCACCGCGGCGCCGTCATTGCCGGCGCGGCCGGTGCGGCCGATGCGGTGCACATAGTCTTCCGGCACGTTGGGAATTTCGAAGTTCACGACGTGCGGCAGGTCGTCGATGTCGATGCCGCGGGCCGCGATGTCGGTGGCCACCAGTGCGCGGATGTCGCCGCTCTTGAAGCCGGCCAAGGCCTGCGTGCGCGCCGACTGGCTCTTGTTGCCGTGCAGCGCCATCGCGTTGATGCCGTTCTTGGTCAGGAACTCGGCCACGTTGTTGGCGCCGAACTTGGTGCGCGTGAACACCAGGACCTGGCTCCAGTCGTGTTCCTTGATGATGTGCGCAAGCAGCTGCTTTTTCTTGGCGCGGCTGACCGGGTGCGTCACCTGGGTGATGCGCTGCACGGTGGAGTTGCGGGGCGTGACCTGGATGCTCTGCGGATTCTTCAGCAGGCGGTCGGCCAACTCGCGGATCTCATCGCTGAAGGTCGCGGAGAACAGCAGGCTCTGCTTTTCCTTCGGCATCAGCGCGAGGATCTTCTTCACATCGGGCAGGAAGCCCATGTCGAGCATGCGGTCGGCTTCGTCCAGCACGAGCATCTCCACGGTGGACAGGTCCAGCATGCCTTGCTGCTGGAGGTCGAGCAGGCGGCCAGGCGTGGCGACGAGGATGTCGACGCCGGCCTTGAGTTTGCTGATTTGCGGATTCATTCCGACGCCGCCGAAGATGACGGTGGAGGTCAGCTGCAGGTACTTGCCGTAGGTGCGGATGGATTCTTCCACCTGCGCGGCGAGTTCACGCGTCGGTGTCAGCACGAGGGCGGCGATGCCGTCCTTGCCGAACTTGTTGGTCCTGCTGCGCCCGTTGGTGAGCTTGTGCAGCATTGGCAGGGTGAAGGCCGCGGTCTTGCCGGTGCCGGTCTGGGCACCGCCGAGGATGTCGTGGCCTGCCAGCACGGCGGGAATCGCTTGGGCTTGAATGGGGGTGGGGGTGTCGTAGCCCTGCTCGCGCACGGCTTTAAGAATGGCGGGTGCCAGATTCAATTCGTCAAAAGTCATTTAAGAGTGCGCCATCCGTGGCGCTTGGGAATCAGCCTGTACGGTGCTGTAGGCACCGAGCCAGTCAAAGGCAGATGGGGTTCAGGGTGTGGGAGCCGGCGGGCTTGCGGGAAGCACCGCTTCGTCCCCAGCGAGTCGCTGAGGTTGCGGGCAACTGGAGTCCGCAACGGGAGCATTGTCGCACGGTTCGCAAATGCGCGCAGCGAGGGATTGCATTCAGCTCGACAATGGCGCAGTTGCGGTCCCGCTCATGGGTTGCCTCCCGGGCCGGAGAAAGGTTACGAACGCTTACAGCGTCCTGAGGCGCCCGCCCGCGCGCGCGACGGCCACGGAAGGCAAAAAACTGGTACTCAGGGCCCGCCCGGACAGATAATTGGTCTTACACACATCATGCCCAATCTGCTGAAGCTTCGACTCGGCGTCTCCGACGACCCCACGGCATTCCAACCGTCGCTCAACGACTGCCTGGAGGCCATCCTCCAACAGGCCGAAATGCTGATGTCCGACGTCGTCAACGGGCTCACGGCCGCCATTTCGCCGAACAATGCGCGGCGTGTGGCCGCGCTTCAGCAGCCCGGGACCAAGGCCACCATCGAAAAGATGTATGCGACCACCAAGGCGGTGTGCGCGTCATTCCGGACGGAACTCACCCGGATCGTCTACGAAGGCGGTGGCAAGGACCAGGTCAACACTGAGCTGCTGCGCTTCGAGGACCTGCGCCTGTTTGAGGACGAGCAGTTGGACCTGAGCATCGAGGTGGCGCGCGCCCAGCAGGAAGTCTCGATGGCGGTGGATGATGCATTGCCGGCGCTCGATGCGCTGATGAGCACGCTACTGGGCTGGCGCACCGTACAGCCGGGGCTCAACCCGCTGCGGCCCGATGTGTTCGTGCGGGCCCTGCAGTCTTGCCTGGCCGCATGCGTGCCGGACGCCGCGATCCGCGAGACGCTGATGGCGCCTGCGGCCGGCCTGCTGGGCGCGAACTTGCGCAAGCTGTACCGCGAATTGACCGACTGGTTGCGTTCGTCGGGTGTCGAGCCAGCCGTGCCGGTCGGCGGCCGCGTCCACAAAGGCACCGGCGCCACCGGCGCGCCGGTGGCCGACACGATGGCCAAGACGCTGCTGACGCTGGACCGGCTGCGCAAGCTGCTCGCCGGCGACTTCGATGCGCAATCGCCGCCGCGGGATTTCCTGCATACCGTGCCGGCGTCCATGTCGATGCTGCAGGACATGAAGCAGGTCGACGTGCTGGTGGAGAAGCTGGAGAAGCGGCCAAGGCCGCCGCCGCCCTCGGCGCCGCCGGACATGCTCATCGACGCCGACCCTATTTCGGCGGATGGAACGCCGCGGCTGGGCCACCAGCTTGGCGAAGAAGTGGTGCGCCTCATGTTCGACAACCTGGCTCAGGACCGGCGCCTGCTGCCCGAGTTCAAGCGCCAGCTGAAGGTGATCGAACCAGCCGTGCTGAAGCTGGCGCAGGAGGACTCGCGCTTCTTCAGCGACCGCACCCACCCGGCGCGCCAGTTCCTCGATCGCATCACACAGCGCAGCCTGGCCTTTTCCGCCGAAAACGAAGCCGGCTTCCAGCGCTTCCTGGTGACCGTCGAGGACTCGGTGAAATGGCTGGATAGCAAGGTGGTCGACGCCGACACATTCGGCGAACTGTTGGACCACCTGCAGGAACACTGGACCGATCACGACCAGGTGGTGCGCCATCGCCGCGAGGAGGCCGCGCGGGTGTTGCTGCACGCCGAACAGCGCAACCTGCTCGCGCAGAAGCTGGCGAATGAATTCGCCCAGCAGGTCGAAGGGCTGGAAGTGGCCGATTTCGTGGTCGATTTCCTGCGCAACTCCTGGGCGCAGGTCGTGGCGGAAGCCCAGCTCAGCTGTGCCGATGGGTCCGACGATCCCTACGGCTACCGCGCCATGGTGGACGACCTGGTCTGGAGCATCCAGAAGAGCACCGCCAGTCGCGGACGCGCCCGTCGACTGGTCCAGATGATTCCCAAGC
Source organism: Ramlibacter sp. (assembly GCA_039926915.1). Classification (GTDB taxonomy): domain Bacteria; phylum Pseudomonadota; class Gammaproteobacteria; order Burkholderiales; family Burkholderiaceae_C; genus Ramlibacter. The sequence continues at coordinate 5,180 of JBDSWB010000136.1, forward strand.
TGCTGGCCAAGCTGCGCGAGGGCCTCAATCGCATCGACTACCCGCCGGAGCTGACGGCGCGGTTCTTCAACAACCTCATCACCATCCACCGCGCGGCCGTCCACGAAGGCCGGGACGCGATCAGCAGCGCCGCCGCGGAAGCTGTCGAGGTGCAGGAGCTGGACTTCACCGACAGCGTGGCGGCCTTGTGGCTGGACAGCCGGGAGGCGCAGGAGTCCGGCTTCGTTCCGGAAGAGGCGCTGGGGCCGGAAAAAGCCGCCAGTGTGCAGGCAGAGTCGGAAGAGGCCCCGGCGCCGCTGCGAGCCGGCGAGATGCGCACGGGCACCTGGATCGAGCTGCTCGTCAAGGAGGAATGGGTGCGCGCCCAGCTGACCTGGGCCAGCCCGCACGCCACTCTGTTCATGTTCACCTCGCTGGCGGGCACCGCGCACTCGATGTCGCGCCGCACACTGGACCGGCTGCGCACGCAGGGCAACATCAAGATCGTCGCCGAACGCAATGTGGTCGACGAGGCGCTCGACCAGGTCGCCAAGGCCGCGCTCAAGAACACCATCGACGGCAAGTCCTGATCCGCCCCCGCGGATCCGGGATGGCCAACCCCGCGATAATCGAGGGTTTTGCATAGCATTTCCTGAAACGAGCACTTCCATGGCCCAGTATGTTTTCACAATGAACCGCGTCGGCAAGATCGTGCCGCCGAAGCGGCACATCCTCAAAGGCATCTCGCTCTCTTTCTTCCCCGGCGCCAAGATCGGCATGCTGGGCCTGAACGGCTCGGGCAAGTCGACGCTGCTGAAGATCATGGCCGGGGTCGACAAGGAGTACGAGGGCGAGGCCACCCCGATGCCGGGACTGAGCATCGGCTACCTGCCCCAGGAGCCGAAACTCAATGCCGAGCACACCGTGCGCGAGAGCGTCGAAGAGGCGATGGGCGAGGTGTTTGCCGCGAAGGCCAAGCTTGAAGAGGTCTACGCAGCCTACGCCGAGCCGGATGCCGACTTCGATGCGCTGGCCGCGGAGCAGGCGCGCCTGGAAGCCATCATCGCCACCGCCGGCACCGATTCGGAGCACCAGCTCGAGATCGCAGCTGACGCCCTGCGCCTGCCGCCGTGGGACGCCAGGGTGGGCGTGCTGTCCGGTGGCGAAAAGCGCCGCGTGGCGCTGTGCCGTCTGCTGCTGTCCAAGCCCGACATGCTGCTGCTGGACGAGCCGACCAACCACCTGGACGCCGAGTCGGTGGAATGGCTGGAAGTGTTCCTCACCCGCTTCTCCGGCACTGTCGTCGCCATCACCCACGACCGCTACTTCCTGGACAACGCGGCCGAATGGATTCTCGAACTCGACCGGGGCAATGGCATCCCCTGGAAGGGCAACTACAGCAGCTGGCTCGAACAAAAGGGCGACCGGCTGGCCCAGGAGCAGAAGACCGAAGAGGCGCACTTCAAGGCGCTCAAGAAGGAACTGGAGTGGTCGCGCCAGAACCCCAAAGCGCGCCAGGCCAAAAGCAAGTCGCGCCTGGCACGCTTCGAGGAGCTGTCCGACGTCGAATACCAGAAGCGCAACGAGACCCAGGAGATCTTCATCCCCGTCGCCGAGCGCCTGGGCCAGCAGGTGATCGAATTCCACAACGTCACCAAGTCCTTCGGCGACCGCGTGCTG
>JBDSWB010000137.1:0-5975 GCA_039926915.1 Ramlibacter sp.
ACGCCGGCGACTTGTTGCTGCTCGACGTGATTCCGCTGTCACTGGGCATCGAGACGATGGGCGGGCTGGTGGAGCGAATCGTGCCGCGCAACGAGACCATTCCCACCGCCAAGGCGCAGGACTTCACGACCTACAAGGACGGCCAGACCGCGCTGGCGCTTCACGTGGTGCAGGGCGAGCGCGACCTGGTGCAGGACTGCCGCAGCCTTGCGCGCTTTGAGTTGCGCGGCATCCCGCCCATGGTGGCGGGCGCCGCGCGCATCCGCGTGACTTTCACCGTCGACGCCGATGGCCTGCTCAGCGTCAGCGCGAAGGAACAGGGCAGCGGCGTGGAAGCAAGCATCGACGTCAAGCCTTCGTACGGTCTGTCGGACGAGCAGATCGCCAGGATGCTGCAGGAAAGCTTCACGACGGCTGACCAGGACATGAAAGCCCGAGCCCTGGCCGAAGCCCGCGTGGATGCCGAGCGCATGCTGCTGGCCACGCGTACCGCGCTCAATGCCGACGGGCAACTGCTGCAGGCGGACGAGCGGGCGCACATCGACCGGTTGATGGAGCAGTTGCGCAACGTGGCCGCCGACAGCCACGATGCCGCCGCCATCGAAGCTGCGACACAAGCGCTCGCGAAGGGAACGGAGTCGTTCGCCGCGGAACGCATGAATCACAGCATCCGGCAGGCGCTGGCCGGCAAGAACGTTGAGACGATCTGAAAATGGCCATCATCAAAATCCTGCCGCACCCCGAGTACTGCCCGAACGGCGCCGAAGTGACGGTGCCCGCCGGCACCTCGATCTGCGAGGCGCTGCTGGACAACGGCATCCCTATCGAGCACGCCTGCGACCTGAGCTGCGCGTGCACCACCTGCCATGTGATCGTGCGTGAAGGCTTCAGCTCGCTCAACGAAATGGACGAGAACGAGGAAGACCTGCTCGACCGCGCCTGGGGCCTGGAGCCCAATTCACGCTTGTCGTGCCAGGCGATCGTGGCGCAGAAGGACCTGACAGTGGAGATTCCGAAGTACTCGATCAACCACGCGAAAGAGAATCACTAGGCGATCGAGTAGCCGCCGTCCACCGGGATGGCCGTGCCGGTGATGAAGTCCGACGCCGGGCTGGCAAGGAAGACTGCGATGCCGCCGAGGTCGGCGGGCACGCCCCAGCGGCCGGCCGGCGTCCTGGCCAGCACACGTTCATTCAGACCCTGCACTTGGTCGCGCGCGTTGCGAGTCAGATCGGTGTCGATCCAGCCTGGCAGCACCGCGTTGGCCTGGATGTTGTCGGGCGCCCAGGCGGTGGCCAGCGAGCGGGTGAGCTGCACCACGCCGCCTTTGCTCGCGCCATAGGCCGGTGCGAACGGCGCCCCGAAGATCGACAACATCGAGCCGATGTTGATGATCTTGCCCCCGCCGCCAAGTTTCATCGGCCCGTGGGCGGCGCGCGAGCACAGAAAAGTACTGGTGAGGTTGGTGTCGATGACGGACTGCCAGTCGGCAAGGTTCAATTCGTGCGGCGGAATCCGGATGTTGATGCCGGCGTTGTTTACCAGCACATGGAGCGCTCCGTGTTTCTGCACTACCTGTTCGACCAGCCGGGCCACCGAGCCTTCATCCGTGACGTCGGCCTCGAAGGCATCCGCTTTCCATCCTTCGGCCAAGAGCGCCCGCACGGCACCGGTCGACTTTTCCGCATCCCGGCCCGCGATGACCACGGTCGCGCCCGCCGAGGCCAGCCCTCGGGCCATGCCCAGTCCAATGCCTCCGTTGCCGCCGGTGACGATGGCGATCTTTCCGTCCAGTTGAAACATGCAAGGGCTCCTTGGTTCGCGTGTCGCTCAAGCATAATGCCGGCCATGCGCCAGATCGTTCTCGACACCGAAACCACCGGCCTTTCCGCCGAAGGCGGTGACCGCATTATCGAAATCGGCTGCGTCGAGCTCCTCGCGCGCAAGCTCACCGGGAACAACAAGCATTTTTACCTGAACCCCGAGCGCGACAGCCATGAGGACGCGCTCAAGGTCCACGGGATCAGCAACGAGTTCCTGCGCGACAAGCCGAAGTTTGCCGCGGTCGCCGACGAGTTGCTGCAGTACCTGGCCGGCGCCGACGAGGTCATCATCCACAACGCCGCCTTCGACGTTTCCTTTCTCACGCGCGAGCTGCAACTGACCGGCCAGCCCGCCTTCAATACTTTGGTGGGCCGGATCACGGACACGCTGGTGATGGCCAAGGAGATGTATCCTGGCAAGCGCAACAGCCTGGACGCGCTGTGCGACCGGCTGGGGGTGGACAATTCCGGCCGGAAGCTGCATGGGGCGCTGCTGGACGCGGAGCTGCTCGCCGACGTCTACATCAACCTCACCCGGGGACAGGATGCGCTCTTGATCGACCTCGCGTCCGACGACAGGTTCGGCGGCATCGTCACGCGGGTGGACCTCACGCAGTTCACGCTGCCGGTGCTGATGGCGAGCGAGCAGGAAGCGGCAGCGCATGACGAGGTGCTGACGCTGCTCGACAAGGCCAGCGGCGGCAAGACGCTGTGGCGGTTGTTTACGCAATCCCCGGCAAGTTGATATGGCTGCCGCGCCTGTCGAAAGCGGCGGCGATCATGAAGGCGATCAGCATGGAACAGGTTCGGTCGGGGCGGCCCATCGGCTGGGGCAGGCATTGCGCCTGTCTATGCGTTTCTGCGTTGGACTGCCGCCCTTCCTGGATGCCTTCAAGTTGATGTGGATCGCGTTGGCGGTGACTGTCCTGAAGCGCAGGTTCATGCGGGGATTCCAGCCCAGGATCGCCTCCGATTACGGGTTCGAGCTGGCCGGCCGGCCCACCGACTCGACACTCAATGGAATCGTGTTTTACCGGGGGCGGTTCGAGCCGGTGCTGTCCGAAGTCGTGGACCGTTGCGTCAGGCCCGGTGACCTGTGCGTGGATGCGGGATCCAACGTGGGCTACTTCACGCTGCTCTTTTGCCGCAAGGCAGGAGCGACGGGTCGCGTGATCTCCATAGAGGCCGCGCCGGGCAACTTCCGCCGGCTGGCGACGAATGTTGCGCACAACGGTTTCCGGGACCGGGTGGAGATCATTGAAAAGGCATGTGCCGGCGCCGCCGGCGAAAGCACTTTCTACATTCATGCCAGGAATGACATGCTTTCCCGCATGACTCTGCCCGGAAAGGGGGAGCTCGACCACTGGTTGATGGGCGGCACGAAGCCCTGGCGCCCCGTCACGGTCAAGACCGATACGCTGCTCGGAATGCTGGGGAACCGGGCCGCCGAAGTGACGTTCGTCAAGCTGGATATCGAGGGGGCTGAACACCTGGTCGTGCGCGAGCTGATTGCCCACTGCATCCACCCCCGCCTGCAGGTTGCGCTCGAGGCAAAGGCCCCAAACATCCGAAAGACACTGGAGCCCTTCGAAGCCGCCGGGTTTCACCTTTATGACCTGCTCAACGACTACCGGTGGTTGCTGAACGCACGTGTGAACACACCTCTGGCTTGCAGCTATGAAAGCATTTACGCGCGCAAATTCATGGCCGACGTGCTGCTGACCCGGCTGCCGCTCGACGCGCCGGCGGGGGAAGAAGCGCTCAGCGGTATGGCATAATCCAAGGCTTTTCGAGCGGTTGTGCCTGCAACAGGTCCATCGACGCGAATGGGTGATTAGCTCAGCGGTAGAGCACTGCCTTCACACGGCAGGGGTCGCAGGTTCAAACCCTGCATCACCCACCACGGATCCAGGCGCAACGGCACTCTCAACGAGCCATCCCGACGCCGGAGTCTGTGGAATGGGTTCATCGCGCCGCGCTGCGGCGCGTGCGCCGGGCGGTCTCGTTCACGGCGGCGGGGCATTCTCGGCCAGCAGCCAGTCGCGAAAGCTCGCCAAAGGCGCGAGGTTGGAGCGGGACTCGGGGTAACAAAGCCAATAGCCCAAGTCGTCGACATAGCCATCCCGCAGCGGCGCCGATACCAGGCCGGTCGCGACATCCTCGCGCACCAGGCATTGCGGCACCAGCGCCAGCCCCATGCCCGCCGCTACAGCGCGGATCAGGCTGTGGAACTGGTCCAGTTGCGGCCCCGCGAAGACATTGATGCCAAGAACGCCGTGCGCTTCGCACCAGTGGCTCCAGGCCATCGGTACTGAAGTATGTTGAAGCAGGGCGAACCTGGCGATGTCCTGCGGCCGTCGCAGCAGCGGCTTGTGGTGCGGTGAAGGCGGGGCGATCAGCACCACGTCGCGCCCAGTCAGGTAAACGGCCTCGGCGCCCGGCCAATGGCCGTCTCCGAACAATATGGAGCAGTCGAGATCGCTGCGAAGGAAGTCATAGCCTTGCACGTAGGGCACGAAATGCAGAGCGATCTGGGGGTGCGCTCTCTGGAATGCGGGCAGGCGGGGGATCAGCCATTTCGCGCCGAATGTCGGCAGCGTCGAAACATGCAGGGCGCCGCCGCCATCCCCGCTGGTGATCAGGTCCAGCGTCGCGGCCTCGAGTTGGCTGAGCAGAGGGCGGATCGCACTCTCGTAGCGGGTGCCCGCAGGCGTGAGGCTCAGGCGCTTGCGCACCCGCTCGAACAGCGGCACGCCGGTCCAGCGTTCCAGTTCCTGCACTTGCTTGCTGACGGCGCTCTGCGTGAGATGCAGGGCTTCGGCCGCGCGAGAGATGCTGCCGAAGCGCGCAGTGGTCGTGAATGCCTGGAGCAACTGGATGGGAGGGTGCAACCGGCGCATGCTGGATCCTAGCCCAGAACATTCCGGCCTGGAATGGTTTTGCGCCGGGTTTTCATTTGAATCCGAATGGGCTGCGGTCCAGAATCGCCACCTGACTACTGCACAGGAGACAGATCATGCTGCGACGTTCGCTGCTTTCGCTGGCCGGTACAACATTACTTCCGGGACTTTCCTTCGGCCAGTCCCGGCCCTTGCGGCTGGTGGTTCCCTTTCCTCCGGGTGGGGCCACCGACATCACCGCCCGCGCGCTGACCGAACCTCTGGGGCGGCTGCTCGGGGTGCTTGTGGTCGTGGACAACCGGGCGGGCGCGGGCGGCTCGATCGGCATGGCCGAAGTCGCCAAGTCGGCACCAGACGGCCTGACGCTCGGCGTCGCCACACTCTCCACGCACGGCGTGAATCCGGCCGTCTATAACAAGCTGCCCTACGACCCGATCAAGGATTTCGCGCCGGTGACGGAGATCGTGAAGGCGCCCGGCGTGATGGTTGTCAATGCCAGCCTGCCGGTTCGAAACTTCGAGGAGTTCATACGCTACCTCAAGGCCAACCCCGGCAAGGTCACCTACGCTTCACCCGGTAACGGCACGATCGGCCACATGTGGGGAGAACTCTTCAAGAGTACGACCAACACGTTCATGGTTCACATCCCGTATCGCGGCGCCGGCCCGGCCCTCAATGACCTGCTGGCTGGCCAGGTCCAGGTGTATTTCGACCAGGTGGCTTCGTCGCTGCCGCACATCCAGTCGGGCAAGCTCAGGGCGCTGGCCGTGTCATGGAGCCGGCGACTGGAAGTGCTGCCCGACGTGCCAACGTACGCGGAGATGAGCCTCTTTTCCAACAACGATCCCTCGTGGTTCGGCCTGGTCGCCCCGGCGGGAACGCAGCCGGCGGCAGTCAAGCGGTTGCAGGAGGCGGTCGCCAGCGTGCTGCGGGAAGGGCCGGTCCGGGCTCGCCTCATTGCGCAGGGCCTGTTTCCTTCGGCTTCGCTGCCGGAAGAGTTCGGCGCTCAGATCCGCAAGGAACTCGACAAGATGCAGCGCATCAGCCGGTTCGCGCGCATCCGCCTCGACTGACCGCGCGTCACGGCGCTGCTCTGCGGCTGCTGTGCGCCCGCGCCGTGGCGCGCTGCGCGACAATCGTCTCCATGAATCATCCGGTCCGTTCCGTCGCTGGGACTTCGCCACTCGTGCTCGACTCGCCCCACAGCGGCACGCAGTACCCCGACGATTTCGATCACGCGTGCGATCCGCAG